>NZ_JBWKZA010000013.1:128076-157668 GCF_059424045.1 Pseudomonas sp. GW456-L12
CGCCCAGCTTTTGATGACAACCTGATGATGCGGCGGCGCTCATTTTTCAATGGCAACCCAATGATGTCCACACCCGTTGCGCGCTGTGGTGGAGGATGCCGTGGCGCCGCGCCAGGGCCTGGCGGTCCTTGCTGTAGCCACCGCCGATCACCCCGAGCACCGGGATGTCGCGGCCCAGGCAATGGCGCATCACCTGTTCGTCGCGGGCGGCGACGCCCTGGTCGGTCAGCTTCAGGTAACCCAGGGCATCGTCCTTGTGCACATCCACCCCGGCGTCGTACAGCACCAAGTCCGGCTGGTACAGCGGCAGCAGGTAATTGAGGGCATCGTCGACCACCTTCAGGTAGTCGGTGTCGCCCATGCCCATCGGCAGGGGGATGTCCCAGTCGCTGGTGGCCTTGCGCGCCGGGAAGTTTTTTTCGCAGTGCAGCGAGACGGTCACGGCGTCCGGGGTATGTTCGAGAATCCGCGCGGTGCCGTCGCCCTGGTGCACGTCGCAGTCGAAGATCAGCACCCGGCCGACCCGTCCGGCTTCCAGCAGGTAATGGCTGATTACCGCCAGGTCGTTGAAGATGCAGAAACCCGCCGGGTGGTCGTAGTGGGCGTGGTGGGTACCGCCGGCCAGGTGACAGGCCAGGCCATGCTCCAGGGCCTGTTCGGCGGCCAGCAACGAGCCGCCGACGGCGCGCACGGTGCGCCGGGCCAGGGCTTCGTTCCAGGGCAGGCCGAGGCGCCGCTGGTCTTCCCGCGACAACTCGCCGGCCATATAGCGTTCGATATACCCAGGGGCATGGGCCAGGGCGAGAATTTCCCTGGGGCACAGCTCCGGGCGCAGCAGGTCGGCATCGCGGGTCAGGCCGCTGTCCACCAGGTGGTCGCGCAGCAGGCGAAACTTGTCCATGGGGAAGCGGTGCTCCGCCGGGAACTCAGGGCTGTAGTCTTCGTGGTAGATCAGCGGCAGTGGCATGGCAATTTCATGTAGGAATCCGAAAAGGATCCTACCAGCGATGTAGACTGGCACGCATGGAAATGGAGGGGACGATGGAGCCGATACTGCAACTCGAAAGTGCTCGACTGCTGTTGCGCCAGTGGCGCGACGAGGATTTGCCGGCGTTCGCGGCGATGTGTGCCGATCCGCAGGTGATGCGTTACTTTCCGGCCCCCTTGAGCCGCCTGGAAAGCGCTGCGCTGATCGGGCGGATCCGTGGGCATTTCGCCGAGCACGGTTTTGGCACGTGGGCGCTGGAGCGCAAGGATACCGGGGCCTTTATCGGTTTTACCGGGCTGGGCGTGGTGGGCTTCGAGGCGCCGTTCACCCCGGCGGTGGAAATCGGCTGGCGCCTGGCGCGCGAGCACTGGGGCCTGGGCTATGCCAGCGAAGCGGCCTGGACCGCGTTGCGCTGTGGCTTCGATCGCTTGGCCCTGAAGGAGATCGTCGCCTTCACCACCACCAGCAACCTGCCGTCGCAGAAAGTCATGCAGGCCATCGGCATGCAACACGCTGCGGACGACGATTTCGATCACCCAAAGCTCGGCAGCGAGCATCCGCTGCGTCATCATGTGCTGTATCGCATCAACCGCGAACAATGGTTGGAAACCTTGCATGGATAGCAGGTCGGGGGCATCTGGAGTGTGCCCATGTGTGTGAACCCGATTGAATCGACCGCGGCAGCGAAGACTGCGCGGCATTGCTCTGTGTGAGGAGAGTCTGAATGAGCCACGTGTTGGATGATCTGGTCGACCTGTTGACCCTGGAACCGATCGAGGAAAACCTGTTTCGCGGTCGTAGCCAGGACCTGGGTTTCCGCCAGCTGTTCGGCGGCCAGGTGTTGGGTCAGTCCCTGTCCGCGGCCAGCCAGACTGTCGAAGAGGCCCGCCATGTGCATTCGCTGCACGGTTATTTCCTGCGCCCGGGCGACGCGGCGTTGCCGGTGGTGTACCAGGTCGACCGGGTGCGCGATGGCGGCAGCTTCAGCACTCGCCGGGTGACGGCGATCCAGAAGGGCAACCCGATCTTCACCTGTAGCGCCTCGTTCCAGTACGACGAGGAAGGCTTCGAGCACCAGGACACGATGCCCCAGGTGGTCGGCCCGGAAAACCTGCCGTCGGAGCTGGAGATCACCCAGCAGCGCGCGCACCTGATCCCCGAGCACATGCGCGAAAAACTGCTGTGCCCCAAGCCTATTGAAGTGCGCCCGGTCACCGAGAAAGACCCCTACAACCCGCAGCCGGCGGACCCGATCAAATATGTCTGGTTCCGCGCCGACGGCAGCCTGCCGGACATTCCCGCGCTGCATAAATACCTGCTGGCCTACGCCTCGGACTTCGGCCTGCTGACCACCTCGATGCTGCCCCATGGCAAGTCGGTGTGGCAGAAGGACATGCAGGTCGCCAGCCTCGACCACGCGCTGTGGTTCCATGCCGACCTGCGCGCCGACGACTGGCTGCTGTATGCCATGGACAGCCCGTGGGCCGGCAATTCCCGCGGTTTCTCCCGTGGCAGCGTGTTCAACCGCGCCGGCCAGCTGGTGGCGTCGGTGACCCAGGAAGGCCTGATCCGCCACCGCAAGGACTGGGCATGAGCCTGGCCGAGGTGCGGCATTGGGTGTTCGACATGGACGGCACCCTGACGGTGGCCGTGCATGATTTCGCGGCTATCCGCGAAGCGCTGGGGATCCCGCCGGAGCATGACATCCTGACCCACCTCGCGGCCTTGCCCGCCGCTGAAGCCGCGGCGAAACACGCCTGGCTGCTGGAGCACGAGCGCGACCTGGCCTTGGGTTCGCGCCCGGCGCCGGGGGCGGTGGAACTGGTGCGGGAGCTGGCGGTGCGGGGCTATCGCCTGGGCATCCTGACCCGCAATGCGCGGGAGCTGGCCCATATCACCCTGGAGGCCATCGGCCTGGCCGACTGCTTTGCCGTCGAAGACGTGCTGGGGCGCGACGAAGCACCGCCCAAGCCTCACCCGGGCGGCTTGCTGAAGCTGGCCGCGGCCTGGGCGGTGGCGCCCGCCGAGATGGTGATGGTCGGCGACTACCGCTTCGACCTCGACTGCGGTCGCGCGGCGGGCACCCATACGGTGCTGGTCAACCTGCCGGATAACCCGTGGCCGGAGCTGGCCGACTGGCATGCCGAGGATTGCGTGATCTTGAAGCAGATGCTTTTGGCCTGAGATCCATCGCGAGCAAGCTGACCTCACTCTGTTTATTGGCCGAGCTTATTGGCCGAACAATGCCTTCTGCCCTTCGGGCGAAGTGAACATCTTGTCGCCGTCATGCCCGACCCCGGGCACTTCGATCAGTTGCTGTTGCAATCCCTGGGGATGACGCTGTTTCAGGTAGTTGAAATAGTTGTGCCCGCGAATCAAGCGGTAGGCGCCCTGGGCCTCGGCGGCGCAGCTGGTGTCCAGCGCCGGGTGGTGCGGGTCGGTGTCCTGTTTGCCCAGCAGGTAGGTGATATCGCGCTTGACGTAGCTCTGTTCCAGTTGCTGCGCGGTCTGGCCGGCGGCGTAGGCCGGCAGCTTGAGCAGACCGTACTTCCAGTGGTTGAAACCGGGGCACGCGCCGGCATCGACCTTCACCGGGCGCTGTTCGTCGAAATAGGCATAGGACGACGGGTTGGCGATGACGTAGCGCAGCTTGATGCCGTCATCCTCCAGGCCCGGATGGTGCTGGCCGAGCAGGGCGAAACGCTGCACCACCTGGGCGCCACCGGAGTGGCCGGCGATGACGATCTCGGTCAGGGACGGGAACTGCTGACGATCGCTCAGCCGCGTGATGATCGCGTCCAGCACCGCATAGGAACTGACCGCCCTGGGCCCGCTGGACGGCTCGCCGGCCATCCAGTCATTGCCCTGCCAGCGCAGCAGCGAGTCGGGTAGTGGGTGACGCTCGATATCGCTCTGGTTGAGAAACTGCGGGGCGACCACCAGGGTGGACGCACTTTGCCCGGCCTGGCTGGCGGCCTGTTCGGCGCTTTGCAGGTAGGTCTGGGCATTACGCAGGCGCCCGTGGACGATGATCAGCGCCCGCTGGACCTCGGGCAGCGGCCGCTGCCAGTCCTGGCTCAGGCCGATGGCCAGTTCGCCGCCTTCGAGGTTCAGCCGCGCGGGGCTGATCGTCTTGACGCCATTTTCCGCTGCCTGCGCGCCGGCGCAGATCATCCATAACGTGAGCAGCACCAGTACCCGGCGCATTACAGACTCTTCGCCGCGAAGGTGTCGCACTGGCCGACTTGGCCTTGAGTGAAACCGGCCTTGAACCAGCGTACCCGTTGCGCCGAGCTGCCATGGGTGAAGGAGTCCGGTACCACGCGGCCCTGGCCTTGCTGTTGCAGGCGGTCGTCACCGATGGCATTGGCGGCGTTCAGGGCTTCTTCGATATCCCCCGGCTCCAGCCAGTTCAGGCGTTTCTGCGCATGGTTGGCCCAGACGCCCGCCAGGCAGTCGGCCTGCAGCTCCTGGCGCACCAGCAGGCCGCCGTCGCCTTCCATCTGCCGGCCTTGTTGGCGGGCTGCCTGGATCTTCGCCGAGACGCCGAGCAGGGTCTGTACGTGGTGGCCGATTTCGTGGGCGATCACGTAGGCCTGGGCGAAGTCGCCGGCGGCCGAGAAGCGCTGGTCCATCTCGCGGAAGAAGTCCATGTCCAGGTACACCTGCTGGTCGGCCGGGCAATAGAACGGGCCGGTGGCGGAGGTCGCCGAGCCGCAGGCGGAGTTCACCCGGCCACGGAACAGGATGAGCTTGGGTTGCTGATAGGCGCGTCCGGCCTGTTGGAAGATCTGGCCCCAGGTGTCTTCGGTGTCGCCGAGGATGGAGCGCACGAATTCCGCTTGCTCGTCGTTGGCCGGCGGCGCCTGGCGGGTCTGCTGGGTGGTGGCGGGCGCCGAGGACTGGTCCATCTGCCCGGCGAGCTGCCCGAGGATTTGCAACGGGTCTTGGCCGGTGACCCAGCCGATGCCGGCGATCAGGATGATGGCGGTCAGGCTCAGCCCCTTGCCGCCGCCAAAGCGCAGACCGCCGCCTCCACCGCCGCCACTGTCATCGCGAGCATCCACCACGTTGTCGCTGCGCCGTCCTTTCTTCCAAAGCATGGGTGAATCCTCGTTCTAATTTGCTGATCAGTGTTGCTGGTGAGTAGGGCAGACGCCAGTCCGGTCGTCAGCCTTTTGCATGCACGCTACCATTGCCCGCAGCCGCATCGATCCTGTCGCGACACATCCGGGGCCTCCTTTGAACATCGATACCCGCATCAAATTCCGTCACCTCGTATGTTTTCTTGAAATGTCTCGCCAGGGCAGCCTGGCGCGGGCGGCGGATGTGCTCGCGGTAAGCCAGCCGGCGATGTCGAAAACCCTCAAGGAACTGGAAGAACTGCTCGACACCCGGCTGTTCGCCCGGAGCAAGGCCGGGCTCAGCCTGACCGAGGCCGGCATGGCCTTTCTGCGTTACGCCGGGCCCTCGGTGCAGGCCCTGCGCGAGGGGGTGAACACCTTGCGTGGTGGCGAATATGCCGCCGGCGTGGTGCGCCTGGGTGTGCTTTCGACCGCCGAAAGCCTGCTGCTGCCGGAGGTGGTGCGGCGCCTGCACGAACGGCATTCGGCGCTGGTGGTGAGCGTGGTCACCGGCCCCAGCGCCTACCTGCTGTCGCAGTTGCGGGTCGGCGATGTCGACCTGGTGGTCGGGCGCATGACGGACAGCCCGCAGATCCAGGGCCTGAGCTTCGAGCATCTGTACAGCGAGTCCATGACCCTGGTGGCGCGTCCCGATCACCCGTTGCTGCACGGGCCATTGGACAGGCATGCGCTGGAGCGCTACCCGCTGGTACTGCCGCTGGCCGGCACCACCATCCGCAAATTCGCCGACAGCCTGTTCGTGCAGTGCGGCATCAGCCAGTCGCGCCAGCGCCTGGAAACCCTCTCGGTGGCCTTGAGCCGGCGTTATGCGCTGTCCAGCGATGCACTGTGGATCGCCCCGCTGGATGCGGTGCGCCTGGACCTGGCCAACGGCGAGCTGCGCGAGATCGACCTGGGGCAGCGTGAGCCGGGCGGCTCGGTGGGCATCTCCAGCAACGCCAGCCTGCCGCTGTCGCTGGCGGCGCAATGGTGCGTGGAGGTGCTGCGGGAGGTCGGGCAGGCCTATCGCGAGGGGCGTTATCCCTAACCTTTTGGTTATGTTGTTGAGGGGGCTTTTCAATAGTCGTCGGGCTGCCGTTGTTTGAAACTGCGCGGGCTGCGCTCCATAAATCAAACAACAGGAGACCGACATGTCTGATGCAGACAGCAGTCGTTTCGTTATCCGTGACCGTAATTGGCATCCCAAGGCCCTGACCCCCGACTACAAGACCTCCGTGGCCCGTTCGCCGCGCCAGGCGCTGGTGAGCATCCCGCAATCGCTGAGCGAAACCAGCGGCCCCGATTTCTCCCATCTGAAGACCGGGCGTTTCGACAACGACCTGCTGCTCAACTTCAATAACGGCGGCTTGCCGGTGGGCGAGCGGATCATCGTCGCCGGCCGGGTCTGCGATCAGTACGGCCAGCCGATTCCCCACACCCTGGTGGAGATGTGGCAAGCCAACGCCGGTGGTCGCTACCGGCACAAGAACGACCGCTACCTGGCGCCCCTGGACCCGAACTTCGGCGGTGTCGGCCGGGCCCTGACCGACCGTGACGGCTACTACAGCTTCCGTACCATCAAGCCCGGCCCTTACCCGTGGCGCAACGGCCCGAACGACTGGCGCCCGGCGCATATTCACTTCTCCATCAGCGGGCCGTCGATCGCCACGCGGTTGATCACCCAGCTGTATTTCGAGGGCGACCCGCTGATCCCGCTGTGCCCGATCGTCAAGTCGATCGCCAATCCGCAGGCGGTGCAGAGCCTGATCGCGCGGCTGGACATGAGCAGTGCCAACCCGATGGACTGCCTGGCCTATCGCTTCGACATCGTGTTGCGCGGCCAGCGCAAGACCCACTTCGAGAATTGCTGAGGAGCCCGCCATGCCTATCCAATTGCTGCCCGAAACCCCTTCGCAAACGGCCGGCCCTTATGTGCATATCGGCCTGGCGCTGGCCGCTGCGGGCAACCCGACCCGCAGCGACGAGATCTGGAACCGGATGGCCGGGCCCGACGCCCAGGGGGAAAAGATCCTGCTGATCGGCCATGTGTACGACGGCAACGGCCATCTGGTGCGCGACTCGTTCCTCGAGTTCTGGCAAGCCAACCACGAGGGCGTCTACGACCCTGTGTTCGATTCGGAGAAAGCCTTCAACAGCTTCGGGCGCACGGCCACCACCTTCGATGCCGGCGAGTGGACGCTGCACACGGTCAAGCCGGGCGTGGTGAACAACGCCGCCGGGGTGCCGATGGCGCCGCACATCAACGTGGCGCTGTTCGCCCGGGGGATCAACATCCACCTGCACACGCGCCTGTATTTCGCCGACGAGCCGGAAGCCAACGCCGCCTGCCCGGTGCTGAACCTGATCGAGCAGCCGCAGCGGCGCGACACCCTGCTGGCGCATCCCTGTGACGTGGATGGGCAGCGGGCGTACCGCTTCGATATCCGCATCCAGGGGGAAGGGGAGACGGTGTTCTTCGATTTCTGATCTGCCATCCGTTACCGCGGGCGTCTCCTGCGGAGCCGATCGCAGCCTCGCGGGCTCGGCAGCGGCTACAGGGATTCCGTGCTTTTTGTAGCCGCTGGCGCAGCCTGCGATAAGGCCCGCAGGGCCTTCAAGCGATCTCAAGAACCACACCCTTTTCGAAGTTGAATGCCGCCTTATTCGTAAGCGCTGGCGCCCGCGATGTGCCGCCCGGCGATGTAGCCGAAGGTCAGCGCCGGGCCGAGATTGATGCCGCCGGCGGGGTAGTGGCCGCCCATGATACTGGCCATGTCGCTGCCGGCGGCGTACAGGCCGGCGATGGCCTGGCCCTGGCCGTCGAGCACCTGGGCGTGGGGGTTGACCTTGAGCCCGGCGAACGTGCCGAAGCAGCCCGGCTGGACTTTCACCGCGTAGAACGGCCCCTGTTCGATGGGCGCTACGCACGGGTTGGGTTGCTGGCGCGGGTCGCCCTGCTTGCGGTTGTAGGGCGTCGAGCCCCGGCCGAACAGCGGGTCCTGGCCTTGTCGGGCATGCCGGTTGTATTCCGCCAGGGTGGCGCGCAGGCCGTTCACCTCGATGCCGCAGGCCTGGGCCAGTTCCTCGATGCTCGCGCCGCGCTTCAGGTAGCCGCTGCGGATAAAGGGCGCCAGCGGCACCGGGAAGGGTCGGGAGATGCCCAGGCCATAGCGGCGCTGGAAGCCGTGGCTGCAGATCAGCCACGACGCCACTTCTTCGCCCTCGGGCGCCGCCGCGACCATCGCTCGCACATAGTCGTAGTAACCGTCGGCTTCGTTGACGAAGCGTTGGCCGTTGCGCAAGACGCCGATGATCCCCGGCTTGCCGCGCTCGATGATGTGCGGGAAATGCCCGCGGCTGCCGTCCTGGTAGGGCACCGCGGAAACCGGGGCCCAGGCCACGGGGGACGCCATGTCGGTATCGACCCGGGCACCAACGCTCTCCCCCAGGCGCAAGCCGTCGCCCGAGACCGCCAGCGGCGGCAGGGCCAGATGCTCGTGGCCGGTGGGCGTGCGTGGGAACAGTGCCTTGCGCCGCTCGATGTCATTGGCGAAGCCACCGGCCGCCAGCACCACCGCTTTGCGGGCGCGGACACGGATGGGCCCCCGGGTGGCGCTGCTGACAATCGCCCCCGTCACCGCGTCGCCGTCGCGCAGCAGCTCGGTGACCGGCGCCGATTCCCAGAGCAGTACGCCCAGGTCCTGCGCCGACTTGGCCAGGCGCGCCACCAGCGCCACACCGTTGACCAGTTGCAGGGCGCGGCGGTGAGTGACGAGGTCGCGCAGGTGGCGAGCGACGCGTTTGCTCACATGCCAGGCCGCCGGCAGCGAACGGCTCAGGTTGAGGAAGGCCGCAAGGTCCGCGCCGGCCATGATCGGCATGCCGATGAACGAGGTTTCGCGCATGGTCTTGCGCAGGCGCTTGAGCAGCGTGCCGACCTCGCGCCCATCGTAGGGCGCGGCGATCACCGAGCGTCCGCCGGTGCCGGCTCCTGGCGTATCGCCGTGGATATCGGCGATGGCGTTGCCGTCGGCGAATTGCAGCGCGGTATGACGCTCGAAGAACGACACCATGCGCGGCCCGGCTTCGAGGAAGGCGTCGATCAGTGCTGGCTGGTAGCGTTCGCCCAGTTCGTGTTTCAGGTAGGTGCGCGGCAGTTCCACGTCCTCGATTATGCCGGCCCGTCGCGCCAGCGGGTTGCACGGCACCCAGGCCCAGCCGCCGGACCAGGCGGTGGCGCCGCCGAACACCGGGTCTTTCTCCACCACTATGACTTTCAGGCCATGCCAGGCCGCGGTCACGGCCGCCGAGAGGCCGGCGGCGCCGGAGCCGACGACCAGCACGTCGCAATCGATATCGGGGTGGGGCAGGGAGGCGGTGGCAGGCATGGAAGAAGCAACTCCGCTAAACGAACGATTATTATTTTTGGAACTTGATTCCAAAAAATATACGGAGTCGAATAGTCGGCAGCAAGGCGAGGGCAAGATCATCTGCGCCGTGCCGAGGTTTTTATGGGCGGTTATCGAACGAGGCCGCGGTGTGTTTCCCCATTGCGCCGGTTGTCACTAGAATCGGCCAAATTTCGTCTGGACCCGACCATGGCCGGCAGTCAAATCGAGCGCGTCTTCAGCGTTCTGGAAAGTCTTACCAGCGACCCCCGCGGCCTGCCGATGCAGACCCTGGCCGAGCAACTGGGCATCCCCAAAAGCGCCACCCACCGGCTGTTGGCGGAGCTGATCCGCCTGGGCTACGTGCGCCAGAACCCGGACAGCCTGCGTTATCACCTGTCGACCAAGCTGGTGGCTATGGGCTTTCGCTACCTGTCCAGCAGCGGCGCGGACATCGTCCAGCCGGTGCTCGACCGGCTGGCCCAGGAAACCGGCGAGCTGGTGCGCCTCGGGGTGATCGAGGACGAGCGCCAGACCTGGATCGCCAAGTCCCAGGGCGCCCGTTCCGGGTTGCGCTACGACCCCGACATGGGCCGCGAGGCGCCGTTGTTCTATACCGCTTCCGGGCATGCCTGGCTGGCCTGCCTGAGCGATGCCGAGGCGTTGTCGCTGGTGGAGCGCCAGGCCGCCGAGATCCCCGCGGACCTGGGCCCGAACGCGCCGCGCTCGAACATCGAACTGCTCGAACGCCTGCGCCTGGCTCGGGAACAGGGTTACGCCTGGGTCGAGGAAAGCTCGGCGGTGGGCACCTCGGCGGTGGCCGCGGTGGTGCGTCATCCGGTCGACGGCCGGGTGGTCGGAGTGCTGAGCATCGCCGGCCCCAGCGCGCGCATGCCGCTGGCGCGCCTGCATGAACTGGCGCCGCTGCTGTTGAAGTTCACCGACGAACTCTCGGCCGCCAGCCAGGCCTCCGAACTCTTCAGCTGACTCTGTAACCGCTGGCGCAGCCTGCGATCGGCTCCGCAGGAGCCGCAAAACCGGTCGCGGCGGTGGGGCAGGCTGAGTGCGGTCGCCGGTTTGACGGCCGCTGCGCGCCCGATCGCAGCCTCGCGGGGCTCGGCAGCGGCTACAGGGTTTCCTCGTTTTCTGTAGCCGCTGGCGCAGCCTGCGATAAGGCTTGCAGGGCCTTTGCGATCTCAAGCCTTAAAGCTGTTCGCTGATCGGACACTATTTCGTTTTGCTCTTGTATGAAAATGGAACCGAGTTCTAAATATTTGAAATTTCGCGTTCCCATAACAATCACAAGAGGATCCCGCCTTGGACTCGCCTTTGCGCATTGCCCTGATCGGCGTCGGCAATATGGGCCAGCAGCATTACCAGCACCTCAAGACCCTCACCGAGGCCAGGCTCTGTGCCGTGGCCGACCCCGGCCCGCAAGCAGCCGGGATCGCCGCGCAGTGGCAGGTGCCGTATTACCCCGACCATGGACTGATGCTCGAACAGGCCCGCCCCGACGCCGTGATAGTCGCCAACCCGAACAACCTGCACGTCGGCACTGCCCTGGATTGCCTGGCGGCCGGTGTGCCGGTGCTGCTGGAGAAACCGGTCGGCGTGCACCTGGATGAAGCGCGCGAACTGGTGGCCGCGGTGAAAAGCAGCGGTGTTCCCGTGCTGGTGGGCCATCACCGGCGCCACAACCCGCTGATCGTCCGTGCCCATGCGCTGGTGCGGGGCGGGGCATTGGGCCGGTTGACCACGGTCACCGCGCTCTGGCAATTGCAGAAGCCCGACAGCTATTTCGAGATTCCCTGGCGCCGCGAACCCGGGGCCGGGATGCTGCTGACCAACCTGATTCACGACCTCGACCTGCTGCGTCATCTGTGCGGCGAGGTACATCAAGTGCAGGCCGTCACCAGCAACGCGGTGCGCGGTTTTGCCAACGAGGATTGCGCCGCCGTCCTGCTGCAATTCGCCAACGGTGCCCTGGGCAGCCTGACCGGTTCCGACGCTGTGGCGGCGCCCTGGAGCTGGGAGTTGGATTCCGGCGAGAACCCGGTGTACCCGCGCCAGGCCGACCAGCCGTGCTACCTCTTGGCTGGCACCGGTGGCGCCCTGAGCATTCCGCAACTCAAGCGCTGGCGGTACGCCGAGGCCGGCGCCGGCTGGCATCAGCCGTTGCTGGCGATCGAGGAGCCTTTCACCGCCGCCGAGGCCCTGCGCTTGCAGTTGCAGCATTTCGTCAAAGTGGCGCGACGCGAGGTCGAGCCGCTGGTCAGCGTGGCCGATGCGGCGCGGACCCTGGCGCTGATCGAGGCGATCCGTGAAGCGGCGGCGACCGGTCGGGCCTGTACCCCGGCGCCGATCGAGGGATGAGCATGAGCGAACGCATTCTTTCCCTGGCTAGCCTCACGGTGCTGGAAATCTCGCCGCCGCAGATGGTCGAGGTGGCGGCCCGCGCCGGTTACAGCCACGTCGGTTTGCGCCTGGTGCCGGCGACGCCGCAGGAGCATCACTTTGCCCTGGTGGCCGATGCCGAGCTGCGCCGACAGACCCTCAGCCGCCTGCGCGACACCGGCGTCGGCGTGCTGGATGTGGAGATCCTGCGGCTCAAGCCGCACACCCGGGTGGCGGATTTCGAGGCGGTGCTGGCGGTCGGCGCGGAGTTCGGTGCCAGCGAGCTGCTGGTGGCCGGCAACGACCCCGACGAGGGGCGCATGACCGAGCGCTTCGCCGAACTGTGCGACCTGGCGTCGATCTACGGCCTGCACCCGCACCTGGAGTTCATGCCCTGGACCGATGCACGCAACCTGCAGCAGGCAGTGCGGGTGGTGGAGAACGCCAGGCGCGATAACGCTGCGGTGCTGGTGGACGCATTCCACTTCGATCGCTCGGCCTCGCGCCTGGAGGATCTGGCAAAGGTCGCGCCGTCACGGCTGCGTTATGCCCAGCTGTGCGACGTGGCCGGCCCGCGACCGGACGATATGCAGGAGATCCTGCGCCAGGCCCGCAACGAGCGGCGTTTCCCCGGGGATGGCGATTGCGACCTGGCGGGGCTCTTGCATTGTCTGCCGGCCAACTTGCCGTTGAGCCTGGAGATCCCCACGGTGAAATTGCTCGAACAGGGCGTTGGCGCCCTGGAGCGGGCGCAGATGGCCCTGGACAAGACCCGGGCGTTGTTGGCCAGGATTTAATGGATAGCCCGGATAGCCCTATCGCGGGCAAGGACTGGGCGCCCAGTCCTTGCCCGCGAAGCTGTTTTTCTACAAACAAACCCTATCTTGAGAGACTCCGCGGATGACCCTCAGCACACCCCTTTCCGGTGTCAACCAGCCCTTCAAGGGCATCCTGCTGGTCGTCGTGGCGACCTTCCTGTTCGCCAGTCATGACGCCCTGTCGAAATACCTTTCGGGGTTCTATCCGATCGTGATGGTGGTCTGGGCCCGCTACCTGGTTCATACCCTGCTGATGGCCGGAATCTTCCTGCCGCAATCGGGCCTGCGGGTGTTGCGCACCAAGCGGCCGTTGCTGCAAATAGCGCGGGCCTTGTGCCTGCTTGGCACCAGCCTGCTGTTCACCTCGGCGCTGCTGTTTATCCCGCTGGCGGAAGCCACGGCGGTCAACTTCCTGGCGCCGGTGCTGGTCACCGCGCTGTCGGTGCCGCTGCTGGGCGAGCGGGTCACGAAGGGTCAATGGCTGGCGGTGATCTGCGGTTTTATTGGGGTGCTGATCATCGTTCACCCGGGTGGCGACCTGTTCACCCCGGCGGTGCTGCTGCCTTTCTGCTCGGCGCTGTTTTTCTGCTTCTACCAACTGCTGACCCGCAAGCTCGCCGAGCACGACAGCCCGACCACCAGTAACTTCTTCGCCGGCCTGTGCAACACCCTGGTGATGAGCGCGCTGGTGCCGTTGTTCTGGCAGGTACCGAGCTTTGTCCATGGCGCGCTGATGCTGGCGCTGGGGGCCTGCGGCATGACCGCCCACCTGTTCCTGACCCAGGCTTTCCGCCACGCGGCGCCGGCGCTGCTGGCGCCGTTCGGTTATTGCCAGATCGTCTTCGCCGGGTTGCTGGGCTGGCTGTTGTTCAGCCATACGCCGCAGCCGATCACCCAATTGGGCATCGCGGTGATCTGTCTCAGCGGCCTGGCGGCTGCCTGGCAACAGCGGCAGCGCTGAGTGGCGTTGGTAACGGGAGGACAGTGAGAGAAGCGGGGGAGAAAAAAAGCAGGCCCGGAACCGGGCCTGCGAGAGGAAAGCGTCAGTCTTCTACTTTTGGAATCTTGCGGGGAGCCATGAAGTACATCCAGGTCAGGGCAATGAAGTACATCGCCGGGATCAGGGTGAACAACACGGTGTAGTTGTTGTTGGTGACGGTGAGGATGTGGCCGACGATCTGGGTCATGAACATGCCGCCGATGGCTGCGCACATACCGCCGAAACCGAACACCGTGCTCATCATGTGCTTGGGCGTGTAGTCCATCACCAGGCTCCAGATGTTGGCGGTCCAGGCCTGGTGCGCGCCGATCCCCAGGGAGATGGCGAACACTGCCAGCCACAGGCTGGAGGTACCGGCTGCCATGATCACGCCGATGATGCAGCAGGCGAACAGGAACATGGAGACCAGGCGCGCCTTGATCGGGTTGACCCCGCGGCCGATCAGGAACGACGAGAGGATGCCGCCACCGACGCTGCCGAAGTCGGCGGTCAGGTAGATGATGATCAGCGGGATGCCCATCTGGGTCACGTTGATGCCCAGGTTGTACTGCTGGTTGAGGAAGGGTGGCAACCAGTACAGGTAGAACCAGAACACCGGCGCGGTGATCGCGTAGGCCAGGGCGAAGGCCCAGGTGCCGCGCATGCGCAGGATGCGCGAGAAAGGCACGCGGGCCTGCTCCGGTTCGACTTCTTTCTGGATGTACTCGAGCTCGGACTGTTTGACGCTCGGGTGATCTTCCGGGTTGAAGTACTTCAGGCCCCAGAACAGCAGCCAGATGCCGCCCAGCGCAGCCATGCACAGGAACGCCGCCTGCCAGCCCCAGGCGTGCAGGATCAACGGCAGCAGCATCGGCGTGAACATGGCGCCGACGTTGGTCCCGGCGTTGAAGATGCCAGTGGCCACGGCGCGTTCGCCGGCCGGGAACCACAGGCGCGTGGTCTTCACGCAGGCCGGGTAGTTGGCGGCCTCGGTCAGCCCGAGGATGAAGCGGCAGACCATGAAACCCGCGGCCGAAGTGGCCAGGCCGTGAGCGCCGGTGGCCAGGCTCCACAGCAGCACGGCGAAGAAGAACACGCGCTTGACGCCGACCCGGTCGATCAACCGTCCTTGCAGGACGAAACCGACGGCGTAGCCGACCTGGAACCAGAAGTTGATGTTGGCGTAGTCCATCGCCGTCCAGCTCATTTCCTTGGCCAGGATCGGCTGCATCACACCCAGGGCGGCGCGGTCGATGTAGTTCAGGGTGGTGGCGAAGAACACCAGGGCGAGCATGCCCCAGCGGGTCTTGCCGACCGCCATGGCGCCGCGGATCTTGTCGCCGATGCCGCCGGAGGCGGTGCCGAGGCTCGGGGCCATGCGGGAGCTTTGAGAAGGAATCATGTGTGCCATCCGTTCAATGACTGACGAGGGACAACTCGTCGGGACTCAAGGGCGCGTGATCGATTGTCGGCTATGCGGACGGGCCGCGGGTGAACTCGATGATCGATCGGCTGAGTGCTTTGGTCGACGCGCGTCGGGCGCGGCGGTGGAAAGCGGGTTGGTCAGCGTGCGGGCATGGTCAGCCCAGGGGCCGTAGTGCGTCCGTCTGAAGGCGGCTGTTGGAGGCGTGGCCGGGTGAGGGCCGAAGGGCCAGGCAGAGAGGTGTGGCGTTGAGTGCAAGCATGAGGGTGTACCCGATTTTTGAAATTTTTATGGTGTGTTCTGGGTCTTGGGTGATTGAAGCCGGCGGTTCGGTGCCGGCTCAATGTGTTGCCGATGGTGCGCAGCGGACGAAAAATCGTCAATTCGCCAATGGCCATTTTGTTCGATAATCGCACGAAAAACTAACTGGTTCGTACACTTTGAATTGCTGTCTGCAATGCCCGGCTCAATAATCCGCCCCATCCAATAACAAACGTACCTGTAGCCGCTACCGCAGGCTGCGATCGCCCGCGAAGCGGGCGCGGGATCTTCAGTGCGCTGGAGGACCTGCGGCAGCGGCCACAGGCACGGCGCCCGATCTGTGGTCATTACCGGGAGTTGAAACATGCAGCGTTCCATTGCCACCGTCTCCTTGAGCGGTACCCTGCCGGAAAAGCTCGAAGCCATTGCCGCCGCCGGTTTCGACGGCGTGGAGATTTTCGAGAACGACCTGCTCTACTACGACGGCAGCCCCCGGGAAATCCGCCAGATGTGCGCGGACCTGGGCATCGCCATCACTCTGTTCCAGCCTTTTCGCGATTTCGAAGGTTGCCGCCGCGACCGCCTGCAACGCAACCTGGAACGCGCCGAGCGCAAGTTCGACCTGATGCAGGAACTGGGCACCGACCTGGTGCTGGTGTGCAGCAATGCCGCGGCCGACAGCGTCGGCGACCGGCAGATCCTGGTGGACGACCTGCGCCTGCTGGCCGAGCGCGCTGGCAGCCGTGGCCTGCGGATCGGCTACGAAGCCCTGGCCTGGGGCCGGCACGTCAATACTTATCAACAGGTCTGGGACATCGTTCGCGAGGCCGACCATCCGAGCCTGGGCGTGCTGCTCGACAGCTTCCACACCTTGTCGCTCAAGGGCGACCCGGCGGCGATCGCCGAGATTCCCGGGGACAAGATCTTCTTCGTGCAGATGGCCGACGCGCCGATCCTGGCCATGGACGTGCTGGAGTGGAGCCGGCATTTTCGCTGCTTCCCGGGGCAGGGCGATTTCGACTTGCCGGGGTTCCTCGCGCCGATCATCAAGAGCGGCTACACCGGGCCTTTGTCCCTGGAGATCTTCAACGACGGTTTCCGCGCCGCGCCACCGCGGGCCAACGCCGCGGACGGCCTGCGTTCGCTGCTGTACCTCGAGGAGAAAACCCGCCAGCGCCTGGAACAGGAAGCCGCGCCGGTGGCCAATATCGATACGCTGTTCGCGCCGCCGCCGGCCAGTGAATATGGCGGCACCGAGTTTCTCGAGTTCGCCGTGGACGAAGCGCTGGGCGCCAAGCTTGGCGGCTGGCTGGAACGCCTGGGGTTCGCCAGGGCCGGCCAGCACCGCTCGAAGAATGTCAGCCTGATGCGCCAGGGCGATATCAACCTGATCCTCAACTCCGAACCTTATTCCTTTGCCCACAGCTTCTTCGAAGCCCACGGCCCCTCGGTGTGCGCCACGGCGATCCGGGTCAAGGACAGCGCCAAGGCGCTGGAGCGCGCGGTGGCCTACAAGGGTCAGCCGTACCGCGGCTTGGTGGGCCCCAACGAACTGGAACTGGCCGCCGTGCGCGAGCTGGATGGCAGCCTGATCTACCTGGTGGACCAGGAGCAGGGCGGCCAGCACCTGTACGACACCGATTTCAATATGCTCCCGGGCGTGGTAGCCAAGGGCGGCCTCAAGCGCATCGACCACATGGCCATGGCGTTGCCGGCCGACAACCTCGACAGCTGGGTGCTGTTCTACAAGAGCCTGCTGGATTTCACCGCCGACGACGAAGTGGTGCTGCCCGATCCCTACGGCCTGGTGAAGAGCCGGGCGCTGCGCAGCCGTTGCAGCACCATTCGTTTGCCGCTGAACATTTCCGAGAACCGCAAGACCGCGATCTCCCACGCGCTGTCCAGTTACGGCGGCTCGGGCGTGCATCACATCGCCTTTGATTGCGACGATATCTTTGCCGAAGTCAGCCGGGCCAAGGAGGCGGGCGTGCCGCTGCTGGACATCCCGCTCAACTACTACGACGACCTGGCGGCGCGCTTCGATTTCGACGACGAGTTCCTCAGCGAGCTGGCCTACTACAACGTGCTCTACGACCGTGACGCCCAGGGTGGCGAGCTGTTCCATGTCTACACCGAGCCGTTCGAGGGGCGCTTCTTCTTCGAGATCATCCAGCGCAAGAATGGCTATGTCGGGTATGGCGCGGC
Organism: Pseudomonas sp. GW456-L12; assembly: GCF_059424045.1. Lineage (NCBI taxonomy): Bacteria > Pseudomonadati > Pseudomonadota > Gammaproteobacteria > Pseudomonadales > Pseudomonadaceae > Pseudomonas > Pseudomonas sp. GW456-L12. The sequence continues at coordinate 145,657 of NZ_JBWKZA010000013.1, forward strand.
GAACGTCGCGGTACGCCTGGCGGCCATGGCCAAGTCGCGCAGCGGTGGGGTACGGCACGCGAAGTTGTAGGAGTTTCGTAACGGCGGCGGCAAAGGGCCGCCGTCCTGCTTTCCTTCGCTGCGCGAGGCGGCCCATAATCGCCCGCGTGTGCAGCGATGGCCGTGAGCCCCAGAATGACAATGACCACAGAACTCTCCGTAGCGCCCGAGCAGCCCGTGATCGAGCCACGCAAGAGTCGCAAGAACAACCCGGAAAAGACCCGCGAGAACATTCTTCAAGAGGCTATTGTCGAGTTCGTGCAGCAGGGCCTGTCCGGTGCTCGGGTGGATGCCATCGCCGAGCGCATCCACACCTCCAAGCGCATGATCTATTACTACTTCGGCAGCAAGGAGCAACTGTACGTCGAGGTGCTGGAGAAGCTCTACGGCGATATCCGCAACACCGAAAGCCGCCTGCACCTGGCGGAGCTGGCGCCGCGCGAGGCGATTCGCCGGCTGGTGGAGTTCACCTTCGATCACCACGACCGCAACGTCGATTTCGTGCGCATCGTCAGCATCGAGAACATTCATAACGCCGAATACGTGAAGCGCTCCGAAGCGATCAAGGCGATGAACAACACCATCCTGCATGCCCTGGGCGAGATCCTCCGGCGCGGGGCCGACGAGGGCGTGTTCCGCGCCGGCCTGGATCCGCTGGACGTGCATTTGCTGATCAGTTCGTTCTGCTTCTACCGCGTGTCCAACCGCCACACTTTCGGCGAGATCTTCCAGATCGACCTGCCTGACGAGGCGATCAAGCAGCGCCACCGCGAGATGATCTGCGAGTCGGTGCTGCGCTACTTGCAGGCCTGATCCTCTAGGCGGCTGAACCCCGCTGTCGATCGATCAGCCGGCACAGGGTTTCAACCGCATCCTGCATCGACTCCGCTCGGGTATTGCCAAAGCCCATCAGCAAGCCGGGGCGTGATCCGCCCTGGGCACCCACGAAAAAACCTGACAGCGGCGCGACGCCGATCTTCCGGGCATGGGCGGCGGCCGCGATCGCCTGGTCGTCGAGCCCATCGGGCAGTTCGGCGAGCAGGTGCAATCCGCTGGCGCTGCTGGCTACCGTCATGCGCTCGCTGCCGGCGTTGTGAATGGCCGCCAGCAAGGCGGCGCGACGCTGCGCATAAACCGCCTGGCTACGACGGATATGGCTGCCGAGGTGGCCATTGCCGATGAACTCCGCCGCCGTCGCCTGGAGCGACAAAGGCACGCGGTGGCCGCTGCCATTGCGCACGTTGCGCAACACCTCCACCACCGCCTCGGGGGCGACCAGGAAGCCCAGGCGCAGGCCCGGCGCCAGCAGCTTGCTCAAGGTCCCGATATAAATGACCCGCCCCTGATTGCCGTCCAGCGCCTTGAGCGCCGGGGTTGGCGCGCCGCCGTAGCGGAACTCGCTGTCGTAATCGTCTTCGAGGATGAAGGCATCGGCATCGTGGGCCCATTGCAGCAAGGCCAGGCGTCGCGCCAGGCTCATGCCGACCCCCAGGGGATACTGGTGCGAAGGCGATACCAGGGCGAGCCGGGCGTCGGGCGCGAGCCGGCGGCCGGCCTGCACATCCAGGCCTTCTGCATCCACTGGAACGCCCACGGCCTGCACACCGGCCAGCAGCACGCTGCGGTAGGCCGCATCGTAGCCGGGGTTCTCGACCCAGACCCGCTCTCCCAGGTCGGTGAGCGCCAGGGTGGCAATCGACACCGCCGCCTGGGCACCGGGAGTAATCACGATGTGACTGGCCTGGCACACCACTCCGCGTGCCGCGCCGAGGTACGCCGCCAGGGCTTCGCGCAATGGCAGGAAACCCTGCGGGTCGCCGTAGGACAGGTCGGGAAGTGGCCGGCGTCGCCAGAAGCGGCCTTCCAGGCGCCCCCACAGCACATAGGGAAAGGCATCCAGCGCCGGCAGGCCCGGGGTCAGCGGCCAGGCGGCCCGGGCCACGGACATCGAGTCGGTCCCCGTCAGCGCCCGGGCCCGGGTGGAACCGACGGGGGCCTCTGTCCGGGCGGGCGGCGAGGCCGTTTGCTCGGCGATCCGCGCCATGACGTAGGTCCCCGAACCTGTCCGGGCTTCCAGGAACCCCTCGGCGATCAACTGCCCATAGGCCTCGGTCACGGTCATGCGCGATAGCCCCAACTGTGTCGCCAGCACGCGTGAGGCGGGCAGGCGGATGCCGGCCTTGACGCTGCCGTCGGCGATGCCTTTGCGCAGGAACAGCAGCAATTGCTCGCGCAAGGACAAGTGGCCGTCCTTGGCCAGTTGCAGGCGGTTCCAGATGGGATAGGCGGTTTTGCGGGTTTTCATCGGGGGCCTGGGGATCGCCGGTCGGCGACAGCTGGAAAAGTGGTCTGGGATATTGATCGAAAGTGGATATTTTATACAGGCCATTACCTGCGGATACTCCCTCGCCTTGCCAACACAGCCAGAGGGTTGCCCCGATGAAAACCGCCAGCATCAGAATCGCTGACCTGCTGCATCCAAGCGTTGCCGCGCTGATCTCGGTCATCGTCAATTACGGGGGAACCTTCATTCTGGTTTTCCAGGGGGCCAAGGCGGCCGGGCTGAGCCCGGAGCAGACCGCCTCGTGGATTTGGTCGATCTCTATCGGCGTTGGCCTGACCGGCGCCTGGCTGAGCTATCGCTATCGCGAGCCGATCATTACCGCCTGGTCGACACCGGGCGCGGCCTTCCTGATCGCGGTACTGCCGAGCACGCCTTACCCGGAAATGATCGGCGCCTTCATGCTGTCGGCTGCCGGCTTCGTGGTGCTGGGCATGTCGGGTTATTTCGAGCGGGTGGTGAAGCTGATCCCGCCGGGGATCGCGGCGGGCCTGCTGGCGGGTATTCTGTTGCGCTTCGGGATTGGTGCTTTCGACGGCGCGGGGGTCGATCCTTTGCTGGTGGGCGCGCTGCTGCTCAGCTATGTACTGCTACGGCGCTTTACCGCGCGTTATGCGATTGTCGGGGTGTTGCTGATCGGTATCGTGCTGTTGCTCGGGTTGGGGCAGGTCAGTTTCGCCAGCCTCGAACTCAAGCCGGCCCTGCCGGTGCTGACCGTGCCGGTGTTCTCGCTGAATGCGCTGCTGAGCGTGGCCCTGCCGTTGTTTCTGATCACCCTGACCGGCCAGTACATGCCCGGCATGCTGGTGCTGCGCAACGATGGGTTCAAGACCAGTGCCAATCCGATTCTCACGGCGACCGGCCTGGGCTCCTTGCTGATGGCGCCGTTCGGTTCCCATGCGTTCAACGTCGCCGCCATTACCGCTGCCATCTGCACGGGCAAGGAGGCGCATGAAGAACCGGCCAAGCGTTATCTGGCCGGGCTCGCGTGTGGGGTGTTCTATCTGCTGGTGGGGATCTTCGGCAGCACCCTGGCGGCGCTGTTCGTGGTCCTGCCGGCGACCTTTATCACCACCCTGGCGGGCCTGGCCCTGCTGGGCGCGATCGGCGGCAGCCTCGCCACCGCGCTGGTCGAGCCGAGTGGCCGGGAAACCGCCTTGATCACCTTCCTGGCGACCGCCGCCAATATCACCTTGTTCGGGTTGGGCGGCGCATTCTGGGGCTTGCTGGCGGGGTTGCTGGCGCACGGCGTGATGCACGGACGGCTGCGGCCAGCCGGTCGCCATGAGCGCGCCTAATCGCCATGCATGGCCGCGGGGAGTGTGCCGAGAGCGGAGCCGATCACAGCCCCGCACTGACCCGGTCAGGCACTGTCAGCCATTCATGCTCTGGAAATGCGCGAGCATGCGCTGGGCATCCGGCGCCACGCCGCTGAACAGTTCGAACGCCTTCACCGCCTGAAACACCGCCATGTTGCCGCCGTCCAGGGTTCGGCAACCGAGGGCTCGGGCGTTGCGCAGCAGCTCGGTTTCCAGGGGGAAGTAGACGATCTCCGCGACCCACAATCCGGGGCGCAGCAACTCGACCGGTACCGGCATGCCCGGCAGCTTGGCCATGCCCACGGGTGTGGTGTTCACCAGGCCGTCGGCGGCAGCCAGGGTGGCGGGCAGGTCGACGCCGGCCTTGGCCCGGCCGGGGCCGAAATGCTGGTTGAGGTTATCCGCCAGGCTCTGGGCGCGGGCACTTTCCACATCGAAGATATGCAACTGTTGCACGCCTTCGCTGAGCAGCGCATGGGCCACCGCCGCACCGGCACCGCCGGCACCCATCTGCACCACGCGCGACAGGGCCACGCCTTGCAAGCCGCGACGGAAACCTTCGGCAAAACCCAGGCAATCGGTGTTGTGGCCGATGCGCTTGCCATCCTTGAGCACCACGGTGTTCACCGCGCCGATGCCGCGGGCTTCCGGCGACAGCTCGTCGAGCAGCGGGATGATGCTTTGCTTGCACGGGAAGGTGATATTCAACCCGGTGAAGTTCATGCGCTCGGCGGCCAGCAGCAGGTCGGGCAGGGCGTTGCTGTCGAGCTGCAGCTGGTCCAGGTCGATCAGCCGGTACAGATAACGCAGGCCCTGGGCGTCGCCTTCGTGCTCATGCAGCGCCGGGGTGCGCGAGGCCTGGATGCCGGCGCCGATCAGTCCGGCCAGTACGGTGTGCTGCTGGGTCATGCCTGGGCTCCTTGAAAGCGCTGGCTGAAATGCGCCAGTGCCAGGCGATAGCCATGGCTGCCAAAGCCGCACATTACTGCCAGGGCGATGCCCGAGACAAAGGAGTGATGACGGAACGGTTCGCGGGCGTGGACGTTCGACAGGTGCACTTCGATCACCGGCAACTCACTGGCCACCAGGGCATCGCGGATCGCCACCGAGGTGTGGGTCCAGGCCGCCGGGTTGATCACGATCCCGGCGCAACGGCCACGGGCGCCGTGAATCCAGTCCAGCAGTTCGCCTTCGTGGTTGGTCTGGCGAAACTCCACAGTCAGGCCGAACTCCTCGGCGGCACGTCCGCACTGGGCGGAAATGTCGGCCAGGGTCTCGTGACCATAGGTGGCGGGTTCGCGGGTGCCGAGCAGGTTCAGGTTCGGGCCGTTGAGCACCAGAACGATAGGGCGCATGGGGGGAATTCTCCGTTGTTATTGTGGACGTGGCTTGAGCGGCCAGCGGCTGGGGCTAAATTGTACTAACTAGTTAATTTGGTCAATGAGCCGGGAGACAGCCCCGAAATAATGGTTCGATAATCGAACACTACCCGGATGAGTGGAGAAGTTCTTTCACCTTCTCGGCAGAAGATGCGTATTCATATCAATTGAAAATAATTCTTAGTAAGCCGTAAGATGCCGGCCAATTTCCTTCAAGTTCCAGGGAGTCGGTTTGTCGGACGTGGATCTCAAGGGGCTGTTTCTCAAGCATGCCGCTACCTTGCGTGGGTACCTGGCGCGCAAGGTACGGGACCCGCAGTTGGCCGCTGATCTGGTGCAGGAGAGTTTCCTGCGGCTGGCCGAACAGACGCGCGGCGAGCGCATCGACAATTCCCAGGGCTATCTCTACCGCACGGCGAACAATCTGCTGATCGACCATGTCCGTCAGGAGGCGCGGCGCAAGACCGACACCGTGCCCCATGAAGCCCTGGCCGAGATCGAAGACGAGCAGGCCGGTCTGGAGGCTCAGGCGATGGCGCAGCAACAGCGCAAGGCATTGAAGCAGGCCATTCTGGAGTTGCCGCCGCGCACTCAGGAGATCTTCCGCTTGAACCGGATCGAAGGCATGACCCACGCCGAAGTGGCCAGGCATCTGGAGATTTCCGACAGCTCGGTGCAGAAACACCTGTCCAGGGCCCTGGCCCATGTGATGCAGCGCCTGGCTACCGGCGGTCGGGCGGCCGACGAGTGAGTTACGGTAAACCCCGGGGTCAGTCGTCACTGCTTATATATAACGAGAAATCGAGATTCACACGTGAATAGCCAGGGTCCGCAAGAGCGCAGTATCACTGAGGCCGCCGCCGACTGGGCGGTGCGTTTGCATGCCGGTGGACTGAGCGCCGCCGAGCAGGCCGAGCTGGAGCAATGGCAAGCGCGGGACCCGCGCCACGCCCCGGCGCTGGCGTTTGCCCGGCGGACCTGGGACGCGCTGGGTGAGCTGCGCCTGGAGCCGGAACTGGCGCAGCCGCGTCGCGCGCCCACCGCCAGGGCCACGGCGGTTCAGCGGCCGCGCCGCCGGCGTTTCCTGCCACGGGCGGCCAGCGCGGCGGTGCTGGTGCTGGCTGTCGCGCTCGGCTGGTGGCAAGGGCCGCACGCCTTGCTGCGGATGCAGGCCGACTATCTCACCGGCAAAGGCGAAGTGCGCACCGTGCACCTGGCCGACGGCAGCACCGTGGAGCTGGATTCGTCCAGCGCCATTCGCCTCGATTTCAACCAGGCCCAGCGCCAGGTGCATTTGCTCGCCGGCTCCGCGGTGTTCGACGTGGCGCCCATGGGCGGCGAGGAGTCCCGCCCTTTTGTGGTCGAGAGTGCCGGCGGGCAGACCCGCGCCCTGGGCACGCGCTTCGTGGTGGGGCGTGAAAGCAGCCAGCAGGCTTGGGTCGGCGTGCTGCAACACAGCGTTGCCGTAAGCCTGGATACGCCGGCGCAGCAGGGCGCTTCCGAGCGGGTCCTGCAGGAAGGGCAGAGCGCCCGCTACAACCCGCTGTCGGGGGTGGTCACTCTGGATGGCCTGGATCTGCAACGGGCCACGAGCTGGCGGCGTGGCGTGCTGGTGTTCGATCGCCAGCCGCTGGCGCTGGTGATCGAACAGCTCAATCGTTATCGCCCCGGCCGGGTGGTATTGGGTAACGAAGCCCTGGCCCAGCGTCAGGTCAGCGGAGTGTTCCGCCTGGACATGCTCGACACTGCCCTGGCCACCCTGACCCGGGAACTGCAGGTGCGGCACTTCGATCTGGCCGGCGTCAGCCTGATTTACTGAGGCCTGGCGCCGCCGCTTTCCTCCCCGTGAAAAATAGTTGGAAAAAACCTTACTGAGTTTTCCTGCCTGGCACGTCTAGCTAATTGAGATGCATTCGCATCAATAAAAAGCAGCCAGCGCAGGAATACGGATATGAGGGTAAGCAGTCGCACTGGAGTTCACGCCGCAAGCCGGTTGGCCCTGGCTATTCATCTGGGCGCCGCGGGGCTGCTGCTCGATGCCGGGTTGGCGCATGCGGCGCAGGGGGTCGCGGTTGCCGGTGCCGAGCAGCAAAGCCGCCTGATGTTCGACATTCCTGCCCAGGCCCTGGACAGCGCCGTGCTGGCCTTCGCCGAACAGGCCGGGCTGCAAGTGCTATTCGACAGCCAGCGCCTCAAGGGCCTGCACAGTTCGCCGCTCAAGGGCAGCTACAGCGTCCAGGAAGGGTTGGCGCGGCTGCTGGGCAACGCGCCGGTGGAATACCGCTTCACCGGCGACAGCCAGGTCACCCTGAACCGCGTCGCCGCCGAGCACCAGGGCGCTTTGGCCCTGGCCACCACCACCGTGTCCGGCAACCTCGAAGGGCGCCAAAGCGACTGGGTCTACAGCGCGCCGCGTTCGGTGAGCGTCGTCAGCCGCGAGCAGTTGGACCGCAATCCACCTCGGCACGCGGCGGACATGCTGGAAGAAACCAGCGGCGTGTATTCGGCGGTCAGCCAGCAGGACCCCGGCCTGTCGGTGAACATCCGCGGCATCCAGGATTACGGCCGGGTCAACATGGCGGTCGACGGCATGCGCCAGAACTACCAGCAGAGCGGCCACCAGCAACGCAACGGAACCTTGTATGTCGACCCTGAGCTGCTCTCCGAGGTGGTGATCGAGAAGGGCGCGACCTCCAGCATGGGCGGTGCCGGGGTGATCGGCGGGATCGCCAATTTCCGCACCCTGGAAGCCCGCGACCTGATCAAGCCGGGCGAGGAAATGGGCGGGCGCATCCGCCTGACCAGCGGCCTGGGCGGGCGCAGCAACGGCACGCATTTTATCGGCAGTTCGGCCTTCGCCATCGGCACTGAAGTCTGGGACATGCTGGTCGCCGCCAGCGAGCGGCACCTGGGCGACTACGACCCGGGAACCCGCGGCAGCATCGGCGAACTGCGCACCGGCGGCTGGCGGGACCCTTCGATCAACGACCGGGTGAAGAACTCGCCGGTGGCCTATTCCGCTTCGGTGATGCGCTCGCGCCTGGCCAAGCTCGGGCTGAACCTGCCCCAGGACCAGCGCCTGCAGTTCAGCTACCTGACCACCCAGGTGTCCTACGACGACGCCAACATGCTCAACACCGAGAAGGATCAGCTGTGGGAGAAGCTGGGCAGCAGCGATGTGCGCTCGCAGAACTTCGCCCTCGACTACAGCTACACCCCGGACAACCCGCTGGTGGACTTCAAGGCCAAGCTCTATTACGTCGACAACCGTAACGACCAGAGCACCCTGCAACGGGGCATCACTCCCGGATATTCGATCACCTACCAGACCGACACCTACGGCGCCCAGGCGCAGAACACCTCGAGCTTCGCCCTCGGCGAGCTGTCGACGCTCAAAGCCAACTACGGCCTGGAGTTCTTCTACGACAAGGTGCGCCCGGACTCCAGCCAGCCGGTGGCGAGCGGTTCGGCGGTGAACGCCCCGGCCTCGGAAGGCATGACACCCAAGGGCGACCGCGCACTCGGCAGCCTGTTCGCGCGCCTGGACTACGACTACGACGGCTGGCTGAACCTGAACGCCGGGTTGCGCTATGACCGTTACCGGCTGCGCGGCGATACCGGGATCAATACCCGCACCTTCATTCTCGGCACCACCCGGCAAACCACGGTGCCGGTCAACTATGACGTGGACACCGAGGAAGGGCGTTTCTCGCCGACCTTCGGCCTGTCGATCAAGCCCGGCGTGGACTGGCTGCAACTGTTCGCCAGCTACGGCAAGGGCTGGCGTCCGCCGGCGATCACCGAGACCCTGATCACCGGCCGGCCCCACGGCGGTGGCGCCGAAAGCATGTACCCCAACCCCTTCCTGCGCCCGGAGCGTTCCACCACCTGGGAAGCCGGGGTCAATGTGTTCAAGGAAAACCTGTGGTTCGACGATGACCGGCTGGGGATCAAGGTCGCGTACTTCGACACCCGCGTCGAAGACTTCATCTTCATGAACATGGGCGTGCAGCCCCCCGGCTACGGCATGGCCGGGATCGGCAACAGCGCCTACGTCAACAACCTGCAGGACACCCGCTTCAAGGGCGTGGAGTACCAGCTCGACTACGACGCCGGGCGCGCCTATGGGCAGCTGGCCTACACCCACATGATCGGCAGCAACGACTTCTGCTCGAAGACCGCGTGGCTGGGCGGGGTGACCCAGACCGTGAAGAACAGCACGGCCGGCCGCGCCCCGGTGGTCGGCATGCGCCCGGACGAGCAGGCCAACAGCGCCAGCCATTGCAGCGCGATCCTCGGCTCGGCCGAACACATGCCGATGGACCGTGGCACCTTGACCCTGGGCGCGCGCTTCTTCGAGCGCAAGCTGGATATCGGCGCCCGAGCCCGCTACAGCGCGGGCTACTCGGAAGGCGGCAGCAACACCCGTACCACCACCAGCGTCTACCCCGCGGACTGGAAGTCCTACACCGTTTACGACCTGTACGGCAGCTACCGCGCCACCGAAGAACTGACCCTGCGCCTGGCGATGGAGAACGTCACCGACCGCGCCTACCTGGTGCCCATGGGCGACGTGCTGGCTTTCACCCTGGGGCGTGGCCGCACCTTGCAGGGCACCCTCGAATATCAGTTCTGACCGCTTTTGCCCAGAGAAGGGCAAAACCGTAGCGGGCATCGGCTCGCTGCGGAGTGACCAACCTATGTACTGGAGTTTTGCATGAGCATTTCCATTTCCTACAGCGCTACCTACGGCGGCGTCAGCGTTGCGAACTACCTCAATGACTGGTCGGCCTACTTTGGCGACGTCAACCATCGCCCGGGCCAGGTGGTCGATGGCACCAACACCGGCGGCTTCAACCCGGGCCCGTTCTCGGGTACCGAGTACGCCCTGAAAAGCACCAACAGCGACGCCGCGTTCGTGGCCGAAGGCAACCTGAACTACACCCTGTTCGAGAGCCCGAGCCACACCCTGTGGGGCAACCTGAACACCGTCTCGCTGGGCGACACCCTGACCGGTGGCCCGAGCGCCGGCGGCTACGACCTGGTCAGCCAGGAAGTCAGCTTCACCAACCTGGGCCTCAATAGCCTGCGCGACGAAGGCCGTGCCGGCGAAGTGCACAAGGTGGTGTATGGCCTGATGAGCGGCGACAGCTCGGCGCTGGCCGGCGAGATCGATGCCCTGCTCAAGGCGATCAGCCCGAACCTGTCGGTCAACTCGACGTTCGACGACTTGGCCGCGGCCGGTGTCGCCCACGTTGCCCCGGCATCCGCCGCCGCGGCCGACATCGGCCTGGTGGGTGTGCAGGACGTGGCCCAGGACTGGGCGCTGGCAGCCTGAATGGCCGCTTGAGGCATAAAAAAACGAATGAAAGATCGCTCTTCCATTCGTTCGCTTGAATCACCCCCGTCGCCCGAGTTTTCGAAGGCCAGGGCGGCGGCGGTGGCAAATTCTGGGGAGCGCCGCGATGGCTGTCAACGCACGCGGCGCGCCTCTTGCCGACCCGCTCCGCCGGAGCGGGTGGCGGTGTATTTCTCGACTCCCAACAGGACACCTCGATGAGCAGGCCGAACCCACTTGCCGGTTCCGAGACGCTGGCGGCCCTGGCCGCCTATAAAAGCGGCTTCTTCAACATCGGCCTGTTCTCGGCGGTGATCAACCTGCTGATGCTGGCGCCCGCGCTGTACATGCTGCAGGTGTACGACCGGGTGCTGGCGTCCGGCAACCAGATGACCCTGTTGATGCTGACGCTGATGATCGTCGGCCTGTTCGGCCTGATGGGTGCCCTGGAGTGGGTGCGCAGCCAGGTGGTGATCCGCCTGGGCACGCAGATGGACATGCGCCTGAACCAGCGGGTCTACGACGCGGCCTTCGAGGCCCAGCTCAAGGGCAGCCCGCAAGCCGCCGGCCAGGCCCTGAATGACCTGACGGCCCTGCGCCAGTTCGCCACCGGCAATGCGCTGTTCGCGTTTTTCGACGCGCCGTGGTTTCCGGTCTACCTGTTGGTGATCTTTATGTTTCACCCCTGGCTTGGCCTGCTGGCCCTGGGCGGCGCGCTGCTGTTGGTGGCCCTGGCCTGGATCAACCAGCACATCTGCCAGGCGCCGCTGGCCGAGGCCAGCCAGCTGTCCATCAGCACCAGCCAGCAGGCCACGGCCAACCTGCGCAACGCCGACGCCATCGAAGCCATGGGCATGCTTGCCGCGCTGCGCGCGCGCTGGTTCGCTGGGCACCAGGTGTTCCTCGCCCAGCAGAACCTGGCCAGTGAAAAGACCGCGCTGATCAGTGCCTGGTCCAAGGGCGTGCGCCTGGCCCTGCAATCCTTGGTGCTGGGCCTTGGCGCGCTGCTGGCGGTGCAGGGGGAAATCACCCCGGGGATGATGATCGCCGGTTCGATCCTGATGGGCCGGGTGCTCAGCCCCATCGACCAGTTGATTGCCGTGTGGAAACAGTGGAGTTCGGCGCGCCTGGCCTATGCGCGGTTGTCAGAGATGCTGCAGGCCAATCCGCCACGCCCGGCGCGCATGAGCCTGCCCACGCCCAAGGGCGAACTGAGCGTCGAGCAACTGAGCGCCTGCGCCCCCGGCAGTCGCCGTCCGGCCCTGGCCAACCTGGGTTTCAGCCTGCCGGCCGGGCAGGTGCTGGGAGTCATCGGCCCCTCGGGTTGCGGCAAGTCGACCCTGGCGCGGTTGCTGGTGGGGGCCTGGACACCGCTGGCCGGCAAGGTCCGCCTCGATGGCGCGGAACTGAGCCAATGGGATCGCCAGCAACTCGGCCCGCACATCGGTTACCTGCCCCAGGATATCCAGCTGTTCGCCGGCAGCATCGCCGAGAACATCGCGCGCTTTGGCGAGGTGAACTCTGACCAGGTCCTGGCGGCGGCGCAGATGGCCGGGGTGCATCAGCTGATCCTGCAACTGCCGCAAGGCTATGACA
>NZ_JBWKZA010000014.1:0-149081 GCF_059424045.1 Pseudomonas sp. GW456-L12
GTGGGGCTCTGGGGGCGTTATCAGGATTTTCATCAGGGCAACGTGCTGGTCACCGAAAACGTGGTCGAAGCCTGCCTCAAGCGCCATGTCCGGCGCCTGGTGCACCTGTCGTCGCCGTCGATTTATTTCGACGGCCGCGACCATCTGGGCCTGACCGAGGAGCAGGTGCCCAAGCGCTTCAAGCACCCTTATGCCGCCACCAAATACCTGGCGGAGCAGAAGGTGTTCGGCGCCCAGGAGTTCGGCCTGGAGGTGCTGGCGCTGCGCCCGCGTTTTGTCACCGGTGCCGGCGACATGAGCATTTTCCCGCGCCTGTTGAAGATGCAGCGCAAGGGCCGTCTGGCGATCATCGGCAACGGCCTGAACAAGGTCGACTTCACCAGTGTGCAGAACCTCAGCGAAGCGCTGCTCAGCAGTCTGCTGGCCAGCGGCTCGGCCCTGGGCAAGGCCTACAACATCAGTAACGGCGCGCCCGTGCCGTTGTGGGACGTGGTGAACTACGTGATGCGCCAGATGGGCGTGCCGCAGGTCACGCGCTACCGCTCCTTTGGCCTGGCCTACAGCGTGGCGGCCCTCAATGAAGGCTTCTGCAAGCTCTGGCCGGGCCGTCCGGAGCCGACCCTGTCGCGCCTGGGCATGCAGGTGATGAACAAGAACTTCACCCTGGATATCAGCCGCGCCCGCCATTATCTGGATTACGAACCTAAGGTCAGCCTGTGGACGGCCCTGGATGAATTCTGCGGCTGGTGGAAGGCCCAGGACATACGCTGAAAATAAACACTGAACCGAGTTCGGGGTTCCGGGTCGATGAGGGCGGCGGGTTAGCGGTTTATACTCGCCGCATTCAGCTATCACCGCGGTTTAGAAAGGTTGCCCCATGCGTAACGATGCCAACGACGACTTCGACGATGTTCCAAGCCTGCGTGCCGATACCCTCGACGATGATTTCCCGACCACCGCCGCGGGCCGCGCGCGTACTTCGGTGCATTCGCGCAGCGTGCCGGTAACCAAGGTCAAGACCCCGAATGCCGGGCCGCTCTGGGCGCTGGTCGGCGCCTTGTTCTTCGCCTTTATCGGCCTGGCCTGGTGGAGCTTCCAGCAGATCTCGCTGATGGAGCAGCAACTGGTCGCCACCCAGGAAAGTTTCGCCCGCATCAGCGAAGAAGCGGCGGGGCGCCTGCAGGATATTTCCGGCAAGGTGGTGGCCAGCCAGTCCAGCGTCAACAGCGACAGCGAAGCCTTGAAGTTGCAGATCAAGCAGCTGGAAAGCCGCCTGCAGGACCAGGGCAAGCAGCAGCAAGGCGTGGCCGGGCAGGCCACGGACCTGGACAAGCGCCTGGCCCAGATGACCGCGCAGGCCACCGAGCAGCAGGCGGCCAATACCCAGTTGCAGGCACAGGTGAAAACCTTGGGCAGCGAACTGGCCGCCCTGAAAAGCGCGCCTGCCGACACCAGCAAGGTCGATGCCCAGTTCAAGGGCCTGAGCGCCGAGATCGCGGCCTTGAAGAAACAGGGCAACCCGAGCGCCGCCATCGAGCGTCTGGAACAGGACATCATCGTGCTCAAGAGCCAGCAGGACAATCGTCCCGCCGCGGCCCAGGGCGGCACCAACACCGCCGAGTTCGACGCTTTCCGCGGCCAGGTCACTCGCAACATCAATACCCTGCAGAGCCAGATCCAGAACCTGCAGCAGCAGCTCAATACCCGCCCCTGACCCTGGCGACCTTCCCGCGCGTGGCGTGGGAAGGTCGCGGTTTTGCCTCTCGCCTCCCTGCTTCGCTGAATACTCGACCATATCCCGCAGCCGTCTACGCTCTTGAAACACCAACAAGAACGAGGGACGCGCAATGAGGGGATTGCTTAGAGCCACGGTGCTGGGAGGGTTGCTGATGTTCTGCGCCAGCCAGGTCCAGGCGGCGGACGATGCCACGGCGGCCAAGGCCCTGCTGGAGAAGGCCCTGGCCTATTACCACGACCACGGTGACAAGGCCTTCGCCGCGTTCAGCCGGCAGGGCGAGTTCGTCGACAAGGACCGTTATGTGTTTGTGGTCGACACCAAGGGGGTGATGCTGGCCAGTGGCGGGCCGTCGTCGGCGCTGATCGGCCGCGATGTTTCCGAGGTGCTTGGGCCGGATCTGCAAAAGGCCTTCAAGGACGCGCTGAAGATTCCCGAGGGCAATGGCATCCAGCAAGCCGAATACCGCTGGCAGAACTGGGCCGACGGCAAGGTCGAGCGCAAGCATGTGTATTACCAGCGGGTCGGCGAGCGGATCCTGGCGGTCGGATATTACCTGCCACGGGCTTCCGCCGAGCAGGCCAAAGCCTTGCTGGATAAGGCGGCGACCGAACTGGTCAAGGACGAGAAGGGCACGCTGACAGCGATCAACTCGCTCAAGGGCGGCTTCCTGCAGGACGACCTGTATGTGTTCGTGGTCGACCTGGACAACCAGCGCTACGTGGCCCACGGCACCAATCTGCGGTTGATCAATACCGACTTCGGCAAGGTCAAGGACCCGGACGGCAAACCGGTGGGCGAGCCGATCCTGGCGCTGATGACCACCCAGGAGCAGGGCGAGTATGAGTACCGCTGGAAGAACCCGGTGACGGCCAAGGTGGAAGACAAGCACGCCTACCTGCGCAAGGTCGGGCACTTCCTGGTGGCGGTGGGGTACTACAGCCCGTGACGGTCGGTCGCCGGCCAGCTCGCCTGTGGAAGAGCTGGCTGGCGATGCCGTTATTTGACCTTGTCTTCGCGCCCGCGCAGCAGCGCGTTGGGCATGGCCAGCGCCGCCGCCAACCCCAGCAACGACACCGCCGCGCTGACCATCAGCAAGTGTTTGAAGGTCAGCAGCAACTCAGCCCGCAAGGCGCCCTGTTCCGGACCCGGCGCGGCGTTCAGGCCGTCGAGCAGCACATTGCCCGAGTGGCCTTCGCCGATCAGCGCCGAGCCGCTCAATTGGGCGAAGCTGGAATCCTGCAACAGCGCCAGCAACAGCGCCGACATCAAGGCCACGCCCACCGCACCGCCCAGGGAGCGGAACAGGTTGGTGGTGCTGGTGGCGACCCCGATGTCCCGTTGTTCCACCGAGTTCTGGCTGCCCACCAGCGACGTCGGGAACTGCATGCCGGAGGCAATCCCGCTGAACAACATGAACACACTGCTCAGCAGCACCGCCTGGGGCGGGCTGAAGGCCATGCCGAGAACGGTCAGTGGCATCAGCAGGGCGCCACCGAGGATCATCGGCTTGTAGCGGCCGGTCACCGAGGTCATGCGCCCGGCGAAGTAGGCGCCCATCGGCAGGCCGATGGCCAGCGGCAGCAGGTGCAATGCCGCGCTGTCGGCACCGGCGCCGGTGACGCTCTGAAAGCGCAACGGCATCAGCACCGTCAGCGAGATGGCCTGGAAGCTGGTGAAGAACACCGTGCACCAGCACAACATGGCGTTGCGGTTGGCGAACAGGTGCATGGGCAGCAGCGGCTCTTCCGTGCGCCGTTCATGCCAGGCGAACAGGGCCAGGGTGACGACGGCACACGCCAGCAGGCCTAGCACTTCGCTGCTGCGCCAGGCGTGGCCCTGGCCGAAATGGGTGATCGCCAGCAGCAGGGCCGTCAGGCCGATGATCATCAGCAGCGTGCCGAGGTAGTCGATGATCGGTTTGCGCTGCGGAATCGGCAGCCCGCGCAGATTGCGTCTGGCCACCAGCCAGGCGCCCAGGCCCAGGGGCAGGTTGATCAGGAACACCCAGCGCCAGGACAGGTATTCGGTCATGTAGCCGCCGAGCACCGGGCCGGCGACGCTGGCCGCCGCGTACATGCTGCTGAAATAGCCCTGGTAACGCCCGCGCTCGCGGGGCGGCACGATGTCGCCGATGATCGCCTGGCTGACCGAAATCATCCCGCCGGCGCCGATGCCCTGGAAGATCCGCGCCAGAACCAGCTGTTCCATGTTCTGCGCCATGCCGCAGAACAGCGACGCCAGGGTGAACAGACCCATGCCGAACAGCATCAGCTTGCGCCGCCCGTAGAGGTCGCCGAGCTTGCCGTAGATCGGCACCGCCACGGTCATGGCCACCATGTAGCCGGAAATCACCCAGGCCAGCAGGCTGACATCCTTGAATTGCGCGGAGATGGCGGGCATGGAGACCGCGACTATGGTCTGGTCCAGGGCGCCGAGGAAGATCGCCAGCATCAGGGCGATCAGTACGCTGCGAAGAGCCGGTTTGGGCTGGCCAGGCTGGTTGGGATTGGACACGAAATAACCTGCGGGCAGTGATTGACCCGCAGGGTGCAAGGCGAGCGGGAATGCTCGCCAGTGTACTCGATAGGCTCCTACTCGATAGCCTCGTAAGGAAGGCCGACGTAATTTTCCGCGATGGTTTTGCGCCCGGCCTCGGAGTCGACGAAGTACGCCAGCTCCGACTCGGCGATGCGCTGGCTGAAGTCGTCGGAGTCGGGGAAACGGTGCAGCATCGCGGTCATCCACCAGGAGAAACGCTCGGCCTTCCAGATCCGCCGCAGGCAGATTTGCGAATACTTCTGCAGCAGGTCGGTGCGTTGCTCGCGGTAGACCTTGAGCAGGATGTTGAACAGCGTGCTGACATCGCTGGCGGCCAGGTTCAGGCCCTTGGCTCCGGTGGGGGGCACTATGTGCGCGGCGTCGCCGACCAGGAACAGCCGCCCGTATTGCATCGGTTCGACCACGAAGCTGCGCAGCGGCGCGATGCTTTTCTCGATCGACGGCCCGGTCACCAGGCGTTCGGCCAGCTCCTTGGGCAGGCGCCTCTTGAGCTCGTCCCAGAAACGTTGATCGGACCAGTCGGCGACATTTTCCTCTGCCGGTACTTGCAGGTAGTAGCGGGTGCGGGTGGTCGACCGCATGCTGCACAGGGCAAAGCCGCGTTCGTGGCGGGCGTAGACCAGTTCGTCGTGGACCGGTGGGGTGTCGGCGAGAATGCCGAGCCAGCCGAACGGATAGACGCGTTCGAAAACCTTGAGCTTGTCGGCCGGGATCGACTGCCGGGCGACCCCGTGGAAGCCGTCGCAGCCGGCGATGTAGTCGCAGTCCAGGCGATGGGGTTCGCCCTGGTAATCGAAGGTCAGGTAGGGCTGGTCGCTCTGCATGTCGTGAGGACGCACGTTGTCGGCCTGGTACAGGGTCCGGGCGCCGACGGCCTGGCGGGCTTGCATCAGGTCGCGGGTGACTTCGGTCTGGCCGTAGATCGTCACGCTCTTGCCATTGGTGAGGGCGTGCAGGTCGATGGCCACCCGGCGGCCGTCGAGGGCCAGTTCGAAACCACCGTGCACCAGGCCTTCGGCGTCCATGCGCTGGCTGACCCCGGCCTGGCGCAGCAGGTCGACCATGCCTTGTTCCAGCACCCCGGCGCGGATGCGCCCGAGTACGTAATCCGGGGTTTGTCGTTCGAGGATCAGGGTATCGATGCCGGCCTTGTGCAGCAGTTGGCCGAGCAGCAGTCCGGAGGGGCCGGCGCCAATGATGGCGACTTGAGTTTTCAGGGTTTTCATTGTTTTTATGACTCGCAAGCTTCACGCGAACAGGTTCGCTGACTGATTTTTATGTTTCGAGTGCCTGCATTTTTCACTTGTGATGCTGTCAGTTGAAGGTGAAAACTGAGCCGATACCTGTTCATTTCACCAATCGGTGCGATTATCGCCCGTCACCCAGAGGCCTGGATTGCAGTTATGAATAAGCCTGCCTTGCCTTCAATTCCGGTGTTCAAACTCTATGGGGAAAGCCTGGATTGGCCGACACCGGACCTGCTGCACTGCGAAACCATTTCCAAGCGCAGCCGCGAGCACCATTGGGAAATCAAGCCACATCGGCATGCCGATCTCTGTCAATTACTGTTCGTGCATCGCGGCCAGGCCGAGCTTGAGATCGAAGGCCAGCGCACGCTGCTGGGGGAGTCGGCGCTGCAGATCCTGCCGGCCCTGTCGGTGCACGGCTTTCGTTTTTCCGAAGACATCGACGGTTATGTGGTGACCCTGGCGGCGCCCTTGATGGCCCATCTGCAAGCCCAGCTGGGGCACTCGGTGAATGCCCTGGCCGTGGCCGAGAGCTACCCGGCGGGCGCCGACGGCGACTACCTGAACAGCCTGTTTGCCGCGTTGCAGAACGAGTACCAGGGGCGTGAGCCGGCGCGGGAAATGCTCATGCACTCGCTGGTCAGCGTGATCATGGTGTGGGTCAGCCGCCAGGCGATCCGGCGCCGCAGCGCCAGCCAGCGACCGCAGCGGGCGCGGGAGTATTTCAATGGCTATATCCAACTGGTGGAAGCCCACTATCGCGAGCATGTGAAGGTCGAGGACTTGGCGCACAAGCTGGGGATTTCCGTTTCCCACCTCAATGGCACCTGCCGCGAACTGGCGGGCCAGCCGGCCCTGCAGATCATGCATGAGCGTCAGCTGCTGGAGGCCAAGCGCCTGCTGACCTACACCAGCATGACCATCTACGAGATTTCCGACACCCTGGGTTTTTCCGATCCCACCAACTTCACCCGGCTGTTCCGCCGCCGGGTCGGGATCTCGCCCAAGGCCTTCCGCGACCGGCTGAAGACCGATCATGAACCGTGACGCCGCGCGCCTGCATCATTTCAGGGAGTTGAGGGTCGCGTTGTGCGGGATGCACTGGTCGACGTTGCAGCTGGCGTAGACACGTGGCTGTTGCCGGGCCTGCTCGACGCGATAGGCCGCTGTTCCATACAGCGCCAGGGTCGCGGTGCAGGTGACGAAAATGGCCAGGTATCTTCTTGTTTTGATGTTCATGGCAAACACCTCTGAACGAATACCCCTGCGCGTGTGGGGGTACTGTTATCAGCATAGATCAGCCATGTGGATCAGCCATGGCCGCCGGCCAGGTCGCGGGCAGCGTGTTGATGCGGTATTCAGCGGTCTTATCGGGCTTTAAAGGCCCTTGTCCCACTCCGGCTCCTCGGGGAAACGCAGCACCAGGAAATCCAGCATGCTGCGCAGGGCCGCCGGCATGTGTTTGCGCGAGGCGTAGACCGCGTACATGTTCATTTGCCGGGGCTCTGCGTGGGGCAGCAGGCGCACCAGTTCGCCGCTGTGGATATGCACCCCGGCCTGGTAGCTGGGCAGCATGGCCACGCCGGCCCCGGCCATGGTCGCGCGCAACAGGGTGCTGGCTTCGTTGGCGCTGATATTGCCCTGCACCGGGACCGAAACCTGTTCGCCGTCCTGCTCGAAATGCCACAGGCTCTTGCCGAAATAGGAGTGGGTCAGGCAGTTGTGCTGGCTGAGTTCCTCGACCCGTTGCGGCGCCGGGTGCTCACGCAGGTAGGCCGGCGAGGCGCAGATCACCGAGCGGCAGACCGTCAGCCGCCGGGCGATCAGGTTCGGGTCCAGGTCGTTGCTGGTGCGGATCGCCAGGTCGATGCGCTCGTCCACCAGGTTCACCGTGCGGTCGAGCATCTGCAGGTCGATGCTGACGCCGGGGTAACGCTTGACGTAGGTGGCCATGGCATCGGCCAACTGGGCCTGGCCGAACGAGGTGCTGACGCTGATGCGCAGCAAGCCGCGGGGCGCGTCGTCGGGTTCGCTGACGGCGGCCTGCATGTCCGTCGACAACTCGAGCATCTGCCGGCAGCGGGGCAGGATCTCGGTGCCCGCCGCGGTCAGGCTCAGCTTGCGGGTGGTGCGGTGCATCAGCCGGGCGCCGACCCAGTCCTCCAGCTCCGCCAGATAGCGTGAAACCACCGGTCGCGAGAGGTCCAGGTGGTCGGCGGCGGCCGACTGGCTGCCAAGGTCGACTACGGTGACGAAGACGCGCATTGCTTGAAGACGATCCATGATTTGCCCGCTTTCAGAAACAAACTATGTCCAAGCATCGCATTTTTTGTAACGAGTGCGGCAACTAAGCTTCATCTCCATCGCCACTTACCTATCGCCACCTACCCCTGGCCACTTACGGCCGACAGACCATCGGAGCTGCACATGATCGGATTCACCTCACTCAAGCGCCTGCTGCTGGCCACCGCCACCCTGGGTTTCGCCGCCCATGCCGCCGCCGTCGAGCCGGCCCTGAGCCTGGATGTGTACAACCCGGGCGCCGCGGCGATCTTCCCGGTGACCTCGGTGCTGGTCAGCGGCAAGAAGGAAGCGATCCTGGTGGATGCGCAGTTCGGCAAATCCCAGGCCGAGCAACTGGTGGAAAAGATCCGCGCCAGCGGCAAGCAATTGACCACCATCTACATCAGCCACGGTGACCCGGACTACTACTTCGGCCTGGACACCATCACCCGGGCCTTCCCCAAGGCCAAGGTCGTGGCGTCGCAGCCGACTGTCGAGCACATCAAGGCCACGGTCGACGGCAAGCTCGCATTCTGGGGCCCGAAAATGGGCGCCGACGTGCCGGCCAAGACCATCGTGCCGGGCGTGCTCAAGGGCCATAGCCTGAGCCTGGAAGGGCAGAAGCTGGACATCATCGGCCTGGACGGTAAGCAACCTGACCGCACCTTCGTCTGGATTCCGTCGATCAAGGCGGTCGTCGGTGGTGTGGTGGTCGCGGAAAACATCCATGTGTGGATGGCCGATACCCAGACCGCGCAATCCCACAAGGACTGGCTGACGACCCTGGACACCATCGCCGCGCTGAAACCCCAGACCGTGGTGCCCGGCCATTACCTGGGCGAAAGCGCCCGCTCCCTGGCTCCTGTGCATTTCACCGCCGACTACATCAAGGCCTTCGATGAAGAAACCGCCAAGGCCAAGGATTCCGCCGAACTGATCGCGGCAATGAAAAAGCGTTACCCGGACCTGGGCGAAGACAGCTCCCTGGAGCTGAGCGCCAAGGTCGCCAAGGGCGAAATGAAGTGGTGATTCGACCGTCCCCGCGCCTGGCGCGGGGGCATTCCCTGTAAGGCTTTGCGTCACTTATCGGAACTGGAGAACTGTCATGAGCAAGATCGCAATCATTGGGGCCACCGGCCGTGCCGGTAGCCAACTGCTGGAAGAAGCCCTGCGTCGTGGTCACAGCGTTACCGCGATCGCCCGTAACCCGGCGAAAATCGGCAATCGCGCCGGTGTGGTGAGCAAGGCGGTCGACGTGCTGGACGGCGCGGCGTTGCAAGCGGCGATCGCCGGTCACGATGCGGTGATCAGCGCGGCGCACTTTTCCACCATCGCGCCCAAGGCCGTGATCGAGCCGGTGAAAAAGGCCGGGGTCAAACGCCTGCTGGTGGTGGGCGGTGCCGGTTCGTTGCTGTTGCCCGACGGCAGCCGGGTGATCGATGCCGCCGGTTTTCCGGACGAATACAAGGCCGAAGCCAGTGCCGGCAGTGTGTTCCTCGATACCCTGCGCCAGGAAAAAGAGCTGGACTGGACCTTCCTGTCGCCATCGGCGGAGTTCGTCGAAGGCGAGCGCCGCGGGCAGTTCCGCCTGGGCCAGGACCACCTGCTGGTGAGCGCCGAAGGCAAGAGCTGGATCACCTTCGCCGACTTCGCCATCGCCATGATCGATGAGCTGGAAACACCGAAGCACTCCCGCGAGCGTTTCACGGTCGGTTACTGAGACATCCTGTAGCCGCTGCCGCAGGCTGCGATCGGCTGCGCAGCAGTCGTAAAACCAGATACCGCGTTTTTGCAGGTACAACGTGTTGACTGGATTACGACCGCTACGCGCTCGATCGCAGGCTGCGCCAGCGGCTACAGGGCTATCTGGCCCGGGCCTGTTCCACCAGCCAGTCCAGCAACGCCCGTAACTGCGGCGACGGTGCCGAGCGATCGGGGTGCACCAGGTAATAGCCCAGCCCCGTACGGACCTTCAATTCAAATGGCATGACCAGCCGCCCGGCGCTCAGGTCTTCGCCGATCAATGCCCAATCGCCAATAGCTACCCCCGTCCCCTGGGAAGCAACCGACATCGCCAGGTCCAGGGTTTCGAAATGCTGGCCCTTGCCGATGTTGTTCAGCACCGTCCCCGAGGCTTTCAGCCAGGTATTCCAGTCATGGGTATCCAGGGTCGGGTGCAGCAGCATGTGTTGCTGCAGGTCGGCCGGGGTCTTCAGCACTATCGCCCCGTCGAGCAGTGCAGGTGAACACACCGGCGTCAGCTGTTCGTCGAACAGGTGATAGGCGCCGAGGGTGGAAGGTGGCGGGGCACCGTAAATCACCGCGGCGTCGAATTGTTCGCGACTGAAGTCCACCCCATGCTGCACCGTGGTGGTCAGCCGCACAGGCACGTCCGGCCGCTCTTTCTGCCACTGCATCAGGCGCGGCAACAACCAGCGCATCACACAGGTGGACGCCTTGAGTTGCAGGGTGTCGCGGTTCACCCCGACCTGTTCCACCCCCTCGCTGATCAGGCCGAACACCTGTTCCACCCGTGGCAGCCATTCCCGTCCTTCGCTCGTCAGGCTCAGGCCGCGGGCCTGGCGCTGGAACAAGGCATAACCCAGGTGACTCTCCAGGCCGGCGATCTGCCGGCTCACCGCACCCTGGGTGATATGCAGCTGCTCGGCCGCGTGGGTGAAGTTGCAG
Source organism: Pseudomonas sp. GW456-L12 (assembly GCF_059424045.1). NCBI lineage: Bacteria > Pseudomonadati > Pseudomonadota > Gammaproteobacteria > Pseudomonadales > Pseudomonadaceae > Pseudomonas > Pseudomonas sp. GW456-L12. The sequence continues at coordinate 10,516 of NZ_JBWKZA010000014.1, forward strand.
CAGCGCGCGGTGATCAGAAAGGTGTGCAGCGCGGGCAAGGGCGGGAGGCGTTTCATAAAGGGCCAAGGCATGACGTGAGGACATGGCGAGTATGACTTTTTATCCATTGTTCCCGCTACACGCGGCCCGTTCCAATGACGCCTTCCCCGTGCCTGGCCATGCAGCGGCCAGCCAGGCACACCGTCTCAAGCGAACAAGAAGGGCAAGACATGGCGACGTGCGGCGAAGTGTTGGTCAAGTTACTCGAAGGTTATGGCGTCGAGCAGGTCTTCGGCATTCCCGGGGTGCACACCGTCGAGCTGTATCGCGGCCTGGCCCGTTCGAGCATCCGGCATGTCACGCCGCGTCACGAGCAGGGTGCCGGTTTCATGGCCGACGGCTATGCCCGCACCAGTGGCAAGCCGGGGGTGTGCTTCATCATCACCGGCCCGGGCATGACCAACATCACCACCGCCATGGGCCAGGCCTATGCCGACTCGATTCCGATGCTGGTGATCTCCAGCGTGCAATCGCGCAGCCAGCTCGGCGGCGGCCGCGGCAAGCTGCACGAGCTGCCGAACCAGGGCGCCCTGGTGGGCGGCGTGGCGGCGTTCTCCCATACCCTGATGTCGGCGGCGGAACTGCCGGGTGTCCTGGCCCGCGCCTTCGCGTTGTTCCAGGCCGGCCGCCCGCGCCCGGTGCACATCGAAATCCCCCTCGACGTGCTGGTGGAGGAGGCCGACGACCTGCTCGACAGCGAGCCGGTGAGCATTGCCCGGGCCGGTGCCGCGCCTGCCGCCATCGCGCGGATGAGCCAGCTGTTGGCGGGCGCCAGGCGTCCACTGATCCTCGCCGGCGGTGGCGCGATCGATGCCGCCGCGTCCCTGACCCGCCTCGCCGAATCGCTCCAGGCACCCGTGGCCCTGACCATCAATGCCAAGGGCATGCTGCCGTCGCGGCACCCGCTGCTGATCGGTTCGACCCAGTCGCTGGTGGCGACCCGCGCCCTGGTGGCCGATGCCGACGTGGTCCTGGCCATCGGTACCGAGCTGGCCGAAACCGATTACGACGTGACTTTCGCCGGCGGTTTCGAGATTCCTGGCACCCTGCTGCGCATCGACATCGACCCTGACCAGACCGTGCGCAACTATCCGCCGAAAGTGGCGCTGGTGGCCGACGCGCACAGCGCAACTGAAGCCTTGCTGGCCGAGCTGGGCAAACAACCGCTGAGCGAGCGCGACAGCACCTGGGGCGCCGCCCGTGCCGCTGCCCTGCGCAACGCACTGGAGCAGCAGTGGGACGCGCCGACCCGGGCGCAGACCCTGTTCCTCGAAACTGTGCTGCAAGAGCTGCCGGAGATCGTCATCGTCGGCGACTCCACGCAGCCGGTGTACAGCGGCAACCTGACCTTCAACCCCGAGCGTCCGCGCTGCTGGTTCAACTCCTCGACCGGCTACGGCACCTTGGGTTATGCCTTGCCGGCGGCGATCGGCGCCTGGCTCGGTGGCGCTTCCGAACGCAAGGCCCGGGGCCCGGTGGCGTGCCTGATCGGCGACGGCGGCCTGCAGTTCACCCTGTCGGAACTGGCCTGCGCGGTGGAAGCACGCACGCCAATCATCGTGCTGCTGTGGAATAACCAGGGCTATGAAGAGATCAAGAAGTACATGGTCAACCGCGACATCGAGCCGGTGGGCGTGGACATCTACACGCCGGACTTCATCGGCGTGGCCAAGGCCCTGGGCTGTGCCGCCGAGGCCATCGACAGCATCGACGGATTGCGCGATGCGTTGCGCGCGGCCAGCGATCGCCAGGGCCCAACCCTGATCGAAATCGACCAGGCCGGCTGGATGCGGGCGGTGCAGGCATGAACCCGACAAACCTGTTGAACGGCCTGTATATCGATGGCCAGTGGCATGCCGGCAGCGAGCGGTTGCCGGTGATCAATCCGTCTACCGAAGAGCCGCTGGCCGTGGTCGGTGGCGGCGATCAACACAGCGTCGAGCTGGCGGTGAGTGCCGCCCAGGCCGGGCTCGCCGAGTGGGCCGCGACCTGCGGCGCCGAGCGTGGCGCGGTGTTGCGGCGGATCGCCGCCGGTGTCGCCGAGCGTCGTGAACGCCTGATGCACCTGCAGTCGAGCAACAATGGCAAGCCGCAATTCGAAGCGGCCATCGACGTCGACGACGTGATTGCCACCTTCGAATATTACGCGGGGCTGGCCGAAGGCCTGGACGCCACCCAGGACCGCGATGTGCCGCTGCCCAGCGATGATTTCAGCGCCCGTGTGCGGCGTGAGCCCTGTGGCGTGGTCGGCCTGATCGTGCCGTGGAATTTCCCGATGGTCACCACCGCCTGGAAGCTCGCGCCGGCCCTGGCCGCCGGTTGCAGCGTGGTGCTCAAGCCCTCGGAAGTCACGCCGCTGCCGGAACTGGAACTGGCGGCGATCATCGCCCGGAGCGGCTTGCCCAAGGGCGTGTTCAACCTGGTCTGCGGCACCGGCCTGGCGGTGGGCGCGCCGCTGGCGGCCGATCCGCGGGTGGCGAAGATTTCCTTTACCGGCAGCAATGCGGTCGGGGTCCAGGTCATGCAGCGCGCGGCGGAGACGGTCAAGGGCGTGAGCCTGGAACTGGGTGGCAAATCTTCGCTGCTGGTGCTGGCCGATGCCGATCTCGAACTGGCGGTGGAGCTGGCCTGCGGTGGCGGTTTTTTCAACGCCGGGCAGATGTGCTCCGCCACCAGCCGGGTGCTGGTGGCCGACGAGCTGGCGGACGAATTCCTCCTGCGCCTCAAGGCGCGGGCCGAGGCGATTCGGGTGGCGGACCCTTTCGATCCGGACGTGGAGATGGGTGCGCTGGTCAACCAGGCGCAATACCAGCGCGTGCTCGGCCATATCGATCGCGGGCTGAGTGTCGGGGCCAAGTTGGTGTGTGGCGGCGAACGCCCAGAGGAGCTGACACGCGGCTTTTTTATACGGCCGACCATTTTCACCGAAGTGCCCCTCGACAGTGCGCTGTGGCGTGAGGAGATCTTTGGCCCGGTGCTCTGCGTGCGCAGTTTCGCCAGCGAGGCCGAGGCCATCGCGCTGGCCAACGACAGCGAATTCGGCCTGGTGGCCAGTGTGGTCGGCGCCGATGTAGAAAACGCCGAGCGAGTCGCCAATGCCTTGCAGGCCGGGCTGGTGTGGATCAACGCACCGCAGGTGATCTTCCCGCAGACCGCCTGGGGCGGCTACAAGCAGAGCAGCATTGGCCGCGAGCTGGGGCCTTGGGGTTTGCAGGCGTTCCAGGAGATCAAGCACGTGGTTCGCGCGCGGTAAACAGTCTTTTGAAGCGAGATGGTTCTCTGTAGGAGCGAGCTTGCTCGCGATGCGGGTCAAGGATGACGCCGTGCGACAGATAGAGCGCCGCCTTGCGGCTATCGCGAGCAAGCTCGCTCCTACAAGGGGGAGTCAGACGCTGCTGCGCAGGCGCGCCATGTCGCGCAGCGGCGGGGCGCCGAACTGGCGGCTGTATTCGCGGCTGAACTGCGAAGGGCTTTCGTAGCCGACCCGGTACCCGGCGGCGGACGCCTCCAGCCCTTCAGTCAGCATCAGGCGCCGGGCTTCCTGCAGGCGCAGTTGCTTCTGATACTGCAAGGGGCTCATGGCGGTCATGGCCTTGAAACGGTGGTGCAGGGTGGACACGCTGAGGTTCACCCCTCGCGCCAGATCGTCGATGCGCAGCGGTTGCTCGTAGTTGCCGTTCAGCCACTTTATGGCCTGGCTGACCCGGTGGCTCTGGCTGTTGGCGATGGCGATCTCATACAACCGATGGCCCTGCGGACTGCGCAACAGCCGGTAGAGAATTTCCCGACGAATCAGCGGCGCGAGCATGGCGATGTCTTTGGGCGTGTCCAGAAGGCGGGTCAGGCGCAGCACGGCGTCGAGCATCGGCGTGTCCAGGCGCTCCACATACAGGCCGCGGCCGACAGGACGGTTCGGCACCCCCAGCGGCCCGGCATCGGCGATCAGCGTGCTGATCTCGGCCGGGTCGATGTCCAGGCGCAGGGCCAGGACCGGTTCCAGCGGCGAGACATCGGCCAGGCGCCCGCTCAACGGCATGGAAACCGAGACCACCAGGTAGTTGAGCGGGTCGTAGTTGAACTCCTCGTCGGCCAGCCGCACTTCCTTGCGCCCCTGGGCCATGATGCACAGGGCCGGCTGGGCCAGCACCGAGGCGAAATCGTGGGAGTGGCTGTAGCGCGAGACGAACAGCGACTGGATCGCCGTGGCATAGCTGCCATCTTCGCCGGTATTGCGAGCAATGATCCCGGCCAGCTCCGCCCGCTGTTTTTCCATTTCCGCATCCAGTGGCGGCTGCTGGGTTTCGAGCGATGACATGAAGGCCCCTCCGGGAAGATTGCGAATGGTCACAGCTTAAATTTGTGCAAGCGCCAGGGGTAGGCGATTCCTGCGTAAATCTTGCCTGATCCTGCCAGGCGTGCGCGCGTGAGTAGAGCCGAGTCCTGTGCGCGGGCTGTCACTTGCTTGAAACAACGTTGTGGGTTTTTTCCGCTTGCCGGGCAGGGTTCGGCGTTCCCGGGCAAGACTCGCAGGATTGTGCAATAGGCCGGCAGGAATCGACTAACGAGCATTACGCCGGGCGCTTAATCTTGGATCCTGTCGCAGCCCGTCCCATGGCTGCCTCGACACCACCCTGGGAGGGTCGCACATGTCCACGCATATTCCCGTCAGCCACATGGCATTCGTTCGCGCCCGCGCCGGTCGCTCAACGGAGTTGGGGGCTCGCTTGAGCAGTCTGATCGAACCATCCCGCCAGGCCACAGGTTGCCTGCAGTTCGCCTTGCAGCATTCGCAGTGCGACGCTGACCTGTGGCTGATATCCGGATTCTGGAGCAGCCAGCAGGCGATGACCGATTACTTCTGTTCGCCGGCCATGGCGATCTTCGCCGAGCTGGTCCAGGACCTGGTGGTCAACAGCCTGGATTTCCATACTTTCAGAGACGTCTCGGCGGCCCAGGCCGAAGGCGAATACGCGCAACTGAACGGGGCACCGGTACACCAGCTGGCCAGCTGAGGGTTTAGAATGGCCGACTTTCCATTGGCCAGGACCAGCAACATGGCACGTAAAGAGTTTGCAGCATACGAAGCGGTTTCCGCCGTGGTTCCAGGTGAAGGGGGCTACAGCGCTGCCATCGCGGTCAAGGCCCTGGGTGGTTCAGGGGCACCGCACTTTCACAAGGTCCTCGACGACCAGAAATTCAAGACCGCCCATGACGCCGACCAGGCTGCCGCGCAGAAGCTTGAGCAGTTGATCGACGTGACCGAAGACGGCGAACTGGCCTGGGCAACGGCCTGATCCGGGTCGCTACCTGATCTGCGCAGCTAGTTGGTTTGAGCAGCTACCTGACCGCCCCCGGACGGAACATCTTGAACAAGGCCTCTGGCCCCAGCTGGAAATAATCCGCCGGCCCGCCGCCGCGCAGAATCGGCTCTGCCGCGGCGGTGTCGTATATCCCGTCCTTGAGCAGCCACTTGGCGATATGCACGGCGACCACTTCGCCGAGGATCAGCCAGCTGGGCACCAACTCCTGATCCGCGCGCTGCAGTTGAATGATCTGCGTGACCTTGCACTCGAAGGACACCGGGCTTTCGGCTACCCGCGGCACCGCAATCACTTTCGAGGCCACGGGCGTCAGCCCCGCCAGTTCGAACTCATTGATCTCGGCCGGCACGGCCGCGCAGCTCTGGTTCATCCGCTCGGCGAGCGGGCGGGTGGCGAGGTTCCAGGCGAACTCGCCGGTCTGCTCGATGTTGTTCAGGCTGTCTTTGCGACCGACGCTGGAGAAACCGATGATCGGTGGAATGTAATTGAAAGCGTTGAAAAAACTGTAGGGCGCCAGGTTCAGCCGGCCTTGCTGGTCCTGGGAGGAGATCCAGCCGATCGGGCGCGGGCCGACGATGGCGTTGAACGGATCGTGGGGCAGGCCGTGGCCCTGGGCGGGTTCGTAGTAATGGATGTCTTCGGACATGACGGGCTCTTGCGCGGACAAAGAGGGAAGGCCGCCATAGTGCAAGCCATTGAAAGTGAATGCCAGCCTTGCGGCGTGCGGTTTTCCCCGGGCCAAAAACAACTAAGCCCGGCCGAAGCCGGGCTGCGGGGCATCCCTGAGGGTTAGCCGATGGCGGCGGCAGTCCCGGTGCGATCGAAGCCGTCGGCAGCGATTGCGCCTGCGGTACCAGTGTGGTCGAAGCCATCGGAGGCGACTGCGCCTGCGGTGCCGGTGTGGTCGAAGCCATCGGAGGCGATGGCGGCGGCAGTCCCGGTGCGATCGAAGCCGTCGGCAGCGACTGCGCCTGCGGTGCCGGTGTGATCGAAGCCATCGGAGGCGATAGCGGCGGCGGTGCCGGTGCGATCGAAACCGTCGGAAGCCAGGCTGGCGCTGGCCGAGCTGCCCGAGGTGAAAGTAGCGGAGCCGGTGCGGTCGTAACCATCGGCGGCAAAGGTATTGGCAGCCAGTACGGAAAGGGTCAGGGCGAGGATCAGTTTGCTTTTCATGAGGGTCACTCCAGGTTCGGTGAGTTTTGTGCAGTGGGTGTGAAATGAATACTACGCCAGTTAATTTGATTAAAAAGCGCAAATAAATGCTGAAAAATATCGAATTAGTAGATGTTTTTGGCGTCAAGAATCACTGCATAAGGCCTCTTGCCTGCTTCTGCCGCGTTTGACGCGCCGACACCGATTTCGATGGAGGCAGAGTGAGGGCTGGGCATTAACCGGTCATTAACCTGCCTGCACCACTGAAAAAACCTGCTCAACGGTTTTTTCATACACCCCTTACCTATTTTTCACCGCTCGCCCCGCAGCCTTCGCTCCCACATAGAAGTCCAAGACGGACCGTCTTCACTCGAGCCCTGGAGCACTGCAACGAATGAATAAACTCCCTCAGATCACCCTGGCGTTCTGGGTCATGAAAATCTGCGCGACGACCCTCGGGGAAACTGCCGGCGACCTGCTGTCGATGACCCTGAATGTCGGCTACGCCATCAGCTCGATGATCCTGATCAGCGTGTTCCTGCTGACCCTGGTCACCCAGCTGTTTTCGAAAACCTACAACCCGGTGCTGTACTGGATCGTGATCCTCTCCACCAGCACCGCCGGCACCACCATGTCGGACTTCATGGACCGCACCCTGGGCCTGGGTTACGCCACCGGCTCGGCGATCCTGATCGCGATCCTGCTGGCGATCTTCGCGGTCTGGCGCCTGAGCGGAGATTCGCTCAACGTCAACAAGATCCAGACCCTGCGCGGCGAGCTGTTCTACTGGCTGGCGATCCTGTTTTCCAACACCCTGGGCACGGCGCTGGGGGACTACCTGGCGGACGACTCGGGGTTGGGTTTTGCCGGCGGCGCACTGCTGATCGGCTCGACCATCGCCCTGGTGGTCGTGCTCAAGTACTGCACCCGGATCTCCTCGGTACTGTTGTTCTGGGTGGCGTTCGTGCTGACCCGGCCGTTCGGCGCGACCCTGGGCGACTTCCTGACCAAGCCCCTGGAAAAGGGCGGCCTGGACTTCGGCACTATCGGCTCGTCGGCGGTATTGGCGGGGATTCTGCTGGTGATGATTGCCGGGGCTTCGTACTACAAGAACCGTAGCGAGCGGCAGGTGGCAGCTGAATTGGGGTGATGATCCGCGCATCGCGTTGCGGTTATCGCGGGCAAGCCCCGCTTCTGTAGGAGCGAGGCTTGCCCGCGATAGGCTTTACCTGATGACACCACAGCGCGAGGGCCTTGCACCCTCGCGCTTTTTTTTGCCGGTCAGTCAGTCTCGATCCGCGAGTGTTTGCGCGTGTCTTTCATGGTGATGTAGACCAGCAGCGACACGGCGATGCAGGCGGTGACATACCAGTAGTAACCGGTTTCCATGCCGACGCTCTTGAACCACAGCGCGATGTATTCGGCGGTGCCGCCGAAGATCGATACGGTCAGCGCGTAGGGCAGGCCCACGCCCAGGGCGCGGATCTCGGTCGGGAACAGCTCGGCCTTGACCACCGCGTTGATCGAGGTATAGCCGCTGACGATGATCAGCGCCGCCATGATCAGGAAGAACGCGCCCCACCAGCTCTGGACGGTGTGCAGGGTGGTGAGGATCGGCACGGTGAAAAGGGTACCGAGGATGCCGAAGGCGATCAGGATCGGACGGCGGCCGATCTTGTCCGACAGCGCGCCGACCACCGGTTGCAGGCACATGAACAGGAACAGGGTCGCCGCGGAAATGGTGGTGGAGTCGGAGATGCTCATGCCGACGGTGTTCACCAGGTATTTCTGCATGTAGGTGGTGTAGGTGTAGAAGGCCAGGGTGCCGCCCATGGTCAGGCCGACCACGGTCATCAGCTCTTTCGGATGACGCATCAGGGTGCGCATCAGGCTTTCTTTCGGCTTTTCCTTCTTCTTGGTGAAGGACTCGGTTTCTTCCATGCCACGACGCAGGTACAGCGCGACGATCGCGCACAGAGCGCCGATGCCGAACGGAATGCGCCAGCCCCAGGATTGCAGCTCTTCAGTGGTCAGCACGTTCTGCAGCACGATCAGCACCGCCAGGGCGATGAGCTGGCCGGAGATCAGGGTCACGTACTGGAAGCTGGAGAAGAAGCCACGACGCTCCTTGGTCGCCATCTCGCTGAGGTAGGTGGCCGAGGTGCCATATTCGCCGCCGACCGACAGGCCCTGCATCAGGCGCGCCAGGACCAGCAGGATCGGAGCGCCGACGCCGATGGTCTCGTAGCCGGGAGTCAGGGCGATGATCAGCGAGCCGAAGCACATCAGCAGCACCGAGGCCATCAACGCGGCCTTGCGGCCCTTGCGGTCAGCGTAGAGCCCCATCAGCCAGCCGCCGATCGGACGCATCAGGAAGCCCACGGCGAAGATCGCGGCGGTGTTCAGCAGTTGCGCGGTGGTGTCGCCCTTGGGGAAGAAGACTTTGGCGAAGTACAGGGAGAAGGCGGCGTAGACGTACCAGTCGTACCACTCGACCATGTTGCCGACCGAACCGCTGAAGATCGATTTCAGGCGGCTGGCGGTGGTCTTTTCTTTGGCAGGCGCAGCTGCCGACCCAAGAGGCAGGGTTTGCGAGTTATCCATGACGGATCCTTCATTTAATTGTTTTTGTGGAGCGCGCCGAAACGCAGCCTGCTGGAGCTATAGCAGGAGCTGTGCCAGGAGCCGAAAGGCCTGGTTTAGAAGGGTCTGGAGATTGCAATGAGCGGAAATCCGCTCGTTGGCGAAAGTGCGTGAGCGGAAAATTGCCGATGAAGGTGGTGTGGGTGAGGGCGTCTTCGCGAGCAAGCTCGCTCCTACAGAAGCTACGTGATCCCTGTAGGAGCGAGCTTGCTCGCGATAGGACCTCGGGCCTCACTCCTCACCAAGAAACATTTCCCGCGCCAGCCCATGGCGCTGCATCTTTTCATTGAAGGTGCGGCGCGGCAGTTGCAGCTCAACGAGCACCGCCTTGATGTCGCCCTTGTGCCGGGTCAGCGCGGCCCGCAGGCATTGCGCCTCGAAGGCTTCCTGCTGCGCCGCCAGGGACTGGCCGGGGTCGATGGTTTCCGGCTCGGGCTCGCCCAGGCCAAGCACCTGGCGTTCGGCGACGTTGGCCAGTTCGCGCACGTTGCCCGGCCAGTCGTGGCTCAGCAGGCGGCTCAACTGCGCTCCGCTCAGGGGCGCGACGCTACGGCCCAGGCGCTCGGCGGCGGCGTGGGCGAAATGTTCGTACAGCAGCGGGATGTCCTCGCGCCGCTCGCGCAGCGGCGGCAGGCGCAGTTGCGCGACGTTCAGGCGGTAGGCCAGGTCTTCGCGAAAACGCCCGGCGCGGGCTTCGTCCAGCAGGTCCGGCTTGGTCGCGGCAATGATCCGCAGGTCCACCTCGATGCTCTGGTTGGACCCTAGGCGTTCGAGCTTCTGTTCCTGCAGCACCCGCAGCAGCTTGACCTGCTGGGCCAGCGGCATGCTTTCGATCTCGTCGAGGAACAGGGTGCCGCCGTCGGCGTATTCCAGCTTGCCGATGCGCTTGCCCTGGGCGCCGGTAAAGGCGCCGCTTTCATGGCCGAACAGTTCGGCTTCGAACAGTTGCTCGGGGATCGCCGCGCAGTTCAGGGCGACAAAAGGCTTGTCGGCGCGCGGCCCGAAGTCGTGCAGGCAGCGGGCGACCAGTTCCTTGCCGCTGCCGGTCTCGCCACGGATCAATACGTTGACCGGCAGCGCGGCCAGGTCGACCACCTGGCGCCGCAGGGTCTGCAAGGCGCGGGACACGCCGAGCAGGGTGGAGTCGATTTTCTCCCGGGTATCGGCCTGTTCGTGCAGGCGCCGGTTCTCCAGGACCAGGCCGCGTTTGTCCAGGGCCCGGCGCAGGCTGCTCAGCAGGGTCTGCGGGCTGAAGGGTTTTTCCAGGAAGTCATAGGCGCCGTCGCGCATCGCTTCCACCGCCATCGGCACGTCGCCGTGGCCGGTCAGCAGGATCACCGGCAGGTCGGCGTCGCGTTGCTGCACCTCTTTGAGCAGTTCCAGGCCACTGATGCCGGGCATGCGCACATCGCTGAGGATCACCCCGGGGAAGTCCCTGGGCAGCCGGGCCAGGCAGTCCTCGGCGCGACTGAACAGCTGCACCTCGAAGCCCGACAGGCTCAGCCATTGTTCGACGGCGGTGCGAATACTGGCTTCGTCGTCGACCAGCATCACCGAATTCAACATGGGATATGCGCCTCCAGGTCGATGGGCAGGCTCAGGGTGAAGATCGCGCCCTGGCCCTGGTTGCCGGCGCTCAGGCGCCCGCCCAGTTCGTGGACGATAGCGTAGGACACCGCCAGGCCGAGGCCCAGGCCGTCGCCCACCGGCTTGGTGGTGAAGAACGGATCGAAGACATTCGGCAGGTGTTCTTCGGCGATGCCGCCACCGCTGTCGATGACGCTCAGGCTCCACAACTGCTGGTCGGCTTCGAGGCGGATTTCCAGGTGCTTGAGGGGCTTGTCGCGCATGGCGTCCAGGGCGTTGCGCAGCAGGTTGATCAGCACCTGCTCCAGGCGTATGGCATCGCCGCGGACCCAGGCCGGGCGCGTCAGTTGCAGGTGTGTGTCGACCTGTTCGTCGCGCAGCCGGGTGTCCAGCAGTTGCAGGGCCTGATCCACCACCGCCGCCAGGTCCAGGCGTTCGCGCAGGCCGCTGGGGCTCTTGCGGGCGAAGGTTTTCAGGTGGCCGGTGAGGCTGGCCATGCGGGTCAGCATATCGTCCAGCGGTTTCAGGGCCTGGTAGGCCTCGTCGACCCGCCCGTGATCGAGCAGCAAGCGCAGGGTGGCCAACTGCATGCGCTGGGTGGTCAGCGGCTGATTGATTTCATGGGCCAGGGCCGCGGACATCTGCCCCAGGGCCGCCAGCTTGGCCGATTGCACCAGGCCGTCCTGGGCGGTACGCAGGTCGCGGGTGCGCTCCTCGACCAGGCGTTCGAGCTCCTCGCGGCTGCGCTGGCGCAGCCTGGCCAGGCGCCAGCGCTGGTTGAGGAACAGCAGCAGGAATACCAGGGTCAGCCAGGCACCGGCCGCGGCCAGGCCGGCATTGCGGCGGTCCTCAAAAGCGATCTGCGGACGCCGCAGCAAATGCAGGGTCCAGCCTTCGGTGGCCAGGGGCAGGGATTCCCACAGGTAGTCGACGCTGCCGTCCGGGCCCTCGACCCGGGTCAGCGTACTGTCGTCGTCAAAGCGTCGCAGCGGCCGATGTTCGAGCGGCGTCAGCAATTGTTTGTCGTACTGCCGGGTGGCCTTGAGTTCGGCGCGGTCGCTGTCCGACAGCGGGCGCAACTGTCGATAACGCCAGCCCGGCTGGTTGGCGATGAACACGATGCCCCGGGCATCGCTGACCAACAGAGTGTCGCTGCCCTGGCTCCATTCGCGCTCCAGTTCGGGGAATTCCAGCTTCACCACCATGGCGCCGAGGAACTGCTCCTGCTCGTCCTTGACCGCGCTGGAGAGGAAATAACCGGGAATGCCGCTGGTGACGCCCACCGCATAGAAGCGCCCGCTGCCCTGGCTGCGGGTCTGGCTGAAGTAGGGGCGAAAACCGTAGTTGTGTCCGACATAGCTGCTGGGCAGGCGCCAGTTGCTGGCGGCCACGGCGAGGCCGGTGTGGTCCAGCAGCTCCAGGGTCGAGGAGCGGGCGGCGCCGTTGATTTGTTCCAGTTTGCGGTTCAGGGCGTCCTGCTGCTGCGGGCCGACCGGGCCCTTGAGCGCCGAGCGCAGTTCCGGGTCCAGCGCCAGCACGGCGGGCAGGGCGCGGTAACGCTCGATCAGGGTATGCAGGGAGTTGGCGTACAGCGCCAGTTGCTCGCTGGCGCGGGCGGCATCGTCCTCCAATGCCTGGCGCTCGGCATGGCGCATGGCGAAGGTCGCGCTGACCACGGCGCCGGCGAGAATCACCAGGGTATAGAAGGTCAAGCGCAGCGGGCGGGAGATCTGGACCATGAGTCAAGGGCAGGCTGAAAGGGGCAGGAAAGATAACACGCCTGTCCGAGGCTTCGTTGATCGCGGACAGTCCTTGCCCGGCCAGGCATGAAAAAGGCGGCGCTGCTCATCGAGCAACGCCGCCTTGGGTAACAGCAAGCAGCGCTTACTGCACTTCTACCGCCAGGCTTTCACTGATCTTTTTCTGCCAGATGGCAGGACCGGTGATGTGCACCGACTCGCCTTTGCTGTCGACCGCGACAGTGACCGGCATGTCTTTGACTTCGAACTCGTAGATCGCTTCCATGCCCAGTTCGGCAAAGGCCAGGACCTTGGACTTCTTGATCGCCTGGGCCACCAGGTAGGCAGCGCCGCCGACGGCCATCAGGTACACGGCCTTGCTGTCCTTGATCGCTTCGATCGCGGTCGGGCCGCGCTCGGACTTGCCGATCATGCCCAGCAGGCCAGTCTGCTCGAGGATCTGGCGGGTGAACTTGTCCATCCGCGTCGCGGTGGTCGGGCCAGCCGGGCCAACCACTTCGTCACCGACCGGATCGACCGGGCCGACGTAGTAGATGAAGCGACCCTTGAGGTCCACCGGCAGGGTTTCGCCCTTGTTCAGCATCTCGACCATGCGCTTGTGCGCGGCGTCGCGACCGGTGAGCATCTTGCCGTTGAGCAGGACGGTTTCGCCCGGCTTCCAGCTCTGCACTTCTTCCGGGGTCAGGGTGTCGAGGTTGACGCGACGGGCCGACGGACCGGCTTCCCAGACGATTTCCGGGTAGGCGTCCAGGGGTGGCGCTTCCAGGGACGCAGGGCCCGAGCCGTCGAGCACGAAGTGCGCGTGACGGGTCGCGGCGCAGTTCGGGATCATGCACACCGGCAAGGAAGCGGCGTGGGTCGGGTAGTCCATGATCTTCACGTCGAGCACGGTGGTCAGGCCGCCCAGGCCCTGGGCGCCGATGCCCAGCTGGTTGACCTTCTCGAACAGCTCCAAGCGCATCTCTTCGATACGGTTCTGTGGGCCGCGGGCCTTCAGCTCGTGGATGTCGATGGACTCCATCAACACTTCCTTGGCCATCACCGCGGCTTTCTCGGCGGTGCCGCCGATGCCGATGCCGAGCATGCCCGGCGGGCACCAGCCGGCGCCCATGGTCGGAACGGTTTTCAGCACCCAGTCGACGATCGAGTCGGACGGGTTGAGCATGGCCATCTTCGACTTGTTCTCGGAGCCGCCGCCCTTGGCCGCCACGTCCACTTCCACGGTGTTGCCGGGAACGATGGAGTAGTGGATGACCGCCGGGGTATTGTCCTTGGTGTTTTTACGAGCGCCCGCCGGGTCGGCGAGGATCGAGGCCCGCAGGACGTTTTCCGGCAGGTTGTAAGCGCGACGCACGCCTTCGTTGATCATGTCGTCCAGGCTCATGGTCGCGCCGTCCCAGCGCACGTCCATGCCCACGCGTACGAATACGGTGACGATACCGGTGTCCTGGCAGATCGGGCGGTGGCCGGTGGCACACATGCGCGAGTTGATCAGGATCTGCGCCATGGAGTCACGGGCCGCTGGCGATTCTTCGCGCAGGTAGGCTTCGTGCATCGCCTGGATGAAGTCCACGGGGTGGTAGTAGGAAATGAATTGCAAGGCGTCGGCAACGCTCTGAATCAGGTCGTCTTGCTTGATCACGGTCATGAGTCGCGCTCCTCTAAAAGACGGGAACATTTAATAAGGTACTTGCAGCTTGGGTGCATCGGTCGGTTGCAAGCACCTTCAAGGCACGCCGGACACACTGGCGCGACGCTAAAAAGGCGCGGCAGTATACCGCGCCTCGGGGCCGGGCACACGCGCCGGCAGTCAAACCAAAGTCGCATGCCGGGGATGCGCCGATCGGGGGATGGCGCCAGGCATGACGGTGGGCGCGGCCCCGGGATGGATGGCGCTGGGCGGGAACAAAAATGGGATAGTTATTTTTTGGCGACACCACTAAAGTGGCAAGTGGCCTGTAGGGTAGGAAACTCTTTAAAGCCCCCTTTCGCATGGTGAGTCAACGATTGACCCATAACGCTATCCAGAGTCTTTTACTCAAGCGCTTCGTTCTTGCGGCGGGTACCTATGGACTGGCGTTGCTGCTGCTCTGGCTGGCCATTTTCAGTGGCTACTATTCGGCGCCGGTGCATTCGGCGCTGATCGATACCGGCTTGGTGGTGCTGAGCCAGGCGCTGCTGTTCTGGCTGTTTGTCTCCGGGCGCAACCTGCGCTTTCGCGACCCGAGCCTGACCGAGATCCAGATACTCCTGGCCATCGGCTGGCAGACCTGGCTGCTGGCCCACCTCGATACGGCGCGCGGCACCTTCCTGGTGTTCTATCTGTTGACGCTGCTGTTCGGCTTGTTCCACCTTCCGCGTCGGGCCTTCGTGCGCTGTGCCCTGTGCATTTTCATCGGCTTTGCCGGAATCACGCTGTGGGACGGCTACCACTTCCGGCTGGCCGATCCGATGCTCGCCGTCCTGCAGGTGTGCGTGCTGTTCGCGGTGCTGATCTGGCTGTGCCTGTACGCCAGCTATGTGCAGACTTCCCGGCAGCGCATGCGGCAACGGCGCTTCGCCTTGCAGGCGCACCAGGACACCTTGCGCGGCATGATGCGACAACTGGAGGATCTGGTTGCCACCGACGAACTGACCGGCCTGTACAATCGACGGCATTTCCTGCGGCTGGCGTCGCGCGAACTGCACGCGATGAGCCTGGAGCAGATGCATGGCCTGGCGCTGATCGACCTCGATCACTTCAAGCGGATCAACGACGTGCACGGCCATGCCGCCGGCGATCAGGTGCTGCAGGCGTTCGCCGCCGTAGCCAGCGCCTGCTTGCGCGATGGCGATGTATTGGCCCGCTACGGCGGCGAGGAGTTTGTCATGTTGTTGCCCGATTGCGATCCCGAACGCCTGACCTCCTGCTGCGAGCGTCTGCGCGTGGCCTTTATGGACGCCCAGTTGATCGGGGTCGAGGTGCCCGGCCTGAGCCTGTCCGTGGGGATGACCCTGGTGGAGCTGGGCGACGACCTGGACGATGCCCTGCAACGTGCCGACCAGGCGCTGTATCGGGCCAAGCGCGACGGACGCAATCGCTGCGCCGCGGCCTGGGAAAATATCGATGCCTGAGCTGCGTGTCGGTGAGCGGCAGTGGTCGGTGGTCGCGGGCAGCAATCTGCTGGATGCCTTGAATCAGGCCGGCGTGGCGGTGCCTTACAGCTGCCGCGCCGGCAGTTGCCACGCCTGCCTGGTGCACTGCGTCGAGGGCCTGCCCAGCGACAGCCGGCCCGATGCCTTGAGCGACGATCAGCGCCAGCGCGGCTGGCGGCTGGCCTGTCAGTGTCAGGTGGTGGAAGACCTGCGGGTCGAAACCTACG
This sequence comes from Pseudomonas sp. GW456-L12, assembly GCF_059424045.1. Taxonomy (NCBI): domain Bacteria; kingdom Pseudomonadati; phylum Pseudomonadota; class Gammaproteobacteria; order Pseudomonadales; family Pseudomonadaceae; genus Pseudomonas; species Pseudomonas sp. GW456-L12. Next base: position 26,380 of record NZ_JBWKZA010000014.1, read on the forward strand.
ACCCGCTGCGCGATGGCGCGCCGGCCGAGGTGGTCGGTGTGGACTGGCTGTCGGCCACGGTGCTGCGCCTGCGTTTGCAGCCGGAGCGCAACCTGCGTTATCAGGCCGGCCAGCACCTGGTGCTGTGGACGGCTTCCGGCGTGGCGCGGCCGTATTCGCTGGCGAGCCTGCCTGGCGAAGACCGGTTTCTCGAATTCCATCTTGATTGCCGCCAGCCCGGCGCGTTCAGCGACGCGGCGCGCCAGCTCAAGCCCGGCGATGGGTTGCGTCTGGGCGAGCTGCGCGGCGGGGCGCTGCACTACGACCCGGACTGGCAAACCCGGCCATTGTGGCTGCTGGCGGCGGGCACCGGGCTGGGGCCCTTGTTCGGTATCCTGCGCGAGGCTTTGCGCCAGGATCATCAGGGCGACATCCGCGTCATTCACCTGGCCCATGACGCCAGCGAACATTACCTGGCCAAGCCCCTGGCGGCGCTGGCGGCGAGCCACGCCAACCTCAGTGTCGAGCTGTTGACCGCGACCGAGCTGCCAGCGGCTTTGGCACAACTGCGGCTTGTTTCACGGCAAACCCAGGCTTTACTCTGCGGGCACCCCGACAGCGTCGATGCTTTCGCCCGACGCTTGTACCTGGCGGGGCTGCCGCGCAATCAACTGCTGGCCGACGTATTCCTGCCCCGCGGCTGAGCGCTGATCCGTCCTGAGCGAGACCACCCATGACCGATACCATCCTGCTTGAACGCGAGGGCGGGCTGCTGACCCTGCGCCTGAATCGCCCGGACAAGAAAAATGCCCTGACCCGGGCCATGTACAGCCAGCTGGCCGAAGGGTTGCGGCAAGCCGACGCCGACCCTGAGGTCCGCGCGGTACTGCTCAGCGGCAGCAGCGATTGCTTTACCGCCGGCAACGACATTGCCGACTTCCTCCAGCAACCACCTACCGGTCTCGACAGCCCGGTCTTCCAGTTCATGCTCAGCCTGTTCGAATGCCGCAAGCCGGTGGTCGCCGCGGTCGCCGGGCCGGCCGTGGGGATTGGCACCACCCTGCTGCTGCATTGCGACCTGGTGTACGTCAGCCGCGATGCCCGGTTGCGCATGCCTTTCGTCAATCTCGGTTTGTGCCCCGAGTTTGGTTCCAGCCTGATCCTGCCGCGCTTGCTCGGGCAGGCCAGGGCCGCCGAACTGTTGCTGCTGGGCGAAGGTTTCAGCGGTGAACAGGCTGCGCAGTGGGGCATTGCCAACCAGGCCTTGGCCGATGGCGCGGCGACCCTGGACAAGGCCCGGGAGATGGCGCTGCGTTTCGAGAAGCTGGCGCCGCAGGCGGTGCAGATCAGCAAGCAGCTGATGCGCACGCCCGATCGCGAACAGCTGCGCAAGGTGATCGAGGAGGAGGGCGCCCTGTTCACCCAGCGCCTGCATTCGCCGGAAGCGCTGGCGGCCTTGTCGGGCTTTTTCGCTAAAAGCTGAAATCGGCACCGCTCGTGTAGCCGCTGCCGGAGGTTGCGATCGATTTGGGCGGCATTCCGACGAAGGGGCGTAAGGTCTCAAGATCGCTGAAGGCCTGGCGGCCTTATCGCAGCCTGGCGGCAGCGGCTACAGGTTTGTGAGTTCCATAAATGTGCCCCCATGAAAAAGCCCCGCAGTCTTCACTGCGGGGCTCTTTATTGTTGCTTCGGGTGGCTCAGACCATCGGGTCGCCAACGTGCAGGATCTTCATGCCGTTGGTGCCGCCGGTGGTGTGGTAGCTGTCGCCCTTGGTCAGGATCACCCAGTCGCCTTTCTTCACGACGCCGCGCTTGACCAGCTCGTCGATGGCCTTCTGGCTGACTTCGCTTGGCGGCAGGGACGCCGGGTCGAACGGGATGGTGTAGACGCCACGGAACATCGCGGTGCGGGCCTGGGCTTCGCGGTGCGGGGTGAACGCGTAGATCGGCACCGAGGAACGGATACGCGACATGATCAGCGGGGTGTAGCCGCTTTCAGTCAAGGCGATGATCGCCTTCACGCCCGGGAAGTGGTTGGCGGTGTACATGGTGGCCAGGGCGATGCTCTCGTCGCAGCGCTCGAAGGTCTTGCCGATGCGGTGGCTGGAGGTCTTGCTGGTCGGATGCTTTTCCGCGCCGATGCAGATGCGGTCCATGGCCTGGACGGCTTCGAGCGGGTAGGCGCCGGCGGCGGATTCGGCCGAGAGCATCACGGCGTCGGTGTAGTCGAGCACGGCGTTGGCCACGTCGGACACTTCGGCGCGGGTCGGCATCGGGTTCTGGATCATCGACTCCATCATCTGGGTCGCGACGATCACCGCCTTGTTGTGGCGACGGGCGTGCAGAATGATTTTCTTCTGGATGCCCACGAGCTCGGCGTCGCCGATTTCCACGCCCAGGTCGCCACGGGCCACCATCACGGCGTCGGAGGCCTTGATCAGGCCGTCGAGGGTTTCGTCGTTGGCCACGGCTTCGGCGCGCTCGATCTTCGCCACCAGCCAGGCGGTGCCGCCGGCCTCGTCGCGCAGTTGGCGGGCGTATTCCATGTCAGCGGCGTCGCGCGGGAAGGACACGGCCAGGTAGTCCAGATCCATGGCCGCGGCCAGCTTGATGTCGGCCTTGTCTTTTTCGGTCAGGGCCGGGGCGGTCAGGCCACCACCGCGACGGTTGATGCCCTTGTGGTCCGACAGCGGGCCGCCGATGGTCACGGTGCAATGCAGTTCGGTGCTGGTGGCGGTGTCGACGCGCATCACCACGCGGCCGTCGTCGAGCAGCAGCTCGTCGCCCACGCCGCAGTCCTTGACCAGGTCCGGATAGTCGATGCCGACGATGTCCTGGGTACCTTCGGTCAGCGGGTGGCTGGTGGAGAAGGTGAACTTGTCACCGATCTTCAGCTCGATGCGCTTGTTGGCGAATTTGGCGATACGGATCTTCGGGCCTTGCAGGTCACCCAGCAGCGCGACGAAGCGCCCATGCTTGGCGGCCAGGTCACGCACCAGCTTGGCGCGAGCCTTGTGCTCGTCCGGGGTGCCGTGGGAGAAGTTCAGGCGGGCGACGTCCAGGCCAGCCAGAATCAGCTGTTCGAGAACTTCCGGCGAGTTACTGGCCGGGCCAAGGGTAGCGACGATTTTGGTACGACGGACGGACATGCAAAGACTCCTGAGTTCAAGCGCAACGAGAGGCTACTATGGTCCGCAGCTGTAGTCATTGTTCGTTTGCACTACTTATTCGTTTGTTTCTTTAAACGAACATTCCTGAAGATTTTCCAGCGCGGGTCGATAACGTGCACAAGACAGGAGAACCCCCATGCGATTCGTGCTCATTGCTGCCCTGGCCGTCAGTGTTGTCGGCTGTACCCGCTGGTCGATGGACCATCATCTGAATACCGCCTACCGCGCCTACGACGCCGGCAACTGCGAACGGGTGATGCTCGAACTGAGCCAGGTCGACCGCACGAGTCGCTCGCGCCCTTATATCCAGCCCGAGGTATCGATGCTGCGCGGACAGTGCCTGGAGCGGCAGAAGCTGTTCCTCGATGCCGCGCAGACCTACCAGTACATCATCACCGAACACCCGAACAGCGAGTACGCCTACCGTGCTCGCGCGCGCCTGGAGACCCTGCAGCAACTGGGTCATTACCCTTCGCGCAACAGCGCTCAGGCGCGTCCGACCGCGTTGTAATACTCGTCATCAGGCTATTGCTGATCCCGCGTGAGCCTTGAGCTAACATCTGTGGGCCTGTTTTAGAGTATCGTTTCTAAAATGGGCCGGCCGAGGCCGACAGTCCTCGGCGCGACGATGCGCAATGACCTTCCTAAATAGCGATGCATGACATGTTCACGGACCGGCGGATCGAGCGGCACCAGTTGCCGTGTTTTTTGAAAGTCTTCAATCGGCTGACCGATCACCCTATCGGTTATCTGGGCAACGTTTCCGAAGACGGCTTCATGTTGATCAGCCAGTTGCCGATGCTGATCGGCGCCGATTTCGAGTTGCGCCTGCAGGTTCCCGGCCGCGACGGCCAGCTGCAACCGATCGAGATCACCGCTTCTTGCCGTTGGTGCCATGAAGATGTCACGCCCCATCATTACGACACCGGCTTCGTGCTGCTGCGTTCGCCTCCCGAGTACCGCGAGCTGGTGACGGCCTTGCGCAGCTACTTCAGTTTCTACCCGGTACAGACCTCCGCCTGACCGCTACAGGGTCCCGGCCTTTTTCCAGCTGAGGTAACGGGTCACCAGTTCCGCCCCCAGTTCACCCGGCCGCACATCGAGCAGGGCAACGCCCTGGGCGCTCAGGCGTTCATGCAGGTCGGTGCGGGCATTCAGGTAATTGATCGTGCCGCAGTAGGTCAGGGCATCGGGCAGGTTGTGCACCGGCGCCTGGCGCAACTGATCGAGGACTTCCTCGCGCAGGCTGGCCACCAGCACCCGGTGCTGGCGCCCGAGGCGCTTGACCGCGGTCAGCAGCTCCTCGTCGTCTTCGTCCCGCAGGTTGGTCACCAGCACTACCAGGGCCCGGCGCTTCTGCCGGGCCAGCAGCTCGCTGGCGGCGGCCTGGAAGTCGGCGCAGCGCTGGCTGCTGTCCAGGTCGTAGACAGTGTTGAGCAAGGCGCTCAACTGGCCCACGCCCTTGACCGGCGCCAGATAGCGGCGGCGTTCGCCGGCAAAGGTGCAGAGGCCCACCGCGTCGCCCTGGCGCAAGGCGACATAACTGAGCAGCAGGCAGGCGTTGAGCGCGTGGTCGAAATGCGCCAGTTCGCCGTCCTGGCTGCGCATGCGCCGTCCGCAGTCGAGCATGAAGACGATCTGCTGGTCGCGTTCGTCCTGGTACTCGCGGGCAATCGGCGTGCGTTGCCGGGCGGTGGCTTTCCAGTCGATCTGGCGCAGGCTGTCGCCCTCGCGAAACTCACGTAGTTGGTTGAACTCCAGGCCCAGGCCACGACGCGGCTGTTGCCGCACGCCGATCTGGTTCAGCCAGTTGTCGACGGCCAGCAGCCGGGCGCCGTAGAGGCGGGCGAAATCCGGGTAGACGCGCGTGCTGTCGTCGAGCTTCAGCAGCCGACGCGCCGACCACAGGCCCAGCGGGCTGGGCAGGCTGACCTCGCAGCGCTCGAAGTTGAAATGACCGCGCTTGAGCGGGCGCACCCGATAACCCAGTTCCTGCGACTGGCCCGGCTCCAGGAGCAGCGACTGCGGCAGGTATTCGAAGCCCAGGCCATCGGGCACATGATCGAACAGCTCCAGGGTCAGCGGCTGGGTAAAGTCGTGGCGAACCTCTAGGCGCACTTCGCTCCAGCGCCCCAGGGGCAGGCTGCCGGGCAACTGGCGCCGCAGCTGGGGCGAAGGCAGGCTCCTGAGCCGGAAGGCGTCCAGCACGGCCAGCAGCAACAAGGCCAGGAGCAGGCCCCAGGCGATCGCTTGCAGGCTGGCCGCGACTGCCAGGCCGTAGGCCCGTGCGGCGCCGAGCAGCACGTCCAGCGCCAGCAATACGCCGAGCCAGGTCAGAAACAGGCGTGAGGGTTTCATTGCTTTGGCGGGCTCACAGTCGTGGTGCCGGCACTTGATCGAGCAGTTGCTTGAGCACCTGCTCCACCGACAAGCCTTCGATATCCAGCTCCGGGGCGATCCGCACGCGATGCCGCAGCACCGCCAGGGCGCAACCCTTGATGTCGTCCGGAATGACGAACTCGCCGCCGCGCAGCAAGGCCCTGGCCCGAGCCCCACGGACCAGGGCGATCGACGCCCGCGGCCCGGCGCCGAGGGTCAGCCCCGGCCAGCTGCGGGTGGCCCGGGCCAGCCGCACGGCGTAGTCGAGGACCTGCTCGTCCAGCGGCAGGTCGCTGGCGATCCGCTGCAGGGCCAGCACGTCCTTGGCCTGCAGCAGGGTACGCAGCGGCTGCACGTCGAGCATGTCGGCCCGGGGTGAGCGGGTGACCTGGCGGACCATGTGCAATTCCTGGTCGCTGTCCGGGTAATCCATGCGCAGCTTGAGCATGAAACGGTCGAGTTCGGCTTCCGGCAGCGGGTAGGTGCCTTCCTGTTCGATCGGGTTCTGCGTGGCCAGGACCATGAAGGGCTGGGCGATGGGCAGCGCCCGGCCTTCGAGGGTGACCTGGCGCTCCTGCATGGCTTCGAGCAGGGCGGCCTGGGTCTTGGCCGGCGCGCGGTTGATCTCGTCGGCCAGCAACAAGTTGGTGAACAAGGGGCCCTTGCGCAGCTTGAACTGCTCGGTCTGCAGGTCGTAGACCGCATGGCCGGTGACGTCGCTGGGCATCAGGTCCGGGGTGAACTGGATACGCGCGAACTCGCCGCCAAAGCAACGGGCCAGGGCGCGCACCAGCAAGGTCTTGCCCAGCCCGGGCACGCCTTCGAGCAGCACGTGGCCACCGGCGATCAGGGCGGTGAGCACGTCGTCGATCACCGCGTCCTGGCCAATCACCGCCTTTTGCAGTTCGTGGCGCAGGGCCTGGGCCAGCTGGCTGGCGCGCTGGCGTTGCTGGACGGCATGCGCTTGCGCATGACCGGGCTCGGAGGCGGGAAGCGGTTCGGCGGGAAGGTCGCTCATAGGGCATTCCTGAGAGTTTGCAGGTGGGTGACCAGGCGGCTGAAGTCGGCGCTGGAAAGGCGTTGTGCCGGCTGGGGAGCCAGGGCCTGGCTGATGACGCTGTCCGGTTGCCGGGTAAGGCGGGCCAGGACCTGCCCTTGTTCGGCGGCGGTGAGTCGTTCGAAACCGGGATGACGATGCTGGGCGCGGCGCAGGATGTCCTGCTGCAGGCTATGCAGCAGCCCCTGCTGACCGGTGTGGCGCAACAGGAAGTGGGCGCTGGCTTGCAGGTGCTCGCGCAACTGGCGCCGGGCCCTGGGCATCGGGGCCTGCATCGGTCCGTGGCGAAGCCCGACATGCCACAGCCACAGGCCGAGCAGTGCGGCGAGGGCCACCAGCGCCTGGGGGAAATACTTCAGCAGCAGGCTCCAGAGGCTGTCGTGATCGGTGTCGAACAGCAGGGTGACGTCGCTGTCGGCGCTCAGGTACCAGAGCAGCCAGGCGTTGTCGTACTTGGCAATCAACGGAGTCTTCCAGATCTCGGCATCGGTGAGCACGGTCACCGAACCCTGGCCGTAGCTCAGTTGCATCATGTGGGTGGCCCGGGCGCTGTTGGCCCAGGACTGGGTGAGGTTGTCCGGGTCTTCCAGGTGAAAGTCGGTATCGAAACCGATGTAGGCCGGCGCGTCTTCGTCTTCCAGGTAGAGCTTGGTCAGTTTCGGGTAGGGCTCTTTGCCGGCGCCCGGCGGCGGGGCTTTGAGGTCCTTGCTGAGAAACTGGCGCAGGTGCAGGCGATCGAGCAACAGGTCGCCGCTGCGTCCGGCCTCTTTGTTCCACAGTGCTTCGGCGACGAACAGCAGGCGCCCGCCGGCCCTGGCCCAGTCCAGCAGTTGCTCGACCTGCTGCGGCGTCATGTTCGAGCGCTCGCCCAGCAGCAACAGGCTGTTCTGCTGCGGCTTGAGGGTCGGCAGCACCTCCAGGCCGTTGGCGTGGTGAACCTGCAAGCCGCGCTGGCGCAGGAACATTTCCGCCGCCAGGTATGGGTTGGCGCGGGCTTGCGGGGAGGGGCCGTGATCGATGGTTTCCTGGTAGGGCCTGGTGTTGAGGTAGAGGTACAGCAGCAAGCCGCCGAGCAGGCCGGCGCCCAGCAGCGCGAGCAGCGGCAGCAGGCGCCGGTTCATCGTGGGGCTCCCGGGCCGAACAGGGTGCGCCAGCCATCGCACAGTTCCTGCTTCAATTGCGCGGGAGGCAGGCGATGACCGTAGGCCAGGTTCTGCCAGTGCTGGGTCAGGCTGTTGCTGAACGCCTGCAGCTGGGGCAACTGCAAGGCCTTGATCTGCTCGAGGACCTGGCCCTCGGTGTCCGCCGGTTTCAGCGGCAGGCGGAAGTCATGCAGGAGCCGGCTCAGCAGCGCGCGGTACAACAGCCCGAGGGCTTCGCGTGGCTGTTGTGGCCAGAGTGCCTCGGCAGCGGCGGCGACATCCTCGGGCAAGGCGTCGGGGCTGAGGTCCAGGCCGAACAGCTGGTGCGGAGCAGCTCGCGCAGGGACTTTGCCCGGCAGCGGACGGCGGCCGACAAAGGCCCGCAACCATTCACGATGACGCCACACCAGCAGGGCCAGCGCCCCCAGCAGCAGGGCCCAGAGCAGGATCTCCAGGGCCTTGGCTGCGGTGCCAAAGGCCCTGCTGTCCAGCAGGTCGGTCAGGGCCTTGAGCCAGCCCGGCAGTTCAGAGTGTTCAGCGCTTTTCGGGCTGTCTTCGTCGAACCGGTAACGGGTCACGGTCTGCGGGTTCTTGAAGGGCGGCTGGTCGAGGATCTGGTTGATGCTGTCTTTCGCGGCCTGGCTGGTCAGCGGCTGATCCAGCAGGCGCGGGCTGTCAGGGCCAGTGGCCGGCTCGGCGGCCCAGGCATCGGACGGCAGGGGCAGCAGGCTCAGGCTGCCCAGGACCAGCAGCAGGGCGGCGCCACTCAAGCGCTGCCGCAGGCGGTGCAGCACCAGTTCGATATCCCAGGCCTCCAGCAGCGTGCGGCGATTGAGGTAGAGGCTGAAGCCGCAGGCGACGTACACCGGCTCCCAGACAATCAGGACCAGCGCGTAAAAAGCGTTGGTCAGGTGTTCGAGCCAGAGCCAATCCTGCTCGGCGGCGGCAATCAGCGTCTGCCAGTCCCAGTCCAGCTCGATCTGTTGTGGCAGCAATAGATAGAACAACGCCAGCAGGCCGATCCACAAGATGCCTTCCAGGTGCACGCCGATCAGGGTCAGCCAGTGTGCGGCCCCGGCATTGCGCTGTTGCAGCACCCGCACCCGTTGCTGGCGCGCCTCGCCACTCAGGCCCTCGAGCTGCACCACGGGCATGATGAAACTGCGGCTCAGGCTCAGGCGGCGCCAGGTCAGGCTGGCCACCAGTTGCGGCTTGAGCAGCCTGGGCCATTGGCGCAGGGCCTGGCGCAAGGTCGGGGTTTCGCCGAACAGGGCCTTGGCGAGGATGTACAGCGGCAGCCGTTCGAAGGCCGGCTTGAGCCACCAGAACAGCAGCAGGGCGAGGGTAGGCGAGTCCCAGAGCAACAGGCTGAGCAGGGCGAATACCGGCAGGGTGATCAGCGCCCAGCTGGTCATCAGCAGGCGTCGGTGGCGCTGGCTCAGCAGTACTCCCAGGTCCATGGCTTCCCAAGTCGTGCGCGGGCGAATCACCACGCTGGCTTCACTCAGGCGCATGGCGGCGTCCAGCGAATATCAGGTAGGCCAGGACCAGCAGCCAGCAGATGCCGCCGACCAGGTATTTGATCCAGGCCGCGGGCCAGGTCAGGGAGGACCAATAGGCTTCGATAAAGGCAGCGATCAGCAGGAACAGGATGACCCCGCAGATCAACTGCACGCTGGTGCGCGCGGCCAGCAGCAAGGCTTCGCCGCGGGGCAGGCGTCCGGGGGCGATCAGCGCCCAGCCCATTTTCAATCCCGCTGCGCCGGCCAGGGCGATGGCGCTGAGCTCGAAGGCACTGTGGCCGACGACAAACGACCAGAAGGTGGCGCCATAGCCGATCTGGGTCAGGTGCCCGGCCACCGCGCCGATGGTCAGGCCGTTGAAGAACAGGAAGAACAGGCTCCCCAGGCCAAACAGCAGGCCGCTGGCAAAGGTCTGAAAAGCGATGCCGATGTTGTTCATGATGTAGTAGCCGAACATCATCCAGTCTTCGCCGGCGGCCCGGTTGGCGAGGCGGCCCAGGCGACTGGCATCTGGATCGTAGAGGCGTTGCATTTCGGCCACCTGTTGCGGGCTGACCACGCTGTAGATCAGTTCGGGCACTAGGTACACCAGCAGGCCGATACCCAGCAGGCTGCCAAAGAACACCAGGCTGGCGGCCAGGACGAAGCGCCATTGTTCGCGCACCAACTGCGGGAAACCGGCCAGGACAAAGCCCAGGACCCGGGCGCCCAACGGGCTGCGTTGGCGATAGAGCTGCTGATGGCCGCGCAGCGCCAGTTGCTGCAACGGGTCGACCAGGAAGCTGCTGTAGCCGCGTTCCTGGGCCAGGGCCAGGTGTTGGCACAAGCGGCGGTAATCCTCGGGGAAACGGGCATGGGTCTCGGGCGTCGCCTGGCCGCGTTCCAGTTGTTCGAGCTGTTCGCGCAGGCGCTGCCACAAGGCTTGATGACGGTTTTCGAACAGGCTCTGTTTCATGTCGGCCCCAGCAGTCCGCGGGCGATGCCATTGAGTTCGTCACGGGCCTGCGCGGGCGTTACATGCAGAGGTTCGGCGAGTAGCGCGGCCAGCTCCTGGACCCGGTCCGCGGACAGTTGTTCCTGGCGTTCGGCGAAGCTGAGGATGGCCCGTTGTTCAGTCAGGCTCAGGGCGAAGGCGGCGGTTCTGGCGGGTACTGCCGGCAAGGTCGGGCGGACCACCGGCTGCTCGCGGTAGATCACCAGGGTGCCGGCCGCCAGGTCGCCGAGGCGCTTGAAGGTCGGGTGCTGCAGGCAACTGATGGCGCCGAGGCAATAACCGAACGGCAGCATGTCGACAAAACGCAGCAGGTTGCGGGTCAGGGAAGGGCCCCAGCCGATGGGCGTGCCATCGTCCTGCACGACCCGCAAGCCCATCAGTTGCTTGCCTGGCGAGCAGCCCTGGTTCAACACCTCGAACAGCACCATGTACCACCAGCTGACCAGAAACAGCAGGATCGAGCCCAGCCCCATGCCGAGCTGGCCGAGAAACCCCAGGACAATAAACAGCATGCCGAGGATCAGGCCACGAAAGCCCAGGTCGATGGCAAAGGCCAGGGCGCGCGACATCAGCCCCGCCGGCCGCAGCGGCAGGTCGATGCCTTCTGGCGTTTCGACCTGGTAGCGGGTGTCCAGTGGCGGGGGCAATGCTTTCCCTGGCAGTGCTGTCGTCTCGAGCATAGGCAACTTGAGGCTGGCCTGGTGGCGATGGATGACCGCCTGATGCTAGCAGTGTCGGAGGGGCGAACGACATCATTAACTGTGCCGCGTGACGTGCGCCGTTACCCTTGAATCATCACAAGGCTGGCCGCGGCTGGTGCCAAGCGCCTAGACTTTGCCGGTCTTTTGCTCAGGAACAGCCCGTGACTTCCATCTTCTGGTACGACTACGAAACCACCGGCATCAACCCGCGCTGCGATCGGCCGTTGCAGGTGGCGGGGATCCGCACCGACTTCGAACTCAACGAGATCGGCGAGCCGGTCAATCTTTACTGTCAGCCCAGCGACGACATCCTGCCTCATCCAGCGGCCTGCATGATCACCGGCATTACCCCGGGCCGGCTGGCCGAACAGGGGCTGAGCGAAGCCGATTTCATGACCCGGGTGCACGCCCAGCTGGCGGCACCGGGCACTTGTGGCGCCGGCTACAACACCCTGCGCTTTGACGACGAGATGACCCGCTACAGCCTGTACCGGAATTTCTTCGACCCTTATGCCCGCGAGTGGCAAGGCGGCAACAGCCGCTGGGACCTGATCGATGTGGTGCGCACCGCCTATGCCTTGCGCCCGGAAGGGATTGTCTGGCCGCGGGACGAGGAGGGGCGGGTGACCCTGAAGCTGGAGCGCCTGACCGCCGCCAATGGCATCGATCACGGGCATGCCCACGAAGCGCTGTCCGATGTGCGCGCCACTATTGCCCTGGCCAGGTTGATTCGGGACAAGCAGCCGAAGTTGTATGAATGGCTGTTCCAGTTGCGCAGCAAGCAGAAAGTCATGGACCAGGTTCGTCTGTTGCAACCGCTGGTGCATATTTCCGGACGCTTTTCCGCGGCGCGCAGTTATGTCGGCGTGGTCCTGCCGCTGGCCTGGCATCCGCGCAACCGCAACGCCCTGATTGTCTGTGACCTGCACCTGGACCCACAGGGATTGCTCGAGCTGGACGCCGAGACGCTGCGCCAGCGTTTGTATACCCGCCGCGAAGACCTGGCCGAAGGCGAGTTGCCGGTGCCGTTGAAGCTGATCCATATCAACCGCTGCCCGGTCGTCGCACCGCTGAATGTATTGCGTGGCGAGGACCAGCAGCGTTTGCAACTGGACATGGCGGAATATAAGGCCCGGGCGCTGCGGCTAAGTGACGCACAAGAAGTTTGGCGGGATAAACTTGCGGCAATTTATGCCAGCGAGGATTTTGCCCCCAGCATCGATCCCGAGCAGCAGTTGTACGACGGTTTTATCGGCGATCGCGACCGACGCTTATGCGAACAAGTGCGCAATGCCGAGCCGCTTCATTTAGGGCAAGAGCAATGGCCGTTCGATGATGAACGTTTGCCTGAATTATTATTTCGTTATCGCGCCCGTAACTTTCCTGAAACCTTGAACGGGGAGGAGCAAGAGCGCTGGAAGTCATTCTGTCAGCAGCGCCTGTGCGACCCGCAGTGGGGAGCGCCCAATACCCTGGAAAGTTTCAATCAGGCGGCTGCCGAACTACGGATGAGTGCTACATCGATTCAGCGTCAGGTGCTGGATGAATGGCAGGATTACAGCCGGTCGCTGGCCCTGCGTTTCGGGCTTTGATTGTTCGGCTTAGTACATTCCGGGCATTTGCCGGAAATAAAAAAACGCCAGCAAGCTGGCGTTTTTTCATAAGGTCGCAAATCCCTCTGTGACGGGTATACGGCTTAACCCAGCAGGGTTGCCCAGCCTTCGACCACGTCGCCGCCCCACTTGGCTTTCCACTCTTTCAGGGTTTTGTGGTTGCCGCCCTTGGTTTCGATGACTTCGCCGTTGTGCGGGTTCTTGTATTGTTTGACCTTGCGCGCGCGCTTGGTGCCGGTAGTTTTGGCGGCAACACGTGGCGCCTTAACTTTCGAGTCCGGATCCAGCAGCGCGATGATGTCGCGCAGGGACTTGGAGTATTCACCCATCAGGGCGCGCAGTTTGCCTTCGAATTCCAGCTCGGCTTGCAGTTTGTCGTCTTGCGACAGGTTCTTCAAACGGGCTTGCAGCTCTTTGATAGCTTCTTCTGTGGCGCGGTATTCGTTGATCAGGGACATGAGAATTGCCTTATGTTGAGTGCTGAGTGGCAGGTGACAGTGGCGTAATAATAGTCAGGCAGTTTCCTCAAGTAAACAATAAAGCCGGCTTTTATTTAATTTGATTAGAGTGTTTAGCAAAGATCCTGATTGATGAGTTAAATATTGTGAACGAGTCCGCACGACTATTTCCCACAAAGTTATAGGACTATTTCCAAGTGTGACTGATTTCCCTCTCGCATCGGGCATGAGCCCTACAGGCTGCTCAGAGGAATCGGATTCCGACATCACGAATACTGCAGTTTTGTCGCGCAATCGCTAGAATGGCGGCCTTTGCGAAGTTCTGGAGTTTCCCCCTCATGCGCACTTTTCGGTTGGTGATTTCCTGCCCGGACCGCGTTGGCATCGTTGCCAAAGTCAGTAACTTTCTGGCGTCCCACAACGGCTGGATCACCGAAGCCAGTCACCACTCGGATGACCTGAGTGGCTGGTTCTTCATGCGTCACGAAATACGTGCCGACTCTTTGCCGTTCGGCCTTGAAGCCTTTCGTGAAGCCTTTGCGCCGATTGCCGAAGAGTTCTCGATGGACTGGCGCATCACCGATACCGCGCAGAAGAAGCGCGTGGTGTTGATGGCGAGCCGTGAGTCCCACTGCCTGGCGGACCTGTTGCACCGCTGGCACAGCGACGAACTCGACTGCGAGATCTCCTGTGTGATTTCCAACCACGACGACTTGCGCAGCATGGTCGAGTGGCATGGCATTCCTTATTACCACGTGCCGGTCAACCCTCAGGACAAGGAGCCGGCGTTCGCCGAGGTCTCGCGCCTGGTCAAGCAGCACGACGCCGAAGTGGTGGTGCTGGCGCGCTACATGCAGATCCTGCCGCCGGAACTATGCAGCGAATACGCGCACAAGGTGATTAACATTCACCACAGCTTCCTGCCGTCGTTCGTCGGCGCTAAGCCTTACCACCAGGCTTCCCTGCGTGGTGTGAAGCTGATCGGCGCGACCTGCCACTACGTGACCGAAGAGCTGGATGCCGGCCCGATCATCGAGCAGGACGTGGTCCGTGTCAGCCACAGCGACAGCATCGAAGACATGGTGCGTTTCGGTCGTGACGTCGAGAAAATGGTCCTGGCCCGCGGCCTGCGCTACCACCTGGAAGACCGCGTGCTGGTGCACGGCAACAAGACTGTCGTGTTCTGATCCAGAGTGTTCTGATTAAAAGCGCTCTGATCGAATCCGCCGGGCCCGGGCATCCAAGTTCCGGGTCCGGCGATTTTTCATGAGGATCGACCGATGAGTGATCCACTGGACAAAGCCACATCCAAGGCACCCGCCACCCTCGGCGAGGGCTGCCTGAGCCGCTACGACCCGGACGACATGAGCGCCGAGGACGGCACCGAGTTTCCCGGCGCCGCCGAGCTGTGGCAGCAGTTGCAGCAGGATGCCCCGGATTCAGAGCCGCCTAAGCCTGCTTGAGCTTCATCAGGGTGCGCAGCAAGGGGCGCCCGAGCATCATCAGGAATACCGGGCCGCCGGCCAGCAGATAGAAATAGTAGGTGACGGCCCGCCAGATCAGGATGGCCGCGGCCGCCGTCGATTTCCCCACCATGGGCGCCAGCAGCGCCGCCGATGTCAGCTCCGCCGCTCCCGCGCCGCCGGGCAGCAGGCTGAATTGCCCTGCGCTCAGGGCGAGCATTTGGATCAGAAAGGTCCAGGCCCATTGCAGGTCCACTCCCAGCCCGCGCAACGCCAGGTACAGCACGCTGTAGCGCAGCGCCCAATGCATGCAGGTCAGGGCAAAGACCCCCGTCAGGGTCTGCCAGGGCAGTTTCAGGCTATCGCCGAAGGCCTTGAGGAAATGCAGCCATTTGCGCGCCCGGCGCCGACGGGTCGCGGGGCGAATCTTGAAGGGCGCAAGCAGATGGCCGCTGAGCAGGATCAGGCGACGGTGGTAGCGGGCTATCGCCAGGCAGATGCATAACCCGCCGAACAGCGAAAGGCTGCTGAGGGCCAGCAGCCATTCCAGGCGCTGGCTGAGGTTCTGGAATAGCGCGTAGAACAGGATCCCCAGCAGCGCGCAGAGGAAGAACAGCAGGTCGCTCAATTGATCCATGGCAAACACCGCGCTGCCGCGAGCCGGGCGCACGCCGTTACGCGCCAGCAGGGCCATCAAGGTCAGGGGGCCGCCACTGCCGCCGGGCGTGGCGCACATGGCGAACTCGGTGGACATCACCACCGCGAGACTCTTCCAGCGTCCCAGCCGGCCGCGGTGTCGACCCAGCAGCAGGCTCAGGCGCAGCGAATTGATGATCCAGCACAGCAGAATCATGCTCAGCATGCCCAGCAGCAACGGCAGGGAAAAACGCTGGACCCGCCCCCACAGTTCGCCGCCGCCCAGCAGCAGCGGGACCAGGAGCGCCGCCAGCAAGGCCATGGCCAGCCAGATCGCCCGGCTCATGGGGTCCCGCGTGCCCTTGGCGGCTGGGTGTCGAGCCAGTCGGCCTTGGTCAGTGGCTGGCGTCCTTGCTCCAGCAGGCGTTCGAGGGTGTCCAGCCAGTACTGGCGCGAGTCGGGGTGACGCATGTCCACCGGGTGCAGGCCGAGGCGAATCACCGCTGCCTGCTGCCAGCGTCGTTCGCGTTGCAGGCTGAGCAGCCGGGAGGCTTTGCGGCGCCAGGCGCTGCGGGCGCTCCACACCAGGCCGGGGGCGGCGATCGGCGAGAAGTCCGGCAGCCGGTACAGATGCTGCGGGCCGCTGGTGTAGCGCAGGGGCAGTTGGCGCAGGGCCTGGCGCGTACCCGGGCTCATCAGCCAGGCGGGGGCGACGAACCCCTGCAAGGGCCAGTTGTAACGCTGGAACAGTTCCAGGCCGGCATGCAGGCGTGCCAGGGCGGCGTTTTCCGAGAGGCTGTAGAACTCACCCTCATGGGTGTACACGCGACGCATGAACCAGTCATACGGGGTGCGCGGTGGCGGGCCCTCGTCGCAATGGAAGTAACCGTGCAGCACCAGTTCGTCGCCGCGCTCCAGGCGCGCGCTGAGCAGCCGGCGAAAGCCGGGATGAGCATCGAGCGGGTTGTGCCGGTGAAAATCCGGTACCACCAGCCAGGTCATCGGCACATTGCCCATGGCGTCGACGGCTTCGACGAAGGGTTGGTAGTCGATCCAGGTTTGTGGCGCGACATCGTGCAATACCAGCAGCACGCTGGGCATCCCGGCGGACTCAACCATGGGCCAGCATCGGCTGCTGGGTGCCGAGCACGGCGCGATAGTGCTCCAGCAGGCTGGCGACCACCGTATCCCAGGCGTAATAACGTTCGACATGGCGGCGCGCCCGTTGGCCCCGCTCGGCGCAGCCCTGGGCGAACAGCTCCTGCACGGCATGGGCCATCGCCAGCGGATTGTTCGGCGCACAGAGCAAGCCGCCTTCCGCGGTGACGATTTCCTGGAAGGCCCCGGCGGCCACCGCCACCACGGGAATGCCGCTGGCCATGGCTTCGAGGATCACCAGGCCAAAGGTTTCCTGGTCCCCGGCGTGGACCAGGGCATCGGCGCTGGCCATCAGGCGGGCGACCTGAGGGGCCGGGCAGAACTCGTCGATCACCGTGACGTTCTCCGGCACGGCGGTCGGCATGGCCGAGCCCACCAGCAGCAGGTGGTAGCGCTTGCCCAGGCGTTGCATGCAGTTGAGCAACACCGGCAGGTTCTTTTCCTTGGAGCCGCGACCGGCAAAGATCAGCAGGCGGCTGTCTTCGGCAATCCCCAGTTCGGTACGCAGGCCGGGGTCGCGATGACTCGGGTGGAAGGTCTGCAGGTCGACGCCCAGTGGCTGCACATAGACGTTGCGCACGCCCAGGCCGATCAGTTTGTCGGCCATGACCTGGCTGGGGGCCAGGACCCGGTCGAAGTTGCCGTACAGCTTGCGCACGTAGGCCTCGACATTCGGAGTGAACCAGGGGCCCATGCGGTTGCTGACCAGCAGCGGCAGGTCCGAGTGATAAAAGCCGATCACAGGTACGTCCAGCTGGCGCCGCGCATCCAGGGCCGCCCAGGCGGTGAGGTAAGGGTCGCCGACTTCGATCAGGTCCGGTTGCAGGTCATGGAGAATATTGCGCCAGGGCCCCAGGCGCAGGGGAAAACGGTAGCCCTTGCCAAAGGGCAGGGCGGGAGCGGGGACTTTATAGATGCCGTCGCGTTCGCTGAAGTGGGCCCCGGGGATCAGCAAACTGTGGCGGATTCCTGGTTGGCGTCCCAGGCGACGATGCTTGGCGTCCAGATAAGTGCGCACGCCACCGCTGGCAGGGGCGTAGAACATGGTTATGTCAGCGATATGCACGATGATCATCCCTCCGATCCGGTGTTCTCCCTAGGGTTGACCCTTATCAAGGATAGATGTTCGGTCGGGATGCCGTGGCGGTTGGCGATGCGTCTGGATGAACGGTTTGCTGCGGATGCGGGAGGGATTGTCGGCAGTCCGGTGCCTGGGTTTTGCCCAGGCACCGGATGGCTGAAGGGATCAGATGCGGAAGCTGCCGACCAGTTGCTTCAGGCGTGCGGCCTGCTGCTCCAGGTCGGAACAGGCGCGCAGGGTCGACTGCAGGTTTTCCACCCCTTCCTGGTTCAGGGTGTTGATCTCGGTGATGTCCATGTTGATCGACTCCACCACCGAGGTCTGTTCCTCGGTGGCGGTTGCCACGGACTGGTTCATGCCGTCGATCTCGCCGATGCGCTGGGTCACGCTGTTCAGGCGTTCGCCGGCCTGGTTGGCGATCTCCACGCTGTCCTGGCTATGGCGCTGGCTGTTGCTCATGGTGCTGACCGACTCGCGGGCGCCGACCTGCAGCTCCTCGATCATGGTCTGCACCTGTTGCGCCGATTCCTGGGTGCGGTGGGCCAGGTTGCGCACTTCATCGGCGACCACGGCGAAACCGCGTCCGGCCTCGCCCGCCCGCGCCGCTTCGATGGCCGCGTTGAGGGCCAGCAGGTTGGTCTGCTGGGAGATGCTGGTGATGACTTCGAGGATCTGCCCGATGTTCACGGTCTTGCTGTTGAGGGTTTCGATGTTGCTGCTGGAGGCGCTGATCATGTCCGACAGCTGGTTCATCGCCAGGATGCTGCGGTCCACCACTTGCTGGCCGTCCTCGGCCAGGTTGCGCGCGTCGCTGGCCTGTTGCGAGGCCTGGGCGGCGTTGCGGGCGATTTCCTGGGCGGCGGCGCCGAGCTGATTGATCGCCGCGGCCACGCTGTTGGTGCGGCTGGCCTGCTCGTCGGAATTGAGCATCGACGAATTGGAGGCGCTGACCACGCGCAGGGCGACTTCGTTGACGTGCTCGGTGGCCGACGAGACTTCGCGGATCGAACCGTGGATGCGCTCCACGAAGCGGTTGAACGCGGTGCCGAGGATGCCGAATTCATCCTGGTTCTGGATGGTCAGGCGGCGGGTCAGGTCGCCTTCGCCGTCGGCGATGTCCTGCATGGCGCGGGTCATGACATGCAGGGGCTGCATCAGCACCCGGATCAGCATGCCCAGCAGGGCGATGATGATGGCCACGGCGATGACGGTGGCAATAATGGCCGAAGTGCGGAACTCGCTGAGCATCGAGAACGCCTTGTCCTTGTCCACGGACAGGCCGATGTACCAGTTCACCGACGGCAGGCCCTTGATCGGGGTGAAGGTGACGATGCGGGTCTTGCCCTCGACTTCGATTTCGCTGAAATCGCCATTGATGCGTGGCGTGTTCTGCGGGTAGGCCTCGCTCAGGCTCTTCATCACCAGCGCCTTGTCCGGGTGCACCAGGATCTTGCCGTCGGCGCTGACCAGGAAGGCATAGCCCATGCCGTCGAAATCCAGGGCGTTGAGGGTTTCGATCAGGGTTTGCAGGCTCAGGTCGCCGCCCACCACGCCGATGCTCTGCCCGCCGTTACGCGAGGCGGTGGCGACGGAAATGATCAACTGGCCGGTGGCTGCATCTATATAGGGTTCGGTGAGGGTCGAGCCGCTGCTGCTTTCGGCGCCCTTGTACCAGGGGCGAACGCGCGGGTCGAAGCCGTCGGGCATCTTCGCGTCCGGGCGGATGGTGAAGCTGCCGCTGGCATCGCCCAGGTAGGAGGCCATGAAGGTCGAGGTCAGGGCCTTCTGTTCGAGCAGGCTGGCCACCTTGGTCGATTGCGGGTCGATCGCCAGGTTTTGCGCCAGGTTCTCGATCAGCAGGATGCGCCCGGTGAGCCAGGTCTGGATGTTGCTGGCGGTCACATCGCCCATTTCATGCAGGTAATTGTCCAGGTCTTCGCGGATCGCATTGCGCTGTAAATAGTCGTTGTACAGCGTGAAGGAAGCGAAGGCGGCAATAACGATGAGGGCGGCGGCAAGCAGGATTTTATGGCTGAAGCGCAGGTTTTTGTTCATGGCTTGTGGTGTCCGCTAGGTCTTAATGTCACGAGCGTGCTCTTATAAAAGCGCGCAAAATGGGCGGGGTTGAAAGTAAGTTGATATTTCCACCTCTCCTTGGGGAATTATCTGAACTATTTTTCAGTCTTTTCTGATCTATCGGCCGGTCAAGGCTAAAGATTAACCATGGGTGACAAAATGCCGGATTCATCGCAACTCGTTATCGGTGCCGATCTCGCGGGGCAACCGATTGCCCAGGCCATGCGCCTGGCAAATCGTCACGGGCTGGTGGCAGGCGCTACCGGGACAGGGAAAACCGTCACCTTGCAGCGACTGGCGGAAGCGTTCAGCGATGCCGGTGTCGCGGTGTTCGCCGCGGACATCAAGGGTGACCTGTGTGGCCTGGGCGCCGCGGGCAATCCCCAGGGCAAGGTCGCCGAACGTATTGCCGGGATGCCGTGGCTGAACCACAAGCCCCAGGCTTATCCGGTCACGTTGTGGGACATTCACGGGCAGTCCGGGCACCCGCTGCGCACTACCCTGAGTGAAATGGGCCCGCTGTTGCTGGGCAGCCTGCTGGAACTGACCGACAGCCAGCAATCGGCGTTGTACGCGGCATTCAAGGTGGCTGACCGCGAAGGGCTGTTGCTGCTCGACCTGAAAGACCTCAAGGCGTTGCTCAACCACCTCAAGGACAACCCGCAGTTGTTGGGGGATGACGCGGCGCTGATGACCACCGGCTCCAGCCAGGCCTTGTTGCGGCGCCTGGCGACCCTGGAACAGCAGGGCGCCGAGGCCCTGTTCGGCGAGCCGGCCCTGCAACTGGAAGACATCCTGCAGCCGGCCAGTGACGGGCGCGGGCGGATCCACCTGCTCGACGCCAGTCGCCTGGTGCACGAGGCGCCCAAGGTCTATGCGACCTTCCTGTTGTGGCTGCTGGCCGAGCTGTTCGAGCAACTGCCAGAGCGCGGCGATGCGGAAAAGCCGCTGCTGGCGCTGTTTTTCGACGAGGCCCACCTGCTGTTCGCCGGCACGCCCAAGGCGTTGCAGGACCGGCTGGAACAGGTGGTGCGGCTGATTCGCTCCAAAGGCGTGGGCGTGTACTTCGTCACCCAGTCGCCAGGCGACTTGCCGGACGACGTGCTGGCGCAACTGGGGCTGCGCGTCCAGCACGGCTTGCGGGCCTTCACCGCCAAGGAACAGAAGTCCTTGCGCGCCGTGGCGGACGGCTTCCGGCCGAACCCGGCGTTCGATGCGCTGTCGGTGTTGACCGAGCTGGGGATCGGCGAGGCGCTGGTTGGTACGCTGCAGGAAAAAGGCACGCCGGAGATGGTCCAGCGAGTGCTGGTGGCACCGCCGCAATCGCGCATCGGGCCTCTGACCGAGGCCGAGCGTGCGGCGCTGATCAATAGTTCGCCGTTGGTCGGCCGCTATGACAAACCGGTCGACCGCGAGTCGGCCTATGAAGTGCTGATGGGACGCAAGGGCCTGGCACCGGAGGCCGAGGCTGCGCCGGGCAAACCGGCCGCCGAGGAACCGAGCTTTACCGATCGGGCCGGAGAGTTCCTCGGCACTGCCGCCGGTCAGGCCCTGAAGTCCGCCATGCGTCAGGCCGCCAACCAGTTGGGCCGGCAACTGGTGCGCGGGCTGATGGGGTCTTTGCTGGGTGGCAGCAAGCGCCGCTGATCGGCCGCTGGCCAGTCACGCCCGAGGTTTGGCGTGGCTGGCCAGGCGCTCCAGGGCAGCGCGCAGGTTGGGATCGGTGATGCCGTCGGCAGTGGCCTGAATGGTCTCGGCGGCGTTGCTCGACAGGTCCATGGTGTGGCCGGCTGCGCCGCGTTGTACGGTGGGAGGCTGCACTTTGAACAGAATCCGCGTCAGATTGTTGAACTCATTGAACTCCAAAAGCTGACGTTGCAGGCGTTTTTGCTGATAACGCAGGCGCGTCGCCCAGTGGCCGTCGGTGACGATCAGCAGCAGGCTGCCTTCACGCCAGGAGGCGACATGGCAGTGCTCGCGCGCGGCCGGTTGCAGCTGGCTTTCCAGCAGGCGCTGTAGATGCGCCAGGCGCTGGGCGTGGCCGAGTATGGCTTTGAGAGGCTTGGCTTCGCGAAGGAGTACGGCGGGTGCTCTGGCCGTAAGAGGGCGAAATGCCATGATCAGACACCTGAAGTTACAGAGCCGCCATGGTAGCAGAAAGCGCTGGCCGGACCTCGTTCATCGCTGCGGCTGCGCTTTATCTATTAAATCAATGGTTAACTTCGTACTCGTCCGGGTTGAAACTGGCGCAAAAGGCCTTATTGTAAGTGAGCCCCGTCACAGCGCTGTACCAGCATCGTGGAATAACGCCACTTTCCTCACCATCGTTTCCGGGTAGAATGCTCGTTCGCATGCGGCCATGAGGGCTGCACGGGCGACTCACGGGGCCGCCCTCCATCCCTATGTGTGGAAGATCCTGCCGATATGTTTGCGCCTTTGTTAAAGAAACTTTTTGGAAGCAAGAACGAGCGTGAAGTCAAACGCATGCTCAAGACGGTACAGATCGTCAATGCCTTCGAAGAGCAAATGGTGGCCCTTTCGGACGATCAGTTGCGCGCCAAGACCGAAGAGTTCAAGGCCCGCATAGCCAAAGGTGAAACCCTCGACAAACTGCTTCCCGAAGCCTTTGCGGTCGCCCGCGAAGCCGGCAAGCGGGTCATGGGTATGCGCCACTTCGACGTACAGTTGATCGGCGGCATGACCTTGCATGAAGGCAAGATCGCCGAAATGCGTACCGGTGAAGGCAAGACCCTGGTGGCAACACTGGGCGTTTACCTCAACGCGCTGTCCGGCAAGGGCGTGCACGTGGTCACGGTGAACGACTATCTGGCCCGCCGCGACGCCAACTGGATGCGCCCGCTGTATGAATTCCTCGGCCTGACGGTCGGTGTGGTCACGCCGTTCCAGCCGCCGGAAGAGAAGCGCGCCGCCTACGCCGCCGACATCACCTACGGCACCAACAACGAATTCGGTTTCGACTACCTGCGCGACAACATGGCTTTCAGCATGGAAGACAAGTTCCAGCGCGAGCTCAATTTTGCCGTGATCGACGAAGTCGACTCGATCCTGATCGACGAGGCCCGTACCCCGCTGATCATCTCCGGCCAGGCTGAAGACAGTTCCCGCCTGTACACCGAAATCAACAAGCTGATCCCGCGCCTTGAGCTGCACGTCGAGGAAGTGGAAGGCGAGGTCACCAAGGCCGGTCACTTCACCGTCGACGAGAAGACCCGTCAGGTCGAACTCAACGAAGCCGGTCACCAGTTCATCGAAGAGATGCTGACCCAGGTCGGCCTGCTGGCGGAAGGCGAGAGCCTGTACTCGGCGCACAACCTGGGCCTGCTGACCCACGTCTATGCCGGTCTGCGCGCGCACAAGCTGTTTAACCGCAACGTCGAATACATCGTCCAGGATGGCCAGGTGGTCCTGGTGGACGAACACACCGGTCGTACCATGCCGGGTCGCCGTCTGTCCGAGGGCCTGCACCAGGCCATCGAAGCCAAGGAAAACCTCAACATCCAGGCCGAGAGCCAGACCCTGGCGTCGACCACCTTCCAGAACTACTTCCGTCTGTACACCAAGCTGTCCGGCATGACCGGTACTGCCGACACCGAAGCGTTCGAGTTCCATCAGATCTACGGCCTGCAGGTGATGGTGATTCCACCGAACAAGCCGCTGGCTCGCAAAGACTACAACGACCTGGTGTTCCTGACCGCGGACGAGAAATACGCCGCGATCATCAACGACATCAAGGAATGCATGACCCAGGGCCGTCCGGTTCTGGTGGGCACCGCGACCATCGAAACTTCCGAGCACATGTCCAACCTGCTCCAGAAGGAAGGCATCGAGCACAAGGTCCTGAACGCCAAGTTCCACGAAAAAGAAGCGGAAATCATTGCCCAGGCCGGTCGTCCGGGCGCCCTGACCATCGCCACCAACATGGCCGGTCGTGGTACCGACATCCTGTTGGGCGGTAACTGGGAAGTCGAAGTCGCCTCCCTGGAAAACCCGACTCCTGAGCAGATTGCCCAGATCAAGGCCGACTGGCAGAAGCGCCACCAGCAAGTGCTGGAGTCCGGCGGCCTGCAGGTGATCGCGTCCGAGCGTCACGAATCGCGCCGTATCGACAACCAGCTGCGTGGTCGCGCCGGTCGTCAGGGCGACGCCGGTTCCAGCCGTTTCTACCTGTCCCTGGAAGACAGCCTGATGCGCATCTTCGCCTCCGACCGGGTGAAGAACTTCATGAAGGCCCTGGGCATGCAGTCCGGCGAAGCGATCGAGCACCGCATGGTGACCAACGCCATCGAAAAGGCCCAGCGCAAGGTAGAAGGCCGCAACTTCGACATTCGCAAGCAACTGCTCGAGTTCGACGACGTCAACAACGAACAGCGTAAAGTGATCTATCACATGCGTAACACGTTGCTGGCCGCGGACAACATCGGTGAGACCATCTCCGACTTCCGCCAGGACGTGCTCAACGCCACCGTCAGTGCGCACATTCCTCCACAATCGCTGCCTGAGCAGTGGGACGTGGCCGGTCTGGAAGCTGCGCTGCAAAGCGACTTCGGTGTAACCCTGCCGATCCAGCAATGGCTCGACGAAGACGATCACCTGTACGAAGAAACCCTGCGCGAGAAACTGCTCAACGAGCTGGTGGCGGCGTACAACGAGAAAGAAGACCAGGCCGGTGCCGAAGCACTGCGCACCTTCGAGAAACAAATCGTTCTGCGCGTACTGGACGACCTGTGGAAAGACCACCTGTCGACCATGGATCACCTGCGTCACGGTATTCACCTGCGCGGTTATGCGCAGAAGAACCCGAAACAGGAATACAAGCGCGAGTCTTTCACCCTGTTCTCCGAGTTGCTGGATTCCATCAAGCGCGACTCGATCCGTGTGCTGTCGCACGTTCAGGTTCGCCGCGAGGACCCGGTCGAGGAAGAGGCGCGCCTGCGCCAGGAAGCCGAGGCACTGGCCCAGCGCATGCAGTTCGAACATGCCGAAGCCCCGGGCCTGGAGCAGCCGGAAGCGCTGGAAGAGGGCGTCGATGTCGACGTGGCCCTGGCTTCGGCTCCGGTACGCAACGAGCAGAAACTGGGCCGCAACGAACTGTGCTACTGCGGTTCGGGCAAGAAGTACAAACACTGTCACGGCCAGATCAACTAAGATTTTCGCCAGACACTGAAATACCCGCGCCGCGACCGGCATCAGCCGTCGCGGCGTTTTTCCATTCGCCGCACTGCCTTTTGCGATGGCGGTGCACACATCAGGTTAAAGAGGAGCGCATTCATGGCTGTTGGTCTTGGTCCTTTGCCAACGTTGCACCCGGTTGCCGGTTTTGAACTTGGTATCGCTTCGGCGGGCATCAAGCGCCCGGGGCGCAAGGATGTTGTGGTCATGCGCTGTGCCGAAGGCTCTACGGTGGCCGGTGTGTTCACCTTGAACGCGTTCTGCGCCGCTCCGGTGATCCTGGCCAAGCAGCGAGTGCAGGGCCCTGTGCGTTACCTGCTGACCAACACCGGCAACGCCAACGCCGGCACCGGTGAGCCAGGCCTGGCCGCCGCGACCCGCACTTGCGCCAAGCTGGCCGAGCTGGCTGGCGTCGATGCCAGCGCCGTACTGCCATACTCCACGGGGGTCATCGGCGAGCCGCTGCCGGTCGAGAAGATCGAAGGCGCGCTGCAGGCCGCACTGGATGACCTGTCCGTGGACAACTGGGCCGCCGCCGCCACGGGCATCATGACCACCGACACCCTGCCCAAGGGTGCCAGCCGCCAGTTCCAGCACGACGGCGTGACCATCACCGTCACTGGTATCAGCAAGGGCGCAGGCATGATTCGTCCGAACATGGCGACCATGCTCGGCTACATTGCCACCGACGCCAAAGTCTCCCGTGAAGTGCTGCAGAACCTGCTGCTGGACGGCGCCAACAAGTCGTTCAACCGCATCACCATCGACGGCGATACCTCCACCAACGACTGCTGCATGCTGATCGCCACCGGCCAGGCAGCCCTGCCGGAAATCACCGAGGCCAGCGGCCCGCTGTTCGCCGCGCTGAAGCAGGCGGTGTTCGACGTGTGCATGGAAGTGGCCCAGGCCATCGTGCGTGACGGTGAAGGCGCAACCAAATTCGTGACGGTCGAAGTCAACGGCGGCGGCAATCACCAGGAGTGCCTGGATGTCGGCTACACCGTGGCCCACTCGCCGCTGATCAAGACCGCGCTGTTCGCTTCCGACCCGAACTGGGGGCGTATCCTGGCCGCTGTCGGTCGTGCCGGCGTGCCGGACCTGAATGTGAGCAAGATCGACGTTTTCCTCGGTGAGGTGTGTATCGCCAGCTGTGGCGCGCGTGCTGCCAGCTACACCGAAGCCCAGGGCGCGGCGGTGATGCAGCAGGAAGAAATCACCATCCGCATCGAGCTGGGACGCGGTGATTGCAGCGAAACCATCTGGACCACCGACCTGTCCCACGAGTACGTGAAAATCAACGCGGAATACCGTACCTGATACACCGTTACTCGCTTCTACATGGACGCGACGCATCACGTGTAGGAGCGAGTCCGCTCGCGATGGAGGCCCCGGGCCTCCATCTCCTCTGAAAGGTGCCCGACATGAATCTTCACCTGATCATCGGCGACAAACTCTATTCCTCCTGGTCGCTACGCGCCGTCCTGGCGCTTGAGCTGGCCGGCGCGACTTACACCGAAGAACTGATCAAGCTGAACCAGCCCGATACCCGCGAGCTGATTCTCAAGCATTCGCCAACCGGCAAAGTCCCGTTGCTGAAGACCGAGCACGGCACCATTGCCGACTCCCTGGCGATTGCCGAATACCTGGCCGAGCGTTTTCCCGAAGCCGAGCTCTGGCCGCGGGATGTGGCCGCCCGTGCCCAGGCCCGCTCCGCCTGCGCGCAGATGCACAGCGGCTTTTTTGGCTTGCGCGGTAACCTGCCGTTCGACCTGAGCCGCGATGCCGCGCTTTCACCCATGCCGCCCGAGGCCCAGGCCGATATCGAGAGGATGCTGGCGTTATGGGCCGAATGTCGCGCAGCCGCGACCGAGCCAGGGCCTTTCCTGTTTGGTCGGGTCAGCCTGGCGGACGCCTTTTTTGCGCCAATCGCCGTGCGCCTGCGTACCTATCGGGTGGCGCTGCCGGCTGTCGATGCCGCCTATGTTGAAACGATCTATCAATGGCCAGCCTTCAAGGCCTGGCAGAAAGCCGGTTTAGAGGAAGCAGTGCGGTGAAACGAGTACATGTGGCGGCGGCCGTTATCCGTGATGCCGACGGCAGGATCCTGATTGCCCGACGTGCCGATACCCAGCATCAAGGCGGCCTCTGGGAGTTTCCCGGCGGCAAGGTCGAAGCGGACGAGGCGGTGGAAGCGGCGTTGACCCGTGAGCTGCAGGAGGAACTGGGCATTCTGGTGTCCCAGGCACGGCCGTTGATCAAGGTGCAGCACGATTACCCGGACAAGCAGGTGTTGCTGGATGTCTGGGAAGTGTGCGCCTTTACCGGCGAACCCCATGGCGCCGAGGGCCAGCCTTTGGCCTGGGTCACGGCCCGTGAGCTGGAGAACTACGAGTTCCCGGCGGCCAACCAGCCGATCGTGGCGGCAGCGCGCTTGCCGAGCGACTACCTGATCACCCCGGAAGGCCTGGAAACACCGGCGCTGTTGCGGGGCATGCAGAAGGCCATTGCCGGTGGCAGCAAGTTGATCCAGCTACGCGCGCCCAATGGCTACGACCCGCAATACCGCGACCTGGCGGTGGACGCGGTCGGGCTGAGCGCGGGCAAGGCGCAATTGATGCTCAAGGGGCCGTTCGAATGGCTGGGGGATTTCCCCTCGGCGGGCTGGCATATCACTTCGGCGCAGCTGCGCAAATACGCCAGCGCCGGACGTCCCTTTGGCAAGGAGCGCTGGCTGGCGGCGTCTTGCCATGACGCTGAAGAGTTGTCCCTGGCGCAGCTGATGGATGTGGATTTCGTGACGCTGTCGCCGGTCCAGCCGACCCAGACCCACCCTGAGGCGCAGCCACTGGGTTGGGAGCAGGCCGCCCGACTGATCAGCGGTTTCAACAAGCCGGTGTACCTGCTGGGCGGCGTCGGTCCGGATCAGCGCGAGCAGGCTTGGCAGGCCGGTGCGCAAGGGGTGGCGGGGATTCGCGCGTTCTGGCCCTGAGGCCATTCACCCATCAGTTCGCTCCTGCATAAGTTGCAGGAGCGGGCTTGCTCGCGACCGGCGGAGAAAAACACCCGCTATTCGGGTTTCGCTGCTGCTTGCCAGAGAATCTCGGCAATCCCCTGGCGCTTGGCAATCAGGCGCGCCGCCACGAACAGCAAGTCGGACAGGCGATTGATGTAGGCCAGGCCGACCCCCTCCAGCGGTTCCACGGCATTCAGATGCTGGCAGCGTCGCTCGGCACTGCGCGCCAGGCTGCGGCAGACATGGGCCTGGGCGATCAAGGCCGAACCGCCCGGCAAAATGAAGTTCTCCAGCGGCCCCAACTCTTCGTTCCAGGTATCGATGGCCGCTTCCAGGCGTTCGACTTCCGCGATATTCAGTGCCTGATACACCGGCATGGCCAACTCGCCACCCAGGTCGAAGAGGCGGTGCTGGCAAGGCGCCAGGACGTCGATCAGTTCCTGCAGGCCGGGATGTTCTAGACGCTGTTCCGCCAGCCCGGCCAGGAGCAGCCCCAGCTGGCTGTTCAGCGTATCGACTTCGCCGATGGCCTCGACCCGCGGATGGTCCTTGGGAACCCGGCGCCCGTCACCCAGCCCGGTTTCGCCTTTGTCGCCGGTGCGGGTGTAAATCTTCGACAAGCGAAAGCCCATGCTTACCTCTCCAGTGGGGGATGTTCCAGTGGTGGCGGCTGACTGCCCGCCAGTGGCAAACGCAAGGTGAAGCATGTGCCCTGGCCCTGCGTCGACTGCACTTCCATCTGGCCTTTGTGATTGTTGGTGATGATGAAGTAAGAGACCGAAAGTCCAAGGCCGGTGCCCTGGCCGATTTCCTTGGTGGTGAAGAACGGCTCGAAGGTGCGTTTGCGCACGTTTTCGCTCATGCCGATGCCGTTGTCCTCGACCTGGATTTCCGCCCAGGGCGGGTTCAGCCGGGTGCGCAGGATAATGCGCCCGGGTTCGCTGTCATCCACGCGCTGGTGAATGGCCTGGGCGGCGTTTTTCAGCAGGTTGAGCAGGACCTGCTCCAGTTCGTTGGCGGTGCCGGGCACCGGCCCCAGTTGCGGGTCGAACTGGCGGATGATGGCCTGGCCCTTGAAGTCGAAGCCTATGGCCAGGTCGAAGTCGTTGCCGGCAATCTCCACGGCCTGGTCGATCAATGCCGGCAGGTCGCAGGGCGCCATCTGCCGGTTGCTGCGCCGGCTGAAACTGAGCATATGGGTCACGATCTTCGCCGCCCGGGCACCAGCCTGCTGAATGCCATCGAGCAGTTGCGGCACTTCGCGGCTCTGCAGGTAACGGTTGACGGTTTCCAGCTCGATGCCGATCTGCTCGGCATGTTCCTGATTCTTCGGCAGCTCGGGGGACAGGCGCCGACGAATGTTCTGCACGTTGTGCAGGATGGCCCCCAGCGGGTTGTTGATTTCGTGGGCCATGCCGGCGGCCAGGCCACCCACGGAGAGCATTTTTTCCGACTGCACCATCATTTCTTCCAGGGACAGGCGCTGGGTGATGTCGTCGATCCGGATCACCACGCCGCGCCCGGCACCGCCCATCAGCGGGTAGAAGGTCAGGGCGTAATGCCGGGCTTCGTCGTCCTTGACCCAGGTGACCCGCTCGACCTTGGTGACCGTATGTTGCTCCACGGTTTCCTTGAGTTGCGGCAGGAACGGCTTGAGCGGTTCGAAGGCGAGGAAGATCGGCTGATTCAGTGCTTCGTCCAGGCGGGTGCCGGAGAGGGCGCTGGCCTCCTGGTTCCATTGGGTGACATAGAGCTGCTCGTCCAGGGCGATCAGCGCCGAGGGCATCGAGTCGATGATGCTGTTGAGGTAGTTCTGAAAGCCGGTGAGTTTCTTTTCGATCTTGCTGCGCACCTGGACTTCCAGCTCCAGCTTGCGGTTGGTGTGACGGGTTTCCTCGGCCAGCCCCTGGGCCTGGTCATAGGCCGCCTGGGAGTCGTCGCGGGCCCGCTTGAGTTGCTGTTCTCGCGCTTCGATGCGCGACAGCATGGTGTTGAAGGCCTCGGCCAGGCTGCCGATTTCATCGTGGTTGCCACGGGCGGCGCGCAGGGAATAGTTTTCCTCGCGTGTCACCTGCCGGGACAGTTCTTCCAGCTGATGGATGGGTTGGGTGATCAGCCGTTTGATCTGCCGGGCAATGATCAGCCATAGCAGCACGCTGAAGATCAGGATGCCCAGGCTCGCGGTCAGGGTGCCGGTGTAGAAGGCCATCGGCAGCTCACTGCTGGCCACCAGCAACAGGTGGCCGGGGGGCTGGCCTGTGCGGGGCAGGGTGATGATCTGGTTGCTGCGAAACTCGGTCAGTTGCCAGGCTTCGATATGCCGATAGCGCTCCGGCAGGTTCAGGCGTTCGCCATGTTGCAACTGGGCCAGGCGCGTGCCCTTGCCGTCATAGATCGCTGCGGCGCGCAGGGGAGAGTAGCTGTTGAGTTCGTTGAGCAGCTTCTCGGCGTTTTGTGGCGAGTCCAGCGCCTGCGCGGCCAGGGTCGGGTTGGATACCAGCCGGCCGATGGTCTGCAAGGCTTGCGGCGCCATGCTTTCCTGAGAGATCCAGTAGGCGGCGCTGATGAAGGTCAGGTTGGCGACCAGCAGTACGGTAATCAGCAGGACGAGCAAGGCGGCCAGCAGTTTTTGGCCGACCGGCAGGTTTTCAAGGCGCTGGCGCAATGGCATCGGGGACGTCGCTAGAGAGGAACACGTGGGCAGCGTAGCCGCTGCTCAGTCGCTGGGCAATCCGTGCTGTTGCAGGTGTTCCACCAATAGCCGGCGCAGGCGGCCGAGGTTGGGCAGGTGCAACTGGTGCCTGGCGGCAACGTCGCAGGCATGCCCCAATAAATAGCTGATTTCGGTTCTGCGCCGACTGGCAACGTCCTGGTACATGGAGGAGTAGTTGGCGGCGGTCGCCTGGATCACCCGCTCCACTTCCTGCTGCAGGTTCTCGGCCGCGGCGGGCTGGCCGCAACATTCCAGCAGTTCGCTCAGCTCGACGCACAGCATCGCCACTTCGCAATGATGCTGCAGCAGGCCGCCATTGCGGCAGTCGTGCAGGACCGTCAGGGGGTTGATCGCGCAGTTGAGCGCCAGCTTGCGCCAGAGGCGGGTCAGGATATCCGCGCTCCATTCATGGGGGATGCCGCTGGCGCTCAGGTCGTCGAGCCAGAAGGGCGCGGTGGGGTGGCTGGCGTCCCCCAGCCAGGTGTAGCCATGACCGGCGAACACCACGCGCCAGTCGCCATCGCGAAAGGCGCCTTCGGTGCTCGAGGCATAAATGCAGCGGGCCTGCGGCACTTGGGCGGCCACGGCGTCCTGGCTGCCCAGGCCGTTCTGCAGCAGGACCAGTTCGGTATCCGGCGTCAGGCGCGAGACCAGCTGGCTGACGGCCTGTTGCGCGTCATAGGCCTTGCAGGCCACCAGCAGCCGAGTGATGGGCTCAGGGCTGTCGACCGTCTCGCCGGGAATGGCGTGAAAACTGGCCCGCCCTTGCTCCACCAGCGTCAGCCCACCCGCGGCCTGGTAGGCCTGCAGGCGGGCCTGATCGCGCAGGATCAGGCGTACCGGCAAGCCGGCCCGGGCCAGGCGTGTCGCCCACAGGGTGCCGAGGCTGCCCGCGCCCAGAATGTGCCAGGTCGTCGACATCAGCGTGGTGCTCGGTTTGGCTGGCGCATGCGAGGCTCGCAGTGAAGGAGGGGAAAGACCCGTTATAATGAGCCCGGATTTTAACCGCAAACCGGGCGTGCTCCATCTTTATCGAGCTGCGCCCCTTTTTTTATTGGAGAAATTACATGCCGTCGTTCGACGTGGTATCCGAACTGGACAAACACGAAGTCACCAACGCAGTGGAAAACGCCGTCAAGGAGCTGGACCGCCGCTATGACTTGAAGGGCAAGGGCAGCTTCGAGTTCAAGGAAAAGGAACTCACCGTCAACCTGACCGCTGAAGCCGAATTCCAGCTGGAAGCGATGATCGAGATCCTCAAGCTGGCCCTGGTCAAGCGCAAGATCGATGTGCAGTGCCTTGAGGTCAAGGACGCTTACGCTTCGGGCAAGGTGATGAAGCAGGAAGCCACCCTCAAGGAAGGCATCGACAAAGAGCTGGCGAAAAAGATCGTTGCCCACATCAAGGACGCCAAGCTGAAGGTCCAGGCTGCGATCCAGGGCGAGCAGGTACGGGTGACCGGCAAGAAGCGCGACGATCTGCAGGAAGCCATCGCCGCCCTGCGGGCGAAAGAGTTCGGCATGCCGCTGCAGTTCAACAACTTCCGCGACTGATTGGATTTTTCGGGAACCTCGCGAGCTTATTGGCGTCCGAGGCCCGAGTAGTGGGCAGAAACGATTGAGCCTTTATAAAGCTACTCGTTCTGCCCTTGTTTTTTGTGTGCCCGGCAGCCGGGAATCAGGAGAGATAGATGGATTTGAATGCTGAAGTGGACAACCTGGTCAAGGCTTCCCAAGCCTGGATTCCAATGATCATGGAATACGGCAGTCGGGTACTGCTGGCCGTCATCACGCTGGCCATCGGCTGGTGGCTGATCAACAGGTTGACGCACAAGGTCGGCAAGCTGCTGGCGCTGCGTAATGCGGACCAGGCCCTGCAGGGTTTTATCAGCAGCCTGGCGAACATCATTCTCAAGGTGCTGCTGATTGTCAGCGTGGCCTCGATGATCGGTGTCGAAACCACTTCGTTCGTTGCCGCGATCGGTGCGGCGGGCCTGGCCATCGGCTTGGCCTTGCAAGGCAGCCTGGCCAACTTCGCCGGTGGCGTGCTGATCCTGCTGTTCCGTCCTTTCCGCATCGGCGACGTGATCGAAGCCCAGGGTATCAGCGGCACGGTCGACAGCATCCAGATCTTCCACACGGTGCTGCGTACCGGTGACAACAAGACCGTCATCGTACCTAACGGCAACCTGTCTAACGGCATCATCACCAACCACAACCGCCAGCTGACCCGCAAAGTGATCTTCGATGTTGGTGTGAACTACGAGGCTGACCTGCAAAAGGCCCGTGAGGTTCTGCTGGACCTGGCCAAGGACGAGCGTGTGCTGGCCGATCCGGAGCCGGTGGCGGTGGTTTCCATGCTGGGTGACAGCGCCATTACCCTTTCGCTGCGAGTCTGGGTGAAGACTGCCGACTACTGGGATGTGATGTTCCGCTTCAACGAGTTGTCCCGTGATCGCTTGAAGGCAGCGGGTATTGATATTCCGTTTCCACAGCGCGTGATTCGTGTGGTTCAGGAAGCGGCTGTTTGAGTCGGTAACGGGGATAGGGATTAAAAGTCTGATCGAGTGGTCAGGCTTTTAACGCGGCATTCGCTGGAGAGTATTTGAAACCTGGTTGTAACAATAAGCTGTCGATAACCGGAGCTTCAGCGAGCTGCCAGCCCCAATAAAAAGGCCCATCGAATGATGGGCCTTTTTTATTACTCGCGAAGTAACCGCTATTACAAGATCGACAGTGGGTAGTCGACGATCAGGCGGAACTCTTTGACATCACCTTCGGCCTGGTCGGCGTTGGCAGTGTGCCAGGCCTGACGAACGCGGAACGACAGGTCTTTGGCTGGGCCGGTCTGAACAACATACTTGGCTTCGAAGTTGGTTTCGTGGTGCTTGCCGTCTGCGCCATAACCGTATAGACGGTATGGGCTATCAGCGTCCATCTTGGTGCCGTCGATGTCCCAACCTTTCACGTAGCGGGTCATGAAGCTCAGGCCAGGCACGCCGTATTCGGCCATTTTCAGGTCGTAACGGATCTGTGCGGACTTCTCGTTCGGGCCGTTGAAGTCAGAGTACTGGATGGAGTTGGCGAGGAAGATCGAGTCGCCGCCACGGTTGGAGCCACGCTTGGTGGTGTCGTGGCCACCGATACCGATATAGTCGAATGGCGTGTCGCCATTGACCTTCTGGAACCCGACGGTAAGGGTGTGCGCTTTCAGGAACGAGAAAGCCGCTGCCAGGGAGAACGTGGTGTTGCTGATGTCACCAGCCTTGGCGCTACCAGAGTCGGTGGTACGGTAGATGTTACCGTCCAGGTTCAGCGACTGATCGCCACCCATCGGGATGGTGTAGTTCAGGTTGGCGTAGTACTGGTTCCAGATATCTTCCAGCTTGGCGCCGTAGAGCGATGCACTCAGGTTGTCGGTGATGCCGTACTTGCCACCGAAGTAGTCGATGCTATTGGATGCGATGCCGGCATAGTTAGCATACAAGTTGCCGTTACGGGCGTTGGAGTCCTGGCTGGTACCCGAATAGAAGTGACCGCCTTCCAGATCAAGGTTTTTGATCTCGCTGCTCTGCAGTTGGAAACCGCTGGCCGTTTGAGGAAGGATACGGGAACCGCCGACCGCGAAGACCGGGGAGGTGCTTGGCTGCATATCGCCAGCTTTCAACTCGGTCTTGGAGACGCGGAATTTCACCGCAGCGCCGGCTTTGCCCTGGCTCTTGTTGACGTCGCCGTCGGAGTCGCGGCTCATGTTGCCGGTGCCGCCAGTGCCGTCGCCGCCGTCCAGTTTGATCGCCAGATAACCGAACGCATCGACGCCGACGCCTACAGTACCCTGGGTGTAACCGGAGCTGAAGTTACCCCAGATACCCTGGGTCCAGTCTTTCTGATCGTTGTTGCGATTTTTGTTGTCACGGTTGAAGTAATAGTTACGCAGCAGTACGTCGAACTTGGCGTCTTCAACAAAGCCCTTGGCTTCAGACTGGTCACTTACAAAAGGTGCGGCCGTAGCCACTTGAGTACTGGCGGCTGCTGCAACTGCCAGTGCGATCATGCTCCACTTCATCACGCGCATCGTGATTTGCTCCTTTGGTTTTTAGAAGAGTACTGCCGTCCCACCTGTTTTATTATCTGGGCGGCTCTTTCTTTTTGTGTCGGCGCAAACTTATATCACGCCGACAATGTTGGCGATACTTGCGTATCAGTCCTTTCAGCTTCTTTACGACCCTGTCGCAAAATGCTCGATCAATGTCGCAAATCCGCAGTCCGCATGTACCCGGACTGACAACTTCAGCGCTGTTTTCGAAGGCTTGAACCTGGAACAAAAAGAACTTTGGTCAAGCAGTCAAATCTCCATGGGGCAGCCTTGCCACTATTGTTATTAGTCACAGGAGAGGCCTTTTTCCGATGGCTACTCCTGGGACAATGTGGGTGTGAATGCAACAAGCGTGCACAAAACGCAAAGGCACCGAGTTTTTTTCGGTGATAGCCCTTCTGGCTGTAAAAACCGCATAAAACAGTGGTTTTAAGGTCGTTTTGTTTGGGCTTGACGTTCCTTGTCCTCCTGGTGTTGATCCCTGAAAAAAACGCATGACATTCCAAAACGTTACCGGTTCACCCTGCTGAGTGAGTAGATGGCGGATGGTTAACGCACTGAGCGTAGACGCACTGTGAGGTTTTGGTGCAAAAGTTTCTTGATGCAGCTCAATCGTCATCCAGCGTCGGGCACTGGAAGAATGCGCAGGCAAGGGGCTCTTTCGCGGTTTTCTCCTTGTTTTTTATGAGCTTCGTTCTGTCGTGGTGCAGCCCGCTGGAAAATGTTCCAGGCCGGGGCGCTCTGACGTGTGGTATCGAGGATGAATGTTGAGGCGGGATCTGCGCACCAGAGCGATGAACGCAAGAGCTTTCGCAGGTATGCTGCCGTTCTGTCGCTTGGCGGGCAGCCGGTCATGGCGTTCGCTAAGCTGAAACTTGATGAGCTGAGCGGGAGTGCGCGCGGTGTTCGCTTTAGATCCACGACTTCAACAAGACACACTGCCCATTGGGGATTTCCCCCTTTGCCGGCTGCTGTTGTCCAACGATTCCAATTACCCGTGGTTCATCCTGGTACCGCGCCGGGAAGATATCAGTGAGTTGTTTCAATTGGATGACGCGGACCAGCAGCAACTATGGCGAGAAACCACGGCGCTGGCGGAGTTGCTTAAAGACTCGTTCGATGCAGACAAGTTGAATGTGGCGACTCTGGGTAATGTCGTCAGTCAGTTGCACATGCACGTTATCGTTCGCAAGCGCGACGATGCGGCCTGGCCTGCTCCGGTATGGGGCAAGCTGCCTGCCAAGCCCTACGACGCCGAACAGGTGGCTGCGATTCGTGAGCGGTTACGACTGGTCCTGACCGATGATTTCAAGTTTCTGGAGGGCTGAGTCATGAACCTGGAAGAGCGGGTAACCGATCTGGAAAGCCGATTGGCTTTTCAGGATGACACCATTCAAGCCCTGAACGACGTGCTGGTAGGGCAGCAGCGGGTGGTCGAACGTCTGCAATTGCAGATGGCCGCCTTGCTCAAGCGACAAGAGGAAATGGTGGGGCAGTTCGAATCATTCGAAGAAGAGGCTCCGCCGCCGCATTACTGAGCCTTGGGCGGCTGGCCGTTCAGGCAATAAAAAACCGCGAGCAGCATGGCTGCGTCGCGGTTTTTTTATGGGCGTGAATCAGCGCCGCGGCAATGCCGCAATCACGTCTTCGGCTTGCAGGCCCTTGTCGCGATTCATGACGGAGAACTCCACGCGCTGGCCTTCCACCAGGACGCGGTGACCTTCGCCACGGATGGCGCGGAAGTGCACGAAGATATCATCGCCGGAGTCGCGAGAGATGAAGCCGAAACCCTTCGAAGTGTTGAACCACTTGACGGTGCCGGTATCGCGATTGCTCATGTCGTAGGTTTGCGAGGTATTGGCCGAGGGAGACGATTTGTAGAAGCTGACGGCCAGGTGCAGAAGAACGGCGATCGCCGCGGTCAGCAGGCTGAACAGCACAGCCGGTTGACCTGCGATAACCGGCATTGGTGCCAGCAGGGTCAAGGTCTGCAAGACCACCGCCAGCACCAGGAGCGCGCTGACCAGGTTTTGCAGTTGGTGACGCGGGCCTTTGTTCCAGTAGGGGATAACGGGAGCCAGTGTCAGGTTGAGCAGGCCGAAAAAGGCCAGGTAAAGAGCATCGGGTTGTTGCAGGAAGGGAACGGCTTCAGATCGCAGGCTAGGGATAAAGGACAGCAGCAAGGCTGCTGCGCCCGTTAGCAGGTGGACGATTTTCAACATTTTAATGAACTCACGTTAAGACGGATCACAAGGAAGAGCTGAGCGTGCACGGTTCGCTTCTGAACAATGGGAGGCGGTGAGCACGTGCGCGGGATCAGCCTATGCGCTGAGGCCGAGAAATAGGCAACAACGACACGGCCTCTATTTAACAGCAAAGCCCAGGCCTTCTCAAATCAGGCGCTGTGGCCGGGAGGAGGGAGAAAGCCCTGGTTGTCCTGAGGGAATACCGGACTATCGGGCAAAGCCTTGTTCTAGAGAGCCAGCACCCAAAAAAGTGGAACGGCGGCTTTTCAGGCGGGTCACAACCGGCGTGGGCCTTCTTGCAGGTACTGGCCGCCCGCTTGGTGGGCAATCTGTCGCAGTGCCTCGGGCAATCCCGGGCTGCGGGTGCAGGGCAGTCTTGCTAGAGTGGTCCGGTACCTGACCTGTTGAATTCAATGTGCTAACGGAGATAGACATGGCAATCGATATCGGTATCGGCGCAGAAGATCGCAAATCCATCGTGGAGGGGCTCTCTCGCCTGCTTTCAGATACTTATGTGCTTTATCTGAAGACTCATAATTTCCACTGGAACGTCACGGGGCCGCAGTTCCGCACGCTGCATCTGATGTTCGAGGAGCAGTACAACGAACTGGCGCTGGCGGTGGACCTGATTGCCGAGCGTATCCGTGCCCTGGGATTCCCGGCGCCAGGTGCCTATTCCATCTACGCGCGTCTTTCTTCGATCAAGGAAGAAGAGGGTGTGCCAAGCGCCGATGAGATGATCAAGCAACTGGTGGCGGGGCAGGAAGCTGTGACTCGCACTGCCCGTGGCATTTTCCCGATCATCGACAAGGTCAGCGACGAACCCACCGCAGACTTGCTGACCCAGCGGATGCAGGTGCATGAGAAAACCGCGTGGATGCTGCGCTCGCTGTTGAGCGAGCAATAGTCCCGCAGACCGAATGGCGCCGTTATCGGCGCCATTTGCCTTTATGGGGCGTGACTTGTCGTCCGATCATGGCTGTTCGTCCTCAGGCCGATGAGTGGGGTATGGCAGCGGGAAGCTGGCTTTGTTTCGGCGGGCGGTGGTCTATCGGCGCCGTCATACGGCTGCACAGGGCCGATTTAATGGATATAATCCCGCCCTTTGCTATATAACCCGGGCCTCGGCACGGGTTAAGCCAGACGTTAAGTACGCCGAGACGCTCTCATGCCCATGTACGACTACCAATGTGCTTCCTGTGGTCATCAGCTGGAAGCCATTCAAAAGATCAGCGCGCCTGCGTTGGTCGATTGCCCTGCCTGCCAGGCGCCCGAGCTGAAAAAAATGCTGTCCATGCCAGGTTTCCGCCTCAGCGGTTCGGGCTGGTATGAGACCGACTTCAAAACCGGCGCCAAGAAGAACCTGGCCGGTGGCGACAAAGCTGATTAAGTTGAACGACACGCGCGAGCTCTTGCATTATCCGGTACCCCGAGGTGCGCAAGGCCTCCCATCGAATTTCGAATTACGAGAAGTGAAACCACTACCATGATGCGCAGCCATTATTGCGGCCAACTGAACGAAAGCCTGGAAGGTCAGGAAGTCACCCTTTGCGGATGGGTCCACCGTCGTCGCGACCATGGCGGGGTGATCTTCCTCGATATCCGTGATCGTGAAGGTCTGGCCCAGGTGGTGTTCGACCCGGACCGCGCTGAAACCTTCGCCGCCGCCGACCGCGTGCGCAGCGAATACGTGGTCAAGATCACCGGCAAGGTGCGCCTGCGTCCGGCCGGTGCCGGCAACGCCAACATGGCTTCGGGCATGATCGAAGTCCTGGGCTACCAGCTGGAAGTGCTGAACGAAGCGGAAACTCCGCCGTTCCCGCTCAACGAATACTCCGACGTGGGCGAAGAAACCCGCCTGCGCTATCGCTTCATTGACCTGCGCCGTCCGGAAATGGCCGAGAAGCTGCGTCTGCGCTCGCGCATGACCACCAGCATCCGTCGCTACCTGGACGAGAACGGTTTCCTCGACGTCGAAACCCCGATCCTGACCCGTGCCACCCCTGAAGGCGCGCGTGACTATCTGGTGCCGAGCCGTACCCACGCCGGCAGCTTCTTCGCTCTGCCGCAGTCGCCACAGCTGTTCAAGCAGCTGCTGATGGTCGCCGGCTTCGACCGCTACTACCAGATCGCCAAATGCTTCCGCGACGAAGACCTGCGTGCCGACCGTCAGCCTGAGTTCACTCAGATCGACATCGAAACCAGCTTCCTCGATGAAAAAGACATCATGGGCCTGACCGAAGGCATGATCCGCAACCTGTTCAAGGAAGTGCTGGATCTGGAATTCGGCGAATTCCCCCACATGACCTTTGAAGAAGCCATGCGTCGCTACGGTTCCGACAAGCCGGACCTGCGTAACCCGCTGGAACTGGTGGACGTTGCCGACCAGCTCAAGGACGTGGAATTCAAGGTGTTCAGCGGTCCGGCCAACGATCCGAAATGCCGTATTGCCGCATTGCGCGTTCCTGGCGGGGCGAGCATGCCGCGCAAGCAGATCGACGATTACACCAAGTTCGTCGGCATCTACGGTGCCAAGGGCCTGGCCTACATCAAGGTCAACGAACGCGCCAATGGCGTTGACGGTCTGCAGTCGCCAATCGTCAAGAACATCCCGGAAGCCAACCTGAATGTGATCCTCGATCGCGTGGGTGCGGTCGACGGCGACATCGTGTTCTTCGGTGCCGACAAGGCCAAGATCGTCAGCGAGGCCCTGGGCGCGCTGCGGATCAAGCTCGGTCACGACCTGAACCTGCTGACCTGCGAATGGGCGCCGATGTGGGTTGTCGATTTCCCGATGTTCGAAGAGAACGACGACGGCAGCTTCACCGCCTTGCACCACCCGTTCACCGCGCCGAAATGCTCGCCGGAAGAACTGGAAGCCAACCCGGCGACCGCTCTGTCGCGCGCCTACGACATGGTGCTCAACGGCACCGAGCTGGGTGGCGGTTCGATCCGTATCCACCGCAAGGAAATGCAACAGGCGGTCTTCCGTCTACTGGGCATCGATGAAGCGGAACAGGAAGAGAAGTTCGGCTTCCTGCTGGACGCCCTGAAGTACGGCGCGCCGCCGCACGGTGGCCTGGCGTTCGGCCTGGACCGTCTGGTGATGCTGATGACCGGCGCCCAGTCGATCCGTGAAGTGATCGCCTTCCCGAAAACCCAGAGCGCCGCTTGCGTGATGACCCAGGCTCCTGGCCTGGTCGACGCCAAGGCGCTGCGCGAACTGCACATCCGTTTGCGCGAACAGCCAAAGGCTGAGTAAGGCCGACCTGAAGGCGCATCTTCGGATGCGCCTTTTTCTATTGGGTCGAGATATTTGTTGCCCGCCCGCTGTTACAGGCGTTGCGGGCAATGTTTCAAAGAGAATTTGGAGCGCGTTATGGCAGGTCATTCCAAGTGGGCGAACATCAAGCACCGCAAAGAGCGTCAGGATGCCAAGAGAGGCAAGATCTTCACCAAGTGGATCCGTGAGCTGACGGTCGCCGCTCGTCAGGGCGGTGGCGAGCCTGGTTCCAATCCGCGTCTGCGCCTGGCCCTGGACAAGGCCTTGGGCGCCAACATGAGCCGCGACATCATCGATCGCGCCATCGCCCGTGGCGCGGGTGCGACCGAGGCCGACAACGTCGAAGAGCTGACCTATGAGGGTTATGGCCCGGGTGGCGTGGCGGTGATGGTCGAGTGCATGACCGACAACCGCAACCGTACCGCCGCGGCCGTGCGCCATGCGTTCAGCAAATGTGGCGGCAATCTTGGCACCGATGGTTCGGTGGCGTATCTGTTCGAACGCAAGGGGCAGATCAGCTTCGCGCCGGGCGTCGATGAGGACGCACTGACCGATGCTGCGCTGGAAGCCGACGCCGATGACGTGGTCGTTCACGAAGACGGCTCGATCGATGTGTTTACCTCATTCACTGGCTTCTATGCGGTACGTAACGCGCTCGAAGAGGCCGGTTTCAAGGGCGATGACGCGGAAATCGTCATGCAGCCGACCACCAGTGCCGAGCTGGATCTGGAAGGCGCCGAGAGGATCCTCAAGCTGATCGACATGCTCGAAGACCTGGACGACGTGCAGAACGTCTACTCCAACGCGGATATTCCCCAGTCGGTTGCCGAGCAACTCGGCTGATAGCGCGATAAAAGATCGCAGCCTTCGGCGGTTTCCCCCCTTTACACAGGGTTACGCTGTACCTGTAGGGGAGCTGTCGAAGGCTGCGATTTTTTGTTTTTCCGGCTTCTCCCGGCGTTACCTTAGGCAACCGAACTTTCTCTTTGCAGGCGTTATGACTCTTATTCTTGGTATCGACCCGGGTTCGCGCATCACCGGTTACGGCGTGGTACGTGATACCGGGCGTGGCTGCGTGTACGTGGCTTCGGGCTGTATTCGCACGGGCGCCGGCGAGCTGCATGAGCGGCTGCAAATCGTCTATCGCGGGGTTCGCGAGGTCATTCAGACCTACGGTCCGGTGACCATGGGCATTGAAAAGGTGTTCATGGCGCGTAATGCCGATTCGGCCCTGAAACTGGGTCAGGCCCGTGGTGCGGCGATCGTGGCGGGAGCCGAGGAGAGCCTGGAAATTGCCGAATACACCGCCACTCAGGTCAAGCAGGCCGTCGCGGGCACCGGTGGGGCCAACAAGGAACAAGTGCAAATGATGGTCATGCACTTGCTCAAGTTGACCAGCAAGCCGCAGATCGACGCCTCGGACGCCCTGGCGATTGCCATCTGTCATGCCCACACCCGTTCCAGTCTGCTGCCCCACGGCCTGGGTACCGCACGCAGTCGTGGCGGTCGCCTGCGTCTCTGATAGCATCTGCGCAAACATTTGATGAGTGGAGCATCCCGCGCCTGTCTGCCCGGCCCGGATCTTCGCTCTATGACTCGCCGGCCGCTGATCTGGCCTGAGCTAAGGATCTGAAACGTGATTGGACGCTTGCGCGGCACCTTGGCTGAAAAACAGCCGCCGTACCTGATTCTCGATGTAAACGGCCTGGGTTACGAGGTGGAAGTCCCCATGACCACCCTGTACCGCCTGCCGTCGGTCGGTGAACCGCTCACCCTGCACACCCATTTGGTCGTGCGTGAAGATGCCCAGTTACTCTATGGCTTTGCCAGCAAGCGCGAGCGGGACTTCTTTCGCGAACTGATTCGCCTCAATGGCGTGGGGCCGAAACTGGCGCTGGCGCTGATGTCCAGCCTGGAGGTCGACGAGCTGGTGCGTTGCGTGCAAGCGCAGGACACCTCGGCGCTGACCAAGGTGCCGGGGGTCGGTAAAAAGACCGCGGAGCGCCTGCTGGTCGAACTCAAGGATCGCTTCAAGGCCTGGGAAACCGTACCGAGCATGTTTGCCCTGGTGCCGAACCAGCCGGATGCGCCGATGCCGGTGGCCAGTGCCGAGACCGATGCGGTCAGCGCCCTGATCTCTCTGGGCTACAAGCCGCAGGAAGCCAGCAAGGCCGTTTCCGCGATCAAGGAAAAAGGCCTGAGCAGTGAAGACATGATTCGCCGCGCCCTGAAGGGAATGATTTAAGTGATAGAAGCAGATCGTCTGATCGCCGCCACGGGCCCCCGTGAGCGCGAGGAAGTCCAGGACCGTGCGATTCGCCCCGTCAGCCTGGCCGAATACATCGGCCAGCCGACGGTGCGCGAGCAAATGGAGCTGTTCATCCAGGCTGCCCGCGGGCGCAGCGAGTCGCTGGACCACACCCTGATCTTCGGCCCGCCGGGCCTGGGTAAGACCACGCTGGCCAACATCATCGCCCAGGAAATGGGGGTGTCGATCAAGAGCACCTCGGGGCCGGTGCTGGAGCGCCCTGGCGACCTGGCGGCGTTGCTGACCAACCTCGAGCCGCACGACGTGCTGTTTATCGATGAAATCCATCGCTTGTCGCCGATCGTCGAGGAAGTGCTGTACCCGGCCATGGAAGATTTCCAACTGGACATCATGATCGGCGAAGGGCCGGCGGCCCGTTCGATCAAGCTCGACTTGCCGCCGTTCACGCTGGTGGGGGCGACGACCCGCGCGGGCATGCTGACCAACCCGCTGCGCGATCGCTTCGGTATCGTCCAGCGCCTGGAGTTCTACAGCACCGCGGACCTGGCGACCATTGTCGGGCGCTCCGCCGGCATTCTCGGCTTGCCGCTGGACCCGGACGGTGCCTTTGAAATCGCTCGGCGCGCCCGCGGGACGCCGCGTATCGCCAACCGCTTGTTGCGCCGGGTAAGGGACTTTGCCGAGGTTCGCGCCAAGGGCCACATCACCAAGCCCATCGCCGACCTGGCGCTGAACCTGCTGGATGTCGACGAACGTGGCTTCGACCACCAGGACCGGCGCCTGCTGCTGACCATGATCGAGAAGTTCGACGGCGGGCCGGTGGGGGTCGACAGCCTGGCGGCCGCCATCAGCGAAGAGCGGCATACCATTGAGGACGTGCTCGAGCCCTATCTGATCCAGCAAGGCTATATCATGCGTACGCCGCGCGGGCGTGTGGTGACCCGGCATGCCTATCTGCATTTCGGTCTAAACATCCCGTCACGATTGGGGGAGATGCCTGTGGTAGACGAATTCCTCGATGCTGTGGACGATTAATAACCGCTTCGGCAGCGATTTATTCGCAGCTTGTGCGGTCCTAGGGGGCTGGCATTGCCGTTATTTCGCCAGAAAGCCGTTCGAGAATGAAAAACAGTTGCCCGGCCGGATTGGCAACCTGAGGAGTAAGCACTAGAGTATGCGCGCGCAAAACGGGCTTGAGTCGTTCGCACATCGTTGTCGCGTTTATTACGAAGACACCGATGCCGGCGGCATCGTGTATTACGTTAATTACCTTAAGTTTATGGAACGGGCTCGAACCGAACGGCTACGAGATCTGGGCTTTGCCCAATCGCAGCTGGCAGGGGAGAACCTGTTGTTCGTCGTGCATTCCAGCGAAGCGCGCTACCACGCGCCGGCGCGACTGGACGACGAGCTTCTGGTAAGTGCAGAAGTCATCGAATTGAACCGGGCCAGCCTGCGCTTCAAACAGCAGGTCAGGCGAGCCACGGATAATGCACTGCTCTGCGAAGGGCAGTTTCTGGTGGCCTGTGTGCGCACCGACAATTTGAAACCCCGGGCCATTCCCGAAGCTCTACGTGCGGCCTTCGCCGACGTGAGCGGCGCGGGTACACACTCAGAGCAGGAGATAAAGCGTGGAAGCTAACGTCGTCGACCATTCCTCCATGTGGAGCCTGGTCAGCAATGCCAGCATCGTTGTGCAGTTGGTAATGCTGACCCTGGTAGCCGCATCGGTGACCTCATGGATCATGATCTTTCAGCGCAGCAACCTGCTGCGTGCCGGTCGACGCGCCCTGGAGAGCTTCGAAGAGCGCTTCTGGTCGGGTATCGACCTGTCCAAGCTGTACCGTCAGGCGGGCAGCAACCCGGACCCTGATTCGGGCGTGGAGCAGATCTTCCGTGCCGGCTTCAAGGAATTCTCGCGCCTGCGCCAGCAGTCGGGCGTTGATCCCGAGGCGGTCATGGAAGGTGTCGCGCGTGCCATGCGTGTCGCCATCTCCCGCGAAGAAGAGAAGCTCGAGCAGAGCCTGCCATTCCTCGCCACTGTCGGCTCGGTCAGCCCGTATATCGGTCTGTTCGGTACCGTCTGGGGGATCATGAACTCCTTCCGCGGCCTGGCCAGCGCCCAGCAGGCGACCCTGGCGACCGTTGCGCCCGGTATCGCCGAAGCCCTGATCGCCACCGCGATCGGCCTGTTTGCCGCGATCCCGGCCGTTATCGCCTACAACCGCTTTGCGGCCCGTGGCGAGACCCTGATCAGCCGTTATTACACCTTCGCCGACGAGTTCCAGGCGATCCTGCACCGTAAAGTGCACACCAGCGAAGAGTGAGCAGGTAAATCCCCATGGCCCGAGTTCGCCACAAACGCAAGCCGGTTGCCGAGATGAACGTGGTGCCCTACATCGACGTGATGTTGGTACTGCTGGTTATCTTCATGGTGACCGCGCCGATGCTCAATCAGGGCGTGAAAGTCGATCTGCCCAAGGTTTCCAGCGAAGCCTTGCCGCAGGACAACAACACCCAGGTCCTGACCATTTCGATCAAGGCTGACAAGACCTACTACTGGAACCTTGGCAGCGAAGTCGACACCGACAAGCAGATGGACAAGGCCATGACCTTGCCGCAGATGACCGACGCCGTGACCAAGATCATTCGCGCCGGCAATGAAGGCGGCAAGCATACCCAGGTGTTCAT
The DNA here is from genome assembly GCF_059424045.1 of Pseudomonas sp. GW456-L12. Classification (NCBI taxonomy): domain Bacteria; kingdom Pseudomonadati; phylum Pseudomonadota; class Gammaproteobacteria; order Pseudomonadales; family Pseudomonadaceae; genus Pseudomonas; species Pseudomonas sp. GW456-L12. The sequence goes on from NZ_JBWKZA010000014.1 coordinate 71,310, forward strand.
TCGCGGCGACAAGTCCGTCGACTACGGCGCCGTCATGGGCGCCATGGGCGGACTGCAGAAGGCCGGCGTCGGTAACGTTGGCTTGATTACCGAGGCGCCCTGATGCAGCAACAGCGAGAGCCGTCCGCCTCGGAAAGCTACTTCTGGCCTAGCGTGTGGGCAATTGCCCTGCACGTTCTGGTGTTCGGCATGCTGTTCGTCAGTTTTGCCATGACGCCGGAGTTGCCGCCGTCCAAGCCGATCGTCCAGGCGACCCTGTATCAGCTGAAATCGAAAAGTCAGGCGACCACCCAGACCAATCAGAAGATTGCGGGTGAGGCGAAGAAATCCGCCGCGCGCCAGACCGAAGTCGAGCAGATGGAGCAGAAAAAGGTCGAGCAGGAAGCGGTCAAGGCTGCGGAACAAAAGAAAGAAGAGGCTGCTCAAAAAGCCGAGGAAGCGAAAAAGGCCGACGAAGCCAAGAAAGCGGATGAGGCGAAGAAGGCTGATGAAGCCAAGAAAGCCGACGACGCGAAGAAGGCTGCGGAAGCGAAAAAGGCTGAAGAGAAACAATTGGCTGATATAGCCAAGAAGAAAGCCGAAGAAGAAGCCAAGAAAGCCGCCGAAGAAGAGGCCAAGAAAAAGGCCGCTGAAGAGGCGAAGAAAAAGATAGTCGAAGACGCGAAGAAGAAAGCCGCGGAAGACGCCAAGAAGAAAGCTGAAGCGGACGAGGCGAAGAAGAAGGTCGCCGAGGACGCGAAGAAGAAAGCCGCCGCCGACGCAGCCAAGAAAAAGGCCCAGGAAGCAGCGCGTAAATCCGCCGAAGATAAAAAGGCCCAGGCCCTGGCTGATTTGCTTTCCGACACGCCGCAGCGTCAGCAGGCCTTGGCGGACGAGCAGGGCGACGAAGTCGCGGGCAGTTTCGACGATCTGATTCGTGCTCGTGCGGCGGAAGGCTGGGCTCGTCCTCCTTCGGCGCGCAACAACATGACTGTCGTGCTGCAAATCGGCATGTTGCCGGATGGTACGGTGACTTCCGTGTCGGTGGCCAAGTCCAGCGGCGATGGTCCGTTCGATGCCTCGGCGGTAGCTGCGGTCAAGAACATTGGACGTTTGACAGAAATGCAGGGAATGAAGCCGAGCGATTTCGCTCCGTATCGTTCATTCAAGATGACATTCACACCTGAGGATCTAGCCTTGTGAGAAACCTTCTTCGAGGATTGCTTGTCGTTATTTGCTGTATGGCAGGGATAGCGACAGCGGATGAAAAGAACATTCTGGTCACCAGTGGCAGTGACCGGGCCACGCCAATCGCCGTAGTGCCATTCGGTTGGCAAGGGGGCAGCGTGCTGCCCGACGACATGGCGGAGATCATCGGCAACGACCTGCGCAACTCGGGTTACTACTCGCCGATTCCAAAGCAGAACATGATCAGCCTGCCGACCCAGGCCAGCGAAGTCATCTACCGTGACTGGAAGGCCCTGGGCGCCCAGTACATCATGGTCGGCAGCATTGTCCCGGCGGGCGGTCGCCTGCAGGTGCAATACGCCCTGTTCAACGTCGCCACCGAACAGCAAGTGCTGACCGGCAGCGTCTCGGGCAGCGTCGACCAGTTGCGCGACATGGCTCACTACATCTCCGACCAGTCGTTCGAAAAGCTCACCGGTATCAAGGGCGCCTTCTCGACCCGCATGCTGTACGTCACGGCAGAGCGTTTCTCCGAGAAGAACACGCGCTACACCCTGCAACGCTCCGACTATGACGGCGCGCGCGCGGTGACCCTGCTGCAATCCCGTGAGCCGATCCTGTCGCCGCGTTTCGCGCCGGACGGCAAGCGCATTGCCTATGTGTCGTTCGAACAGAAGCGCCCGCGCATCTTCGTTCAGCACATCGACACTGGCCGTCGCGAGCAGATCACCAACTTCGAAGGCCTGAACGGCGCGCCTGCCTGGTCGCCGGACGGCCAGCGCCTGGCGTTCGTGCTGTCCAAGGACGGCAACCCGGACATCTATGTGATGAACCTGGGTTCGCGTCAGATCTCGCGTGTGACCGCGGGGCCTGGCATCAACACCGAACCGTTCTGGGGCAAGGATGGTTCGACCATCTACTTCACCTCGGACCGTGGTGGCAAGCCACAGATCTACAAGACCAGTGCCGGTGGTGGCGGTGCGGAACGGGTGACTTTCGTGGGCAACTACAACGCCAACCCGAAACTGTCCGCGGATGAAAAAACGCTGGTCATGATTCACCGGCAGGACGGCTTCACAAACTTCAAGGTAGCTGCTCAGGATTTGCAGCGTGGCAACGTGAAAATCCTTACCGACAGCACACTTGATGAGTCGCCTACTGTTGCGCCCAACGGCACCATGGTAATCTACGCCACCCGCCAGCAGGGCCGGGGAGTCTTGATGCTCGTGTCCATTAATGGACGCGTGAGGCTCCCGCTTCCTACCGCTCAAGGCGAAGTCAGAGAACCGTCCTGGTCCCCTTACCTGAACTGACGCGGCGCTTTACGTTTTACTTAACACACTGGGGTTCATTAGGAGTTTCACGATGGAAATGCTGAAGTTTGGTAAGTTTGCTGCGCTGGCTCTGGCCATGGCTGTAGCTGTAGGTTGCTCCTCCAAAGGCGGCGACAACGCTGGTGAAGGCGCTGTTGATCCAAACGCTGGTTACGGCGCTAACACCGGTGCAGTTGACGGCTCCCTGAGCGAAGAAGCTGCTCTGCGCGCAATCACCACCTTCTACTTCGAATACGACAGCTCGGACCTGAAGCCAGAAGCCATGCGCGCTCTGGACGTTCACGCCAAAGACCTGAAAGCAAACGGCGCTCGCGTTGTTCTGGAAGGCAACACCGACGAACGTGGTACTCGTGAGTACAACATGGCTCTGGGCGAGCGTCGTGCGAAAGCCGTTCAGCGCTACCTGGTGCTGCAAGGCGTTTCCCCAGCTCAGCTGGAACTGGTTTCCTACGGCGAAGAGCGTCCAGTTGCTACCGGCAACGACGAGCAGTCCTGGGCTCAAAACCGTCGCGTCGAACTGCGTAAGTAATTCGTCATGCGAACGTGCCGTCGTGCTCTAACTGTCTTGGCTCTCAGCCTCGCGCCGCTTTCGGTGTGGGCTGCGGTTCCTGTGGTCGATAACAACTCGGGCTATAACAATAGCGGAGGCAGTTATCCGCCAGCGGGTTATGGCACGAACGGCGCCTATGCCGGGGGAGGGGTTTCGACCCCTGTCTCGGCACAGGGCGAGCTGTTCCAGCAACTGCAGCAAATGCAGGATCAAATCGCTCGGCAACAAGGTGTGATTGAAGTACTGCAAAACGATATTGCGCGTATGAAGCAGGAAAGCCTGGAGCGTTACCAGGATCTTGATCGACGCATTGGAGCGGGCGGTGCACCTGCCGCGACTCCTGATAATTCTTCTGCCGGTGGCGATGCCAGTGCCGCCGGTGCAGCTGCCGGGGCTGCCTCGCAAGCTCCAGCGGCAAGCAGTGAACCGGGCGATCCAGCGAAGGAAAAGCTGTATTACGAAGCAGCCTTCGACCTGATCAAGGCCAAGGATTTCGACAAGGCCAGCCAGGCTTTCGCCGCGTTCCTGCGTAAATACCCAAACAGCCAATACGCGGGTAATGCCCAGTACTGGTTGGGCGAAGTGAACCTGGCCAAAGGCGACCTGCAAGGTGCCGGCCAGGCATTTGCCAAGGTCTCCCAGCTGTATCCGAAGCATGCCAAGGTGCCGGACTCGCTGTACAAGCTGGCTGACGTAGAGCGCCGTCTGGGCCACACTGACAAGGTCAAGGGCATTCTGCAGCAGGTGGTGGCCCAATATCCGGGTACTTCCGCCGCCCAGCTGGCTCAGCGCGATCTGCAACGCATGTAATCGAGTTTGAGCTGTTTTGAAGAAACCCGCGCTTGCCGCGGGTTTTTTCGTTAGAATCCATGCCCTTTTTATGAAACACGCTTCCTGGGATTACCGTGTTTGCGGGATTCCTCGAGGTGCCTGACGGAGGCGGACAGCCTGTTTAGCTGTTACGCCCGTGGCGACTATGCAAGACACATTGAGAATTACCGAAGTTTTCTACTCGTTGCAGGGTGAAACTCGGACTGCTGGCCTGCCCACGGTATTTGTGCGCCTGACCGGTTGTCCGCTGCGTTGCCAATACTGCGACAGTGCCTACGCCTTCAGCGGTGGCAGCATCCGCACCCTCGAGAGCATTCTTGAGCAGGTCGCCGGTTTCCGCCCGCGTTACGTCTGTGTGACCGGTGGCGAGCCTCTGGCGCAGCCTAATGCCATTCCCTTGCTCAAGCAGCTGTGTGACGCCGGTTACGAAGTCTCGCTGGAAACCAGCGGAGCCCTGGATATTTCCGCGGTCGATCCGCGTGTCAGTCGAGTGCTTGACCTGAAGACGCCGGGGTCGCAGGAAGCTCAGCGCAATCGTTACGAAAACATCGAACTGCTGACGCCGAACGACCAGGTCAAGTTTGTCATCTGTTCCCGCGAGGACTATGACTGGGCGGTTTCCAAGCTGATCCAGTATGGTCTGGAGCGGCGGGCGGGCGAGGTGCTGTTCTCGCCGAGCCATCACGACCTCAATGCGCGCGATCTGGCCGACTGGATCGTTGCGGACAACCTGCCGGTGCGCCTGCAATTGCAGCTGCATAAATACCTTTGGAATGACGAGCCGGGGCGCTGATATGAATGAACAAGTTGCCACTGAAAAGCGTGCAGTAATCCTGCTGTCCGGCGGTCTGGACTCGGCCACGGTGGTGGCCATGGCCCGCGCCGAAGGGTATCGCTGCTACACCATGAGCTTCGATTACGGCCAGCGTCATCGCGCCGAGTTGCAGGCGGCTGAACGTGTCGCTCGCGACCTGGGTGTGGTGGAGCACAAGGTGATCGGCCTCAACCTCAACGGTATCGGCGGCTCCGCGCTGACTGACAGCTCCATCGATGTGCCCGAGGCCCCGAGCGAAGGGATCCCTGTCACCTACGTACCGGCACGTAACACCGTGTTCCTGTCCCTGGCACTGGGCTGGGCGGAAGTGCTGGGCGCGCGGGACATCTTTATTGGCGTCAACGCCGTGGACTATTCGGGGTATCCGGATTGCCGCCCGGAGTTTGTCGAGGCCTTCGAGCGCATGGCCAACCTGGCGACCAAGGCCGGGGTAGAGGGGCAGGGGTTCCGTATCCAGGCACCGCTGCAGAATCTGAGCAAGGCCGATATCGTCAAGGCGGGCGTCAAGCTCGGGGTTGATTACGGCCTGACCGTGTCCTGCTACCAGGCCGATGATCAAGGGCGTGCCTGCGGCAAATGCGACAGCTGCCGTCTGCGTGCGGAAGGGTTTGCCGCGGCCGGTGTTAGCGACCCAACACCTTATTTTTGATTTTTTTCATATTGGGTGTTGAATTCTTTTTATAAATCAGTATTATACGCGCCACCACACAGCGGGTCGTTAGCTCAGTTGGTAGAGCAGTTGGCTTTTAACCAATTGGTCGTAGGTTCGAATCCCACACGACCCACCATTTTCTAGCAGTATTTAAAATCCGAAAGGCCCACGAAAGTGAGGATTTTCGGGTTTTTTTTGCCTGCAGAAAATGTAATGGCGCACTGAATTGGCCTGTTCACCGACCTTCGATACGCAGCGGCAGGCTGTCGATCACCTGAGACAGCGTTTGCTCCAGTTCCACCTCTTCTTTTTTTACCCGTTCCGGGATTCTTCGGCGTTGTCGGTATTCGCTGGGGCTGGCGCCCGCGAATTGCTTGAAGGCGCGGGCAAAGTAGGACGGGTCCTTGAAGCCAACTTCATAGCCGATGCTGGTGATGGGCATCTGGCTGTTGTCGAGCAGATTCTTGGCGCAATCCATGCGTTTGCTCAGGATGTAGTCCATGAATCCCAGGCCATGGACCTCCTTGAACAGCCGGCTGAAGCGAAACGTGGTCATGCCGCAACGCTTGGCCAGCTCTTTCTGGTCGATGCTTTCACGAAAATTCTGCTCGATGTACAGCAGCACATCGCTGAGTGCCTGATGTTTCTGGTGCTCTACGGTCAGTCGGATGCTGTCCGGCAGGGACGGGCCGTGTTCGATCTGCAGCGTCTTGTTGCCGGGGCCGCTGCTGTGGCGCAGTTCGTAGAGTTGCTTCAGCGCATGCAGGAAGCGCCGGATCTCGGCACTCGAGAGAGGGAGCACCATGTATTCCCAGACACGCGAGCGCATGGCCCAGACGGCGAGTTCTTCGGAGTGCTGCACTGTGAACATGGCAATGGGAATGGAGGGAATCTTGTGTTTGATCTCCAGCAACAGATTGAGCCCTGGCATGTCCGGGCGGTCATAGTACATGCAGATCATGTCCGGTAGAGGATGGGTGTCCTTTTCGGGCAGGGACGCATCTTTCGATACCCGGCAATCGCAGGTTGGGCGAAACAGCGCGATCAGTTCTTCAGATGATCGGTCGCGCGTGAGGTCGAACCATAAAAGAGAGGGTTTCTGGGCCGACTCAGGTCTCATTTCCTTATTCCTTCCTGGTGTCTCACTGTCACTTCCTGGGCTGTCAGTATCGCCACTGGGCTTTGCGGGCAAAGGATCAAGTTCTGATAACGCTTCATAAATTTTCTTGATTACCTTCTATGTCTGACAGCGAGATAAGAGTCACAGACAGCTCCTTGCTGTTGCGATCGCCTTTTCTTGCATCACCGGCCACGGCTGAATCAATTTAGTGTTATATGAGAACAGTTCCTTTTCTGAAAAAACTCCATCTGCCAGGTTTAGTTTCATTGGTGTTCTTTGCTGTCTTGCCAAGGGGCGCAAAAAAGTCCTAGAAACCGACAATAAACTCCTAACTCTTTGTGTTAGTCCCTGACTAGGATTCAGTCAGGCGGCACAAATACTGATCGCCTTAAAGCAACTTTCTTATATGAGGTGAACAAGATGAACCTGCAAACAATCAAAACCTCGGTGCTGGCATTCATCAAGGACGAAGAGGGTCTGACCATCGTGGAATATGCCGTGGCCGGTGGCCTGATCACCCTGGGCGCCGTTGCCGCGTTCGTGACTCTGGGGGGCAACGTGAGCACCGCCATTACCAGCCTGGGTTGCGCCGTTCAGGGCCAGGTGTGCTGACGACAGCCGTTGTGCCGAGTCCTCGGTCCTGGGCTGGAACCGCTTGTCGCTCGTACGCAGCCAGACTTCTCGGGTCTGGCTGCGATGAGCGGTTTCCCTCGGGCTGAGGCCGTACCTGTGGTCCATGTGTGTTTCCCACCTTTTTCTGTCTACTCTCGCCTGGACAGATGGAGCTTCCTCAATCGGTATGTGCAGTCAGCGCACAGTAGATGACGGATGGCTCCCGTCTTGCTCACGAGCGAGTTCAAATCGTCAAAGTGACCTTTGGCCGAGCACCGCTCCATCGCTCTGCCGCAGCCTGAAAATTCTCTTTCCAGCTTCAGGAGTATCGTCGCTGTATTGCTCGCGTGAAGATCAAATCCTGATATGGAAGCTCCGGTTTACTTCGTTTCGCACTATGGTTTGGGTGCAGCGAACATGGCCGGGGCTTTTGTCTTTGTCGGCCAGTGCTCAGGTCGGTCTTGCATCGACGGCGAGACTGTTTCAAGGCGACTCTTCAATTATTCCTTCCTTAGATAAACCATCTGTTCCTTGTGTTGTTCCTGGTGCTTTTTTGCATCTTTCAACAACAGCAATAAAGTCCTAACGATCAGCAAAAATCTCCTAACCCTTCCAATGCTCCCCTGACTAATGTTCAACCAGGCAGTACGACAGTGCTGCTCTTACATAAAAACACTTGAGTGAGGTGGGAAAATGAATCTGCAATCGATCAAGACTTCGATCATCAAGTTCGCCAAAGACGAAGACGGCCTGACCATTGTGGAATATGCAGTGGCCGGTGGCCTGATCACTTTGGGCGCTGTTGCTGCATTTATCACCCTGGGCGGCAACGTGGCCACTGCCATCACCAGCCTGGGATGCGCTGTCCAGGGACAAGTCTGCTAACGCCAACTTCCACCGAGGGCTGCAGTCATGGGCAAAGAGCAATTATTCGTTGTTGCATTGATGCTGGGACTGCTGGGGATTGCGGTGGTGAGCGATCTTCGTCGCCACCGTATTCCCAACCTCTTGGTGCTGTTGGGGCTGGGACTGGGGATTGCCGGCCAGGTCTACTCCTCAGGCGTCATCGGGTTTGGTTATGGACTGCTGGGCATGTTGATCGGTTTTGCCGTTTTCCTCCCGCTGTACACCTTTGGCGGGATGGCGGCCGGCGACGTCAAGCTCATGGCCATGGTTGGCACTTTTCTCACTCCGCAGCACGCCCTCTGGGCTGCGTTTTTCAGCCTGATCGCCGGCGGCGCGTGCGGGGTACTGATCGTGTTGGTACGTGGTCAAGTTCAACAGACCATGGGGCGCTACTGGCAGATTTTGAGAGCCAGGGCCTATTTTTCGCCGGCGGACGATGAAGTGGCCGGCAAACCCTTTCCCTATTCGGTTGCGATCCTGCTCGGCACATTGGCCAGCTTTCTCTGGTTGCCCCTTGGCCAGTAGCTCAGGAGAACATTATGTACGCCATCAGTAACAGCCGTCCGACCGGCAATGACCGGGAAGCAGTGCAGCGACTGGCTCCACAGCCACGCACGATCCTTGAGACCGGGCTGGCCGACAATTTCCTGGGAGACCTGGTCTGCAAGCATTTGCACGATGCGGGTGTACTGGACATGCCCCGACTGGTAGAGCGCCTGGCGCTGACGGGAGCGGTGATTGAAGAAGTCCTGACCTTCCTGCGTCAGGATCACCGGGTCGAGATCCTCGGCCAAGCCGGTGGCCAGGGCTTGCGCTACGGGCTGACCGAGCGCGGCCGCAATGCTGCCCGCGATGCCTTGTCGCGCAGTGGTTATATCGGCGCGGCGCCATTTCCGGTGAGCGCCTACCGCTCGCTGCTCAAGGTACAGACCATTCACCATGGCCGTATCAGCGCCCGGGACATGCAGGCTTCCTTCGGCTCCATGGTGCTGGCGCAGAACATGCTCGATCAGTTGGGCGTGGCCCTGAATTCCGGGCGCGCCATCATGATTTACGGGCCAGCGGGGACGGGCAAGACCTATGTCAGCAGTCGCTTGATCCGGCTGTTTTCCGAATCCATCTGGGTGCCCCATGCGATTGCGATCAACGATGCGGTGATCGAGATCTACGACCCCCAGGTACACCGGCGCCTGGATGTCGGCGATCCGCAGAACAGCCTGATGCTCAATGAGGGGATCGACCGCCGGCTCCTGTGCTGTGAACGGCCGATCGTCATCACCGGCGGCGAGCTGACCATGGAACAGCTGGATATCCGCTACGACCCCTTCACTCGCCAATACCAGGCACCGTTGCAGCTCAAGGCCAGCAATGGCCTGTTCGTCATCGACGACATGGGGCGCCAGCGCATGGCGCCCGCGGAATTGCTCAATCGCTGGATCGTACCGATGGAGGAGAAACGCGACTTCCTCAACCTCGGCGGCGGGCGGCACTGCGAGCTGCCGTTCGACCTGATCCTGGTGTTTTCCACCAACCTGAACCCGTTGGAACTGGCCGACGAGGCGTTCCTGCGGCGGATTGGCTACAAGCTGCAGTTCGGCTACCTCAAGCCCGAGGAGTACGAACGTATCTGGATTCAAGAGACAGAGCGCCTGAACATCCAATACGACCCGCTGCTGTTGCGCTACGTCCTGGATGAACTCTATGGCGCTGAAAACATGCCGCTGGTGCCTTGCCACCCACGGGATCTCTTGAGCATGGCGCTCGATCGCCAGCGTTATGTGGGCGCCAGCGGACCACTGTCACCCCTGGAACTGGAGTGGGCATGGCACAGCTACTTCGTCCAGCTCGACTTTCTTTGAGTAAGGAGATTTCGACATGAGTTCTCGTACTTTCACTCTGATAACCCTATCCGTGGTTCTGGGCCTGGGCGCGGCATGGATGGCCAACACCTGGCTCAATGCAAGGCTCAATGCCACCCCCGACGATAACCAGCAGAACGTGGTGGTGGCGACCGTGGAAATCGCTTTCGGGCAAATGGTCGAGCCACAGCAGGTCGCGCTGGTCCGTATGCCCAAGGAGACAGTGCCCGAGGATGCTTTCGACGCGACCGAGAAGGTCGTGGGCAAGATCGCCACCTTCTCCATGTTGCGCGGCGACATCCTGCGCGGTGCGCGTCTGGCCGAACACTTGGGCGGCAGCACCCTGGCGTCGCTGATCGAGCCTACCAAGCGTGCGATCTCGGTCCGGGTGGACGACGTGGTCGGCGTGGGTGGCTTCCTGTTGCCGGGTAACCGGGTCGATGTGCTGGCTACTCGGCAGACCGGCAATACCGGCGATGCCGAATCCAAGACCATCCTGGAAGACCTGCGGGTGCTGGCAGTGGACCAGACGGCCAGTACCGACAAGACCCAACCGGTGGTCGTGCGCGCCGTGACCCTGGAAATGACCCCCCTGCAGGCCGAGGAATTGGTCAAGGGGATGGCGGCCGGCAAGCTGCAACTGGCCCTGCGCAATCCGCTGGACAACCAGAAGCAACCGGCGATGGTCGAGCCGGTCGCCATGATCCAGGAAGTACCTGCCCCTCCCGTGGTGCGGCCGATTGTCCGGCGTCGTGCCAGCGGCGACAGCGGGATCACGGTGATCCGCGGGATCGAGGTCAACGTTGTGAAGTCCCAGCTGTAAATGATCGGGTACGACATAAACCAACGATGAGGGCTTGATGATGAGCGCGCGTATCCAACAGCCATTGAGTGCTTTCCCACGGCAGCAGCGCGGCGCAATGCTTGTACTGGTGGTGATTGCCCTGGCCTCGATGCTGCTGATGGGGGCCCTGGCGCTGGATGGCGGCCACATGCTGGTGAACAAGTCCCGCCTGCAAAATGCGGTGGATGCCGCGGCGCTGAGTGGTGCCAAGACCCTCAGTACGGTAATGGGTACCACGGGAGCCGCGACCCTGGCGCAGACCGCCGCGCTCAATACCCTGACCCTGAATGCCAATGCCAGCGGCAATCAGGAACTGGCCGCCGCCATCGCCAACAATGTCGGCGGCTTTGCCACGGTGGAGTTGGCGTCCACTGTCTATGGGCCTTTCTCTTTCCCGGGGCCGGCCAATGCGAGCTATGTGCGGGTGACGGTCACGAACTATTCCCTGGCCGGATTCTTCTGGGGCGTCTTTCAGACCCTGGGCAATGGGGTCGGTAACAAGTTTGTGAGCGCAGTCGCTACCGCCGGGCCAAGCCCTGCCAGCCCTTGTGACCTCACGCCGCTGATGGTGTGCGGCGATCCAACGAAAAACAACCCGGCCACCGGGATGTTCTGGGGGTTCCAGTTCGGCGATGCGCAGGTGTTGAAAACTGCCGCGGGCAACAGCTCGCCGATTGGCCCCGGCAACTTCCAGCTGCTCGATTTCGGCTCGGGCGGCAGTACGATCAGGCAGGGGCTGGCAGGCGGTATCACCCAGTGCAACAGCGTCGGTTCGAATGTCCAGACCAAGCCGGGGAACACTGTCGGGCCTGCCTCGCAGGGGCTCAATACACGCTTCAACCAGTATTCCGGCGGCCTCAGCGCGGCGAACTATCCTCCGGACCTGGTGATCACGACCAACTCCAAGTCGTTCACTTACGACGATACGCTCAAGCAGATTCAGTACAACAATCAGGCGGTTACCTCGAGCAGCGGCAATTTGTCCGCGGGCGGCAGCGCCTTGTACGACTACAACAACTGGGTGCAGGAGTCCGCCAACTGCGTTGCCGGTGGCGGCGGTGGCTGCCAGAACGGTGGGGCGTTCGAACGGCGGATCATCAAGATCGTGATCGGTGACTGTTCGGGCAAGAACGATGGGTCGTCCTCGATACCGGTACTGGGTTTCGCCTGCTACTTCGTCCTGCAACCGGCATCGCAAAAGGGCAATGAGGCGCAGATATTCGGTCAGTTCGAGAAGGTGTGCGAAGGCGACAACGTGCCAGGTCCCAACCCGGCCAATACCACCGGGCCGCAGATCATCCAGCTGTACAAGACCTATATCGATAACAGCCAGACGCCAAGTACCGACTCTTAGGAGGTTTTATGGGACGCAGAGGATTCAGGTCGCCGCGCAACCAGAGCGGCTTGGCGATGGTGGAGCTGGTGTTGACGCTGCCGCTGCTGCTGTTGCTGATGCTGACCTTCGCCGAGTTCGGTCGCATGTTGTTCCAGTACAACAGCCTGATGCAGGCCAGTCGCGACGCAGGGCGTTATGTCGCTGACAAGGCGTGGAACTCCACCCTCGGCAAGCTCGAGCTGAGCGGTACGCTGCAGACCCAGGCCAAGAACATCGCTGTCTATGGCGTGCCCGCCAATCCCAATGGCTACCCGGCGGCGGTGTCGGGGCTGACGCCGGCGAATGTCACGGTCACCGCGGTGGGTGCCGAGCATATCCAGGTCAGCATTACCTACACCTATGTGCCGGTGATCGGCAGTGCCTTGCCCGTCTTGTATGGCAGCAACGTGCCGCTGGGCCTGGCCTTGACTTCCACTGTCGTCATGAGGGCTTTGTGATGAACGTCAAAGGTATGCGTGGGCTGTACACCGTCGAGTTCGCGATCACCAGCCTGGTGCTGTTCACCGTGCTGTTCGGTGTGCTGGAAATGGGCCGGCTGTACTTCACGGTCAATGCCCTGAATGAAACCGTGCGCCGCGGCGCCCGTCTGGCGGCAGTGTGCGACATCAACGATCCGGTGATTCTGCGCCGGGCGATGTTCAACGCTTCGACCAACAGCGGTCCGAGCAGCCTGCTCAATAACCTGACGTCCGCCAACCTGAACCTGGTTTATCTGGACGCCAACGGCGCGGTCGTCGCCAGCCCCAACGATCTGACCGGCACCAACGGCTTTGTCGCCATTCGTTATGTCCAGCTACAGGTATCCAATTTCAGTTTCAATCTGCTGATTCCTGGGTTCAACGGGGTGTTTGTCCTACCGGTATTCAGGTCGACCGTGCCACGTGAAAGCCTCGGTCGGCAGCCCCAGGCAGCAGTCACACCGGAGATCACACCATGTTGAGTACCCGAGAAGCGCCCGTTGTCGCTGCTGCTACTGAAAAGCAAGGCAAACGCCTGCTGATCAGTGGGCGCGACGTGACCACCTTGAATCATCTGAAAGCGTTGAGCCAAGGGTTGCCGAACTTGCAGGTAACCACTCGCCTGGTGAGCAACGGTCATACCGATCCGCTGTATGGACTGGAGCAGATGCCCGACTTCCTGCTGTTGCGCGTCAGCCATCTGTGGCGTGAAGAGCTGGCGGCCCTGTTGCAGCATCCGCTCAAGGAGCGCCCACCGCTATTGGTCTGCGGCCCGCTGGATGAGCGCGAGGGCATGCGCCTGGCCATGCAGGCCGGTGCCCGGGACTTTCTCCCCGAGCCGGTAGCGGCAGAAGAGTTGCAGGCGGCCATCGGCCGTATGCTCATGGAGGCCAATGCGGAGCAGGGGACCGGTGGCAAGCTGATTGCGGTGATGAACGCCAAAGGCGGTTCGGGAGCCTCGATGCTGGCTTGCAACCTGGCGCATCAGCTCTCCACCCGCGGTGGCAGGACCCTGCTGCTGGACCTGGACCTGCAGTTCGGCAGCGTGGCGCATTGCCTGGATGTGGTGCCTACCCACAGCCATGTGGATGTGCTGAAGCAGGTCGAGTCCCTGGACAGCATCGCCTTGCGTGGCTATTGCAACCACTTCAGCCCGACCCTGCATGTGCTGGGCGGGCGTACCGGGGAGCTGTGCCTGACGCAGGATGTGCACCTGGACCAGCTGGATAAACTGTTGCGCCTGGCCCGTGGGACCTACGACTGGGTCGTGGTGGATTTGCCACGACAGATCGATCACCTCACCGGCGTCACGCTCGAACAGGCCGATCGCATCTACGTCGTGCTGCAGCAGAGCCTGAGCCACCTGAAGGATGGCACCCGCCTGACCCGCATCCTGCGCGACGACCTGAATGTGCAGAGCAACCGGATACAGGTGGTGGTCAACCGCTACAACAAGGCCTCGCCGGTGAGCCTCAAGGATGTTGCCGATGCCCTGCGCTGCACGACCCTGCAAGCCGTGCCCAATGACTATGCGGTGGTCAGCGAGAGTCAGAACACCGGTGTGCCGCTCGAGCTGCATGCGCCACGTTCGGGGGTGACCCTGGCCCTGCGTGAGGTGACCCAGAACCTGATCGGAATCGAGGTCGCCGAGAAGAGTTTGTTCAAACGTACCTTCAATCGTCTGTTCGGAGGCTAGGCCATGCTCAGCGACTTTCGTAATCGCCTGCGTCAGCAACCCGGTAAACAGGCACCGGCAGAAACGCAGGACGCGTCCCTCGATGGCAAAGAGTGCGCCAGTGTGCTCATGGCCTGGGAGGCCAGTGTGCCGGACCTGCTCTATGAAACCAGGACCAAACTCGGCTCGATGGAGGCCGAGTGGCGGGAAAAGATCTACCAGCAATTGCTCAAGGTCATGGACCTGTCGCTCCTCGATTCCCTGGAGCCGGCCGAGGCCGGGCGGCAGATCCGCGACATCTGCCAGCGCCTGCTCGATGAGCATTCGGCGCCGGTCAATTCCAGCAGCCGTCAGTTGATCCTCAAGCAGATCGCCGACGAGGTGCTCGGCCTCGGACCTTTGGAGCCGCTGCTGAACGATGCGAGTGTGTCCGACATCCTGGTCAACGGTCATGCCTCGGTGTACGTCGAGCGCTTCGGCAAGCTGCAAAGAACGGATGTGCGTTTTCGCGACGACCAGCACCTGCTGAATATCATCGATCGCATCGTTTCCAGCCTGGGGCGGCGTATCGATGAGTCCTCGCCGCTAGTGGACGCTCGCTTGAAGGACGGTTCGCGGGTCAACGCCATCATTCCACCGCTGGCCATCGACGGGCCGAGCATGTCGATCCGCCGCTTCGCCGTGGATTTGCTCAACACTGAGAGCCTGGTGCAGATGGGCACCCTGACCCCGGGCATCGCCCTGATGCTCAAGGCCATCGTCCGCGGCCGGCTGAATGTCCTGATCTCCGGAGGGACCGGCAGCGGCAAGACCACCATGCTCAACGTGTTGTCCAGTTTCATTCCGCACAACGAACGGATCGTGACCATCGAAGACTCGGCCGAGCTGCAACTGCAGCAGCCCCATGTGGTACGCCTGGAAACCCGTCCGTCGAACATCGAGGGCCGTGGCGAGGTGGGCCAGCGGGAGCTGGTGCGCAACAGCCTGCGTATGCGCCCGGACCGCATCGTCATCGGCGAGGTGCGTGGCGCCGAGGCGCTGGACATGTTGACGGCGATGAATACCGGCCACGACGGCTCGCTGACCACCATCCACGCCAACACCGCTCGCGATGCCCTGGGGCGGATCGAGAACATGGTGTCGATGACGGGGGCGACCTTTCCGATCAAGGCCTTGCGTCAGCAGATCGCTTCGGCCATCGGTGTGGTCATCCAGCTGGAGCGGCAGGAGGACGGCACGCGGCGGCTGGTCAGCGTGCAGGAAATCAACGGCATGGAAGGGGAAATCATCACCATGACCGAGATCTTCTCTTTCGTGCGCAGTGGTCTGGGCGAGAAAGGCGAGGTTGTGGGCGAATTCCGCCCCACCGGCATGGTTCCGGCGTTTCGCGATGTGCTGGCCAAACGGGGCATCGAGCTGCCGCTCAGCCTGTTCCGGCCAGACTGGATGGAGGGCTAGTCATGCATCAGATCCCCAGCGAGTTCATCCTGGCGTTTCTCGGCATGGTGTTCACCGCCATATTCCTGCTCAGCCAGAGCGTGGCGGTGCCGGTGTTCGGCGAGGCCGGCAAGGTGCGCAAGCGTATCCGCAGTCGCCTCGACCTGCTGGAACGGGCCAGTAACCTGGAGAACATGCAGTCGGTACTGCGCCAGAAATACCTGCGTCGCCTGTCCCCGCTGGAGGCGCGTCTGGAGCAATTGCCAGCGATGGAGGCCCTGGCGCAGATGATCGAGCAGGCCGGGCACGAGTACCGCGCCTATCGGGTGCTGATGCTCAGCCTGGTCCTGATGATGGTGGCTGGCATGGGGACGTGGCTGTTCACGCAGCTGTGGTGGGCGGCGCTCCCGGCTGCTGCTATGGCCTTCTGGCTGCCGGTGTTGAAAATCTCCCGGGACCGCAACAAACGCTTTGCCCTGTTCGAGGAGCAGTTGCCGGATGCCCTGGATGCCATGTGCCGGGCGCTGCGTGCCGGACATCCGTTCAACGAAACCCTGCAGTTGGTGGCCGACGAGCACAAGGGGCCGGTTGCCCACGAATTCGGCCTGACCTTTGCCGACATCAACTACGGCAACGATGTGCGTCGGGCCATGCTTGGCCTGCTGGAACGCATGCCGAGCATGACCGTGATGATGCTGGTGACCACTGTGCTGATCCATCGCGAGACGGGCGGCAACCTGACCGAGGTACTGGATCGTTTGAGCAGCCTGATTCGCGGCCGCTTTCGCTTTCAGCGCAAGGTCAAGACGCTCTCGGCCGAAGGGCGCATGTCGGGCTGGATCCTGGTGGCAATGCCTTTTGTACTGGCGGCGGGGATTGTGCTTTCGAGCCCGACCTATCTGCCTCTGCTTATCAATGAGCCACTGGGGCAGAAGATGGTGCTTGGCGCGTTTGTGGCGATGCTGGTGGGAATCTTCTGGATACGCAAGATCATCCGGATCCAGGTGTGAGCACAATCACTCGTAGGGGGTGAGGTCATGGAGTATCTGCTGAGTCTGATTAAAAGTGTGGTCGGTAGCGAGCAACTGGCGCGCCTGCTGTTCGCCGGGGCCATCGGCCTGAGCGTGGTGCTGGCCGTGGCGACCCTGGTATTGCTGGTGCAGGGGTTGCAGGACCCGGTGCACCGCCGTCTTCTGCTGATCAAGCGCGGTCATGGCGGCGATGGTCACCGGCAGCAGGGGGCGCCGAGCAATCTGCAATTGATGCTGGAGCAGGTCGGCCAGCGTTTTGCCTCCGGTGAACAGGAACAGGCCTCGGCGACCCGGACCTTGCTGATCCATGCGGGCTTTCGCTCCCCGGCCGCTGTCCAGATGTACTGGGCGGTGCGCCTGCTGACACCGTTGGCATTGGTGGCGCTGGCGGTCCTGGCGCTGCCGCTGATACCGAAGGTATCGCTGCTTCTGGGGACGGGGCTGGTGATCCTGGCGTTGGGGGTAGGCTGGCTGGTACCGGCCATCTATGTCGACAGCCGCAGGAACGCGCGGATGACCCGTTTGCTCGTCGCCTTTCCGGATGCGCTGGACTTGATGGTGGTCTGCGTGGAGTCAGGCCTTGCCTTGCCCCAGGCGATCGAGCGGGTATCGGAAGAGATAGCGGTCAGCCAGCCTGAGCTGGCCATGGAGCTGGCACTGGTCAACTCCGAGATCCGGGCCGGGATTCCCAGTACCGAAGCGCTCAAGCATCTGGCCGAGCGTACCGGGCTGGAGGACATTCGCGGGTTGGTGAGTCTGCTGGCGCAGAGCATTCGCTTCGGGACCAGCGTGGGGACGACCCTGCGTGTCTATGCCGAGGAGTTTCGTGACCGGCGCACCCAGCAGGCCGAAGAGAAAGCCGCGAAAATCGGCACCAAGCTGGTGTTCCCGCTGATCTTCTGCCTGTGGCCAAGCTTCTTTCTGGTAGCCATAGGACCGGCGATCATCGGCGTCTTCAAAGTATTCGGGAAGTTATAAAAGAGGGGAGGGGCAAGGGCCATCGGCATGGATGGCATTGCCCCCTCTGAACTGAACGCCATCGCGACTTGCTGTCACTTCGAACCACCTGACCCACCCGAACCTACGTACTCCTTGTAGTACTCGGGGATCGGGTGTTTGTAGTTGTCCAGCCAGCGCTGCAGGGTCAGTTCCCGTTCGCTGGGCGAGGCGTTCTGGGGGATGGGCGACTTGACCTGGTTACGACTCTGCAGCAGCAGCCAGGTTTCGGTCGACTGTTGTGACAGGGAGGCCGGGCCGGGTTCGATAGCCTGGGTCACCAGCGGAAGAAGCAAGAGTCCCAGGCAGCTAAGCGTTTGGTATTTCATCACTACCTCTGCGTTATTGGTTGATTGACACTCGATGGCGACGAATCCGTTGCAGTGACTGCCTGATCGTTAACTGCCTTCTTCGTCGCGTTCCTGAGTTTTTCGGCCCGCTCCTTGGCACTGGTGACTTGTTCGGGTTTCAGGCCGGCACGATTGACCAGGTCCGAGGCCTGTTTCCAGTTGCCTTGATAAATCAGCAAGGTCACCAGGTTGAGGGTTGCCAGCTGGTTGTCCTGTTTCAGCTCCATGGCCGTGAGGAACTCAAAGCGGGCCTGGTTGGTATTCCCCTGGTTGAGGTAGACCACCCCCAGATCGTTGCGGATTTTCTCGTCGGTGGGGGACAGGCGTGCCGCTCGCGTCAGATGTTCCAGGGCCAGAGCGTTATCGTTGCGTGACGCTGCCAGTTGGCCCAGGCCATGCTCGCCTTCGGCGACCAGGCAGGTGCTGAGCAGGCTGCGGTACAGGGGTTCGGCCTCGCTTTGGCCGAGTTGGCGATAGATCTTGGCCTTGCGCATGCGCACCTGTGGCAGGTCTTCCGGCAGGCGTTGCAGATTGGCCAGGCCGGCGTGCAGCTTGCCTTCGTCGATCATGTCGTCGGCCAGGCTCAGCGACAGTTCCTGATCCGAATCCAGCTTGCTGCAGGCCTGCTTCGACCAGCTACCGCCGCCATTCGTGGCGCAGCCGCTGAGCATGAGCAGCCCTAACGCCGCAATGACTACTTTCATTTTTCCCTCCTGGAACAATCCGATTGTCGAGGAATGGCCAACACCGGACTTGCCGAGTCCGGTGTCATTGCGCCTGAGTGTGGCGAGCAACGAACCAGGTCCCTGGTTCATTGCGAAAGCCCGCTGGCGGCCTGGTCAAAATTGCCGTTTTCCAGGAAGTACAGACGGAACCAGTTCGGGTCGTAGTTGCGCAGTGGCTCGCCAGGCAGTGTTGGCAGCTTGGCATTGACCGCCAGCGGTTGCACCAGATGCGGAGTGACGATCATCAGCAGTTCTTTCTCTTCGCGCCTGATCGAAGAATCACGGAAAAATGCCCCCAGGATCGGGATCTCTCCCAGGCCGGGGAACTTGCTCACGGCCGTGGTATTGGTGGTGCTGATCAGGCCGCTGATCACGAAACTCTCGCCGTCGGCCAGGGAGATGCTGGTGTCGGTGCGACGCACAACCAGGGCTGGCACCGAGATATCGTTGACGGTAATCCCGTTGGTGAAGTCCAGTTCGCTGACTTCCGGGGCGACCTTCAAGGCGATGCGGTTATTTCCGACGATTGTGGGGGTCAGGGTCAGGCGAATACCGAATTCCTTGTACTGGATGGTAATACTGTCGCTGCCGCTGCTGGGGACCGGGATCGGCACTTCACCACCGGCCAGGAAGCTTGCGCTCTGTCCGCTCAGTGCCACCAGGCTCGGACGCGCCAGGGTATAGGCAAACCCACTGCCTTCCAGGGCGTTGATCAGCCCAAGGACGTTACCGCCGCCAATGCCAATATTAAACATGCCGTTGTTGAGCGGTATGTTCGGCCTGAGGCCACCGATATTGCCGGGCGTCACCGTCGTCCCCACCGGGGCGGTGCCCGGGGAGCTGAACAGAAAGTTACCGCTCTTGCCGAAGATCGAGGTGCCGGCCTCTTTCAGCTTGGTGCGGCTGACTTCGACAAAGCGGATATCGGTCTGCACCTGGCTGGCCAGAGCCGGATCTTCGGAAGGGGGCAATAGCGAGCTCACCATTGAATGGGGGCCTTTGCCCTGGACGAACACCATGCTCTGGCGAGGTTCCTTGTCGCAGGCTGTCCAGACCATCAGGCTGGTGGCGCCGGGCGCAATACCCGTCAGCAGGTACGAATCCCGTCCATTGAGATACACATCGGCAATTTTCGGGTCGCCCACGGCCAACCGGGTAATGGCGACGGGGGAGTGCATTATCGTCTGCTGACCCTCTCCCACTTCCACCGTCGACGGCAGTGGCTGCAATCCAGCGCAGTTATTTGACGCCGCCATGGCCATCCCTGTGGGAAGGCCAGCGACAATCAATGTCCACGCCACTCTCCTGAGCACCTGTACACAATCACTGTTCATGCACTGCATCCTTGTTTGGGCTGGGGGAAACCGCAAGGGCCGGTCAGCAGGGATCATTTCTCCGTCATCTGAACCAGAGCCCGCCAAGTGTTGCTGCAACCAACCAGCAGTTAGCTGTTTCTGTAACTGACGTTAGCGCAGAAAGGTAAAATTGCTATGAAGTGTAAAAAAACGCTTGGTCGATCGAGGGGATTCACCGCCAGGCCGAGACTCGCCTGCATGCAATGCGCATAAATGGTGCAAGTGCGCGTTGCGCGTCACTGAAGCGTTTGCGCTGTTGGGGCTGCAATTGGCAGGCTTTCGTGCCCCTTGACCGATACCTGCTCCGTGCCGGGGCGAGCCGTGTGACACAGGTCAGAATCATCTTTTACATCAAGGGGATATTCTGTAGCCTTGCGCAGTTTCAACGCTGCACCACCTGATGAATACTCACTCTCCCGGCGGTGCCCTCAACGGGTCCGGAGCCGGGTGTATACTCGACTTTCGCGCATAAGCGCCCGCAGGTCTTGCGATCATGACGCACATTTCCGAACGCCTTCTGGTTCAGGCCCACCTTGACGCCAAACAGCCCAAGCCGCTGACGGCCGCAGAGGAAGCCCATTACCGTGCCGCGATTGCTGCCGAGCTCAAGGCTCAGGATGCCGTGCTGGTGGCTCACTTCTACTGTGACCCGGTGATTCAGGCCCTGGCCGAAGAGACCGGCGGCTGTGTGTCCGACTCCCTGGAAATGGCCCGTTTCGGCAACGCTCACCCGGCCAAGACCGTGGTGGTCGCCGGTGTCAGGTTCATGGGCGAGACGGCGAAGATCCTCAACCCCGAAAAACGGGTGCTGATGCCCACCCTGGAAGCCACCTGCTCCCTCGACCTGGGGTGCCCGGTGGAAGAGTTCTCGGCGTTCTGCGACCAGCATCCGGAACGCACCGTGGTGGTCTATGCCAACACATCGGCAGCGGTCAAAGCCCGTGCCGACTGGGTCGTGACCTCCAGTTGCGCCCTGGAAATCGTCGAAAGCCTGATGGATAACGGCGAAACCATCATCTGGGGGCCGGACAAGCATCTGGGCACCTACATTCAGCGCCAGACCGGTGCCGATATGCTGCTGTGGGACGGTGCCTGCATCGTCCACGAAGAGTTCAAGTCCAAGCAGCTGGAGGATATGAAGGCGCTGTATCCCGATGCGGCCATTCTGGTCCACCCTGAGTCGCCGACCTCGGTGATCGAGCTGGCCGATGCGGTGGGTTCCACCAGCCAGCTGATTGCTGCCGCGCAACGCTTGCCGAACAAGACGCTGATCGTGGCGACCGACCGCGGCATCTTCTACAAGATGCAGCAGCTGTGCCCGGACAAGGTGTTCATCGAGGCGCCAACGGCCGGCAACGGTGCGGCTTGCCGCAGCTGCGCCCACTGCCCGTGGATGGCCATGAATACCCTGGAGCGCACCTTGCAGAGCCTGCGTGAGGGCAGCAACGAGATATTCGTCGACCCGGCACTGATTCCCCAGGCCATTCGCCCGCTCAAGCGCATGCTGGATTTCACTCAGGCGGCGCGGATGAAGCTGGCGGGCAATGCCTGATCGCCTTCGACAAGCGCACAGAAAAACGCCCCGAGATTCGGGGCGTTTTTCTGTGCGGCGGATTATTTTTTCTGCTTGGGAATGCGCACGATCTGGCTGGAAGAGTAGATGTCGTGCCAGCTGCGCTTCTGCTTGTCTACCAGGATCCAGATGAAGCCCAGCCCGGCGCACAGCCAGGAAGCGATCGAGACCATGAAGCGCAGGAGGGCCTGCCACAGGCTGATGCGGCTGCCGTCGGCGTTCTGCACACGAATGCCCCAGACCTGCATGCCCAGGGTCTGGCCGGAATGGGTCCAGAACTTGGCGAAGAAGGTGAACAGCACGAACAGCAGGACGGTGGAGTAGAGCGGATCGCCGTCCAGCGCGCCGGATTCGGTCAGGGTGCGCATCCGGGTTTCACCGAGGATCTGCAGTTGGATGAACTTGTAGACGCCGCCCGTGACGATCAGCAGTGCGGTGCACAGCAGGAAATCGTAGAACATCGCTGCCAGACGACGGCCCAGGCCAGCGGCGGGGAAATCGCCCTGGGGGGTTAGCAGGTGCTTCGGCATCACAGGCCTCTCGATCGAAAAAAAGAAGCCATTTTACGGAATTGCACGCACAAAAAAGCCCCTGATGTCAGCATCAGGGGCTTTTTCGTTACAGACGATCAGCCTTCGGCTTGAACTTCGTCAGCCTGCATGCCTTTTTGGCCTTGCACAGCGATGAAGGTCACTTTCTGGCCTTCTTTCAGGCTCTTGAAGCCGTTGCCCTGAATAGCGCGGAAATGCACGAACAGATCCGGACCGCTTTCTGGAGTGATAAAACCAAAACCTTTCTCGTCGTTAAACCACTTGACGGTACCGCTCTGACGTTGGGACATTTCTTATTTCCTTTGACGCTAAAAAATTAATGACAGTCTCTTTCTCATGAAGGAGTACTGGGCTGGGTTGCAGGAAAGTAAGAGACGTCGAACGGGTTGTAGCAAACTTGTTAGCTACTGCCCAGGTCACGATTCCAAGCGACCCATGCAAACACAGTGGGGAAACTCTACGCCAACTATGGGAGAAAAAACAAGCCCTGCGAAACCCCGGTTTTCCTCAGCTTGGTGGCTGTTTGCCGGAACTAGGCATCTGGGCTTATTCGATAGGGTCGTTCAATTGTTTTCAACTGTTATAAGGCAAGTTCAATATCGAAGATATGCACTATTTTATGGCGGTTGCGTTACAGATTAGTGCACTTTTAACGCAACCGCGTTACTTATAGAAACAGTTGATCAACCACGATAGTAGCGTTGTGCAACGAATGGCATTTTGCTTACAAGCATTGGCACCTTTTTCCCACGAACAATTGCCCAAACTGGCGTATCGAGTGCGACATAAGCGCTATCGATGTAACCCATGGCCAACGGACCACCCAGGGTCGGGCCAAAACCGCCGCTGCAGACGCTGCCGATCACCTCGCCCGCTTCGTTGACGATCTCCGCACCTTCACGCACCGGTGTGCGTTCCTGGGGCAGCAGGCCCACGCGTTTGCGCTTCACGCCATTGAGTTGTTGGGCGAACACCTGTTCCGCGCCAGGGAAGCCGCCAGCCCGCGCGCCATCGGCGCGCCGTGGCTTGGAGATGGCCCACAGCAGGCTGGCTTCGATCGGCGTGGTCTGGCTGTTCATGTCATGGCCATACAGGCACAGGCCGGCTTCCAGGCGCAGCGAATCCCGGGCGCCGAGGCCGATGGCGGCCACTTCCGGTTCGGCCAGCAGGGCGCGGGCCAGGGTTTCGGTGTCGGCCGCCGGTACCGAGATTTCGAAACCGTCTTCGCCGGTGTAGCCCGAACGGCTGACAAAGCAGTCCACGCCCAGCAGCTTCACGCGGGTGAATTGCATGAAGGTCATCTTCGCCACTTCCGGCGCCAGGCGCGCCAGCACGGTGACGGCCGCCGGGCCTTGCAGGGCGAGCAGGGCGCGCTCCTCGAACAGCGGCTCGATGCTGCACAAATGGCCGATGTGCTGGCGCAGATGGGCCAGGTCCTGGTCCTTGCAGGCGGCGTTGACCACCAGGAACAGCTCGTCGTTGCCCAGGTTGGCGACCATCAGGTCGTCGAGGATGCCGCCGTTTTCATTGGTGAACATGGCGTAGCGCTGGATACCCACGGGCAGGTCGATGATGTCCACCGGCACCAGGGTTTCCAGGGCCTGGGCGGCCTTGGCGCCGGTCAGGCGGATCTGGCCCATGTGCGAGACATCGAACAGGCCGGCCTGCTCGCGGGTGTGCTGGTGTTCTTTCATCACGCCCAGCGGGTATTGCACGGGCATGTCGTAACCGGCGAACGGCACCATGCGCGCGCCGAGTTCGAGATGCAGCGAATGCAGCGGGGTCTTCAACAGTGTTTCGGTGGACATGTTCAGCTCCTGGGTAAACGTGAGATGCGTATGTGCGTGCATCAGCACTCGATGATGTTGACGGCCAAACCGCCGCGGGCGGTTTCCTTGTATTTGCTTTTCATGTCGGCGCCGGTCTGGCGCATGGTGCGGATCACCTTGTCGAGGGAGACGAAGTGTTGCCCGTCGCCACGCAAGGCCATGCGCACGGCGTTGATCGCCTTGACCGAGCCCATGGCGTTGCGCTCGATGCAGGGCACCTGCACCAGGCCGCCGATCGGATCGCAGGTCAGGCCGAGGTTATGTTCCATGCCGATCTCGGCGGCGTTTTCCACTTGTTGCACCGTACCGCCGAGCACTTCGCACAAGGCCCCGGCCGCCATCGAACAGGCCACGCCGACCTCGCCCTGGCAGCCGACTTCGGCGCCGGAGATGGAGGCGTTTTCCTTGTAGAGAATGCCGATGGCAGCGGCGGTCAGCAGGAAACGCACCACTCCGTCTTCGTTGGCGCCGGGGATGAAGCGCATGTAGTAGTGCAGCACTGCCGGGATGATGCCGGCGGCGCCATTGGTGGGCGCGGTGACGACGCGCCCGCCGTTGGCGTTTTCTTCGTTGACCGCCAGGGCATACAGGTTGACCCAGTCCAGTACCGACAAGGAATCGCGCAAGGCCGCCTCGGGGTGCTTGCACAGCTGGCGGTGGAGGGCGGCGGCACGGCGCTTGACCTTCAGGCCACCCGGCAGGATCCCTTCGTTGCGACAGCCAGCATCCACGCAGTCCTGCATCACTTGCCAGATCTTCAGCAGGCCGGCTCGGGTTTCCGCTTCCGGTCGCCAGGCGCTTTCGTTGGTCAGCATCACCTGGCTGATGGACAGCCCATAGGTGGTGCAGTGGCCGAGCAAGTCCTTGGCGCTCTTGAAGGGGAAGGTCAGCTTGGTGGTGTCTTCGACGATGCGGTCGGCACCGGCGGCGTCCTCGTCGACCACGAAGCCGCCGCCCACCGAGTAGTACTCGCGGCTGCGGATCTGCAATCCGGCGGCATCGAAGGCACGGAAGATCATGCCGTTGGGGTGGTAGGCCAGGGGCTTGCGGATCATGGCCAGGTGTTCTTTCTCGTTGAACGCGATGAGGTGTTCGCCGAGTAGGTTCAAGCGTCCGCTGCTGCGTATTTCCTGCAGGCGAGCGGCGATGTTTTCGGTATTCACGGTATCCGGGTGTTCACCTTCCAGGCCCAGGAGTACGGCCTTGTCGCTGCCGTGGCCCTTGCCGGTGGCGCCGAGCGAGCCGTACAGCTCGACCTTGACGCAGGTGGTGGCGCCCAGCAGTCCGTCGCGCCGCAGGCCTTCGACGAAGCGCGCGGCCGCGCGCATCGGGCCAACGGTGTGGGAGCTGGAGGGGCCGATGCCAATCTTGAACAGGTCGAACACGCTCAAGGACATGTTGGTTCTCCGGTTTCTTATTGTGTTGATCGGCACGCATGGTTTTTTGTAGGAGCGAGCTTGCTCGCGATGAACCTGAGGGCACCGGGTTGTTCCGGTGCTCCGCGTTATCGTTCACGAGCATCGCGAGCAGGCTCGTTCCTACAGGTATACGCAGTATCTGTAGGAGCGAGGCTTGCCCGCGATGGACGGCGATGCCGTCTTAGGCGTCCTGATAGCTTTCGATCGACGGGCAGGCGCACACCAGGTTGCGGTCGCCAAACACGTTGTCGACGCGGCCGACCGGAGGCCAGTACTTGCCTTCGATCAGCGAGGCCACGGGGTACACCGCCTGTTCACGGCTGTAGGGGTGCGACCACTCGCCAACGATTTCCGCCGCGGTGTGCGGGGCGTTTTTCAGCGGGTTGTCGTCCTTGTCCAGGCTGCCGTTTTCCACTGCGCGGATTTCTTCGCGGATGCGGATCATGGCGTCGCAGAAGCGGTCCAGTTCTTCCTTGGATTCGCTTTCGGTCGGCTCGATCATCAGGGTGCCTGCCACTGGGAACGACATGGTCGGGGCGTGGAAGCCAAAGTCGATCAGGCGCTTGGCGACGTCGTCAACGCTGATGCCGCTGCTGTCCTTGAGCGGGCGCAGGTCGAGGATGCACTCGTGGGCCACCAGGCCGTTGCTGCCGGTGTAGAGCACTGGGTAGTGTTCTTCCAGGCGACGGGAGATGTAGTTGGCATTGAGGATCGCCAGCTGCGAGGCACGCTTGAGGCCTTCGCCGCCCATCATGCGGATGTACATCCAGGTGATCGGCAGGATGCTCGCGCTGCCGAACGGCGCGGCGCAGACCGCGCCTTCCTTGCGTTCCATGGCCGCGTGGCCAGGCAGGAACGGCGCCAGGTGCGACTTGACGCCGATCGGGCCGACGCCCGGGCCGCCACCGCCGTGGGGAATGCAGAAGGTCTTGTGCAGGTTCAGGTGCGACACGTCGCCGCCGAACTTGCCCGGGGCGCAGAGGCCGACCATGGCGTTCATGTTGGCGCCGTCGATGTACACCTGGCCGCCGTTGTCATGGATGATGCCGCAGATTTCGCGGATGCCTTCCTCGAACACGCCATGGGTCGACGGGTAGGTGATCATCAGCGCGGCGAGGTGCTCGCGGTGCTCGATGGCCTTGGCCCGCAGGTCTTCGATATCGACGTTGCCACGGGCGTCGCAGGCGGTGACCACCACGCGCATGCCGGCCATGTTGGCGGTGGCCGGATTGGTGCCGTGGGCGGACGAAGGGATCAGGCAGATGTCGCGACGGTCGTCGCCGCGGCTCTGGTGATAGGCACGAATGGCCAGCAGGCCCGCGTATTCGCCCTGGGAGCCGGCGTTCGGCTGCAGGGACACCGCGTCGTAGCCGGTGGCGGCGCAGAGCATGGCTTCCAGTTCGCTGGTCAGTTGCTGGTAGCCGGCGCTTTGCTCGGCCGGGGCGAACGGGTGCAGGGCGCCGAATTCGGCCCAGGTGATCGGGATCATTTCGCTGGCGGCGTTGAGCTTCATGGTGCACGAACCCAGCGGGATCATGGTGCGGTCCAGGGCCAGGTCCTTGTCCGCCAGCTTGCGCAGGTAGCGCATCAGCTCGGTTTCCGAGTGATAGCGGTTGAACACCGGGTGGCTGAGGATCGCCGACTGACGCACCAGCGCCGCCGGGATACGGCTCTGTACCGTGCTGGCCAGCGCGGCGAAGTCCGGCAGCGCCTGACCGTCGGCCAGCAGGCTCCACAGCGCTTGTACATCGGCCTGGCCGGTGGTTTCGTCCAGCGACAGACCCAGGCGTTCGGCGTCGATCACCCGCAGGTTGATGCGCTGGGCGCGGGCCTTGTCGTGCAGCGCCGCGGTGCGTGCGCCGGTGTGCAGGGTCAGGGTGTCGAAGAAGTTTTCCTGCTCGACCTTGATCCCCAGCTTGCTCAGGCCCTGGGCCAGGATCGCGGTCAGCTGGTGGATGCGCCGGGCAATCCGGCTCAGGCCTTGGGGGCCGTGGTACACGGCGTACATGCTGGCGATGTTGGCCAGCAGCACCTGGGCGGTGCAGATGTTGCTGGTGGCTTTCTCGCGACGGATATGTTGCTCGCGGGTCTGCATGGCCAGGCGCAGCGCCGGCTTGCCGAAACGGTCCACGGACACCCCGACCAGACGGCCCGGCATGTCGCGCTTGAACGCGTCCTTGGTGGAGAAGTAGGCCGCATGCGGGCCACCGAAGCCCAGCGGCACACCGAAGCGCTGGGCGCTGCCGATGGCCACGTCGGCGCCGAATTCACCCGGTGGGGTCAACACGGTCAGCGCCAGCAGGTCGGCGGCGACCGCCACCAGGGCGTTGGCGGCGTGGAAGCGCTCGGTCAGTTCGCGGTAGTCGAACAGGTCGCCGTTGCTCGCCGGGTATTGCAGCAGCGCGCCGAAGAACGGGCTGACGTCGGTCAGCTTGCGCTCGTCGCCGACCACCACGTCGATGCCCAGCGGCTCGGCACGGGTGCGCAGCACGTCGAGGGTCTGCGGGTGGCAATGGCTGGAGGCGAAGAAGGTGTGGCTGCCCTTGTTCTTGCTCAGGCGCTTGCAGAAGGTCATGGCTTCGGCGGCGGCGGTGGCTTCGTCGAGCAGGGAGGCGTTGGCGATCGGCAGGCCGGTGAGGTCGCTGATCAGGGTCTGGAAGTTCAGCAGCGCTTCCAGGCGGCCCTGGGAAATTTCCGGCTGGTACGGGGTGTAGGCGGTGTACCAGGCCGGGTTTTCCAGGAGGTTGCGCAGGATCGGCGACGGCGTGTGGCAGTTGTAGTAGCCCTGGCCGATGTAGGTCTTGAACAGCTGGTTCTTGGCGGCGATGGCCTTGATCGAGGCCAGTGCGTCGGCTTCGCTCTGCCCGGCGGGCAGGTCGAGGACGCTGGTGCCCTTGATGCTGTCGGGGATCACGCTGGCGCTCAGGGCTTCCAGGGAGTCGAAGCCCAGGCTGTTGAGCATGGCTTGCTCGTCGCCTTGGCGCGGGCCGATGTGGCGCGCGATGAATTCGTTGGCGGTGCTCAGGTTGACTTGAGTCATGGCGGTTCCTCAGGCGTCGGCGTTGGCTTTGATCAGGCGGTCGTAGGCGTCCTGATCCAGCAGTTGGCCGACAGCGGCGGCGTCCGCGGGAATGAAGCGGAAGAACCAGCCTTCGCCCAGCGGGTCTTCGTTGACCAGCTCGGGGCTGGTTTCCAGGGCCGGATTGGTTTCCACCACTTCCCCGTCCAGGGGCATGTACACGCCGCTGGCGGCTTTTACCGATTCCACGGTGGCGGCTTCGGCGCCCTTGTCGTAGGCCTGCAGTTCCGGCAATTGCACGAACACCACATCGCCCAGGGCGTTTTGCGCGAAAGCCGTGATGCCGACGGTAACGCTGCCATCGGCTTCGGTACGCAGCCATTCGTGATCTTCAGTAAAACGCAACTCGCTCATGGAAACTCCTCAAGGGGCCAGATTCGTCTGGTGGACGCGATTGAATGCTCGTGCAGGGCCGAGCGGAATGGATAAGCCCTTAGCAAAAATGCGGCCAATGTTTTTTAGTTGTTATTAATCAATGAGTTATGTGTTCTTGATGGTGGCTGGAAACTAACGGCTGTAGCGAAAACGCTACAGCTGGAGGGCCAGGGAAAAGCCTATGGGGATCAAAGCCTTGCGTAGCGCCGATTACAACCGGCTGTAGCGATATCGTTCCGCTGTAGCGCTTTCAGTACAGGTGGAGGTCGCTTTCAGATGCGACTACGCCACCTGTAGCCGCTGCCGCAGGCTGCGATAAGGCCGAAGGCCTTCGGCGATCTTGAGAGCTTGCGCTCCCTGCGGGAGCGATCGCAGCCTGCGGCAGCGGCTACAACATCAAAAGCTGCGGCAGGTTCAGGGCTTGTTGGGGATGCCGTATTTGCGCAGGCGATGGGCGATGGCGGTGTGGGAGGTCTGCAGGCGGCTGGCCAACTGGCGGGTCGAGGGGTAGTTGACGTAGAGGCCTTCGAGCAATGCCTTCTCGAACTCCTCGACGGCCTGTTCCAGGCTTTCGACTTCGGTGTCGTTCTGGCGCGCCACCGAGGTGCCGGCGATATCCAGGTCGCCGATGTCCACCAGGCTGCTTTCGCAGATCGCCGCCGCGCGGAAGATCACGTTCTGCAACTGGCGCACGTTGCCCGGCCAGCGGTTGCCCAGCAGCGCCGGATAGGTGCCGGGCGCCAGGCGGCAGACCGGGCGCTGGATCTGCGCGCAGGCCTGCTGCATGAAGTAGCGCGCCAGCAACAGGATGTCCTGGCCGCGCTCGCGCAGGGGCGGGACTTCCACATTCAGCACGTTGAGGCGATAGAACAGGTCTTCGCGAAAGCTGCCCTCGGCGACCATCTTTTCCAGGTCGCGATGGGTGGCGCTGAGGATCCGCACATTGACCTTGACCTCACGGTCGCCACCCACCCGGCGAAAGCTGCCGTCGTTGAGAAAACGCAGCAGCTTGGCCTGCAAGTAGGGCGACATTTCGCCGATCTCGTCGAGAAACACCGTGCCCTGGTTGGCCAGCTCCATCAGCCCCGGCTTGCCGCCGCGCTGGGCGCCGGTGAAGGCGCCGGGGGCGTAGCCGAACAGCTCGCTCTCGGCGAGGTTTTCCGGCAGGGCGGCGCAGTTCAGCGCCAGAAACGGCGCGCCGTGCCGCGCACTGATGGCGTGACAGGCTCGCGCCACCAGTTCCTTGCCGGTACCGGTTTCGCCCTGGATCAGCAGCGGCGCATCCAGCGCGGCGACGCGCTGGGCGCGGGCCTTGAGGGTGCGGATGGCCGGGGAGTCGCCGAGCAGGGCATCGAAGCCTTCGGCATGGTCGTGGTGCAGGGCCGACAGGCGTTCGCCGATGCGATTGGGCTGATACAGGGTCAGCAGCGCGCCGGCGTCGGTGATCGGCGTGGCGTCCAGCAGCAGGGTCTGGCCATTGAGAGTGATTTCCCGCAGGGGCAAGCGAAAGCCCTGTTCCAGCAAGGTTTCCAGCAGCGCCGGGTCGTCGAACAGCTCGGCCACGCTTTCCCCGGCTGGCTCGCGGCCATAGAGGGCAATCAGCGCCGGGTTGGCCAGCAGCACCTTGCCGGCGCTGTCCAGGGCCAGCACCGGGTCGGTCATCGCCGCCAGCAGGGCGTCGAGCTGCAGGTGGCGGCGCTGGCCGGGCAGGATGTCGACCACCGTCACCGCCTGCACGCCGCGCACGCTGAACAGCGCGTCGCGCAGCTCTTCCAGCACTTGCGGGCTGAGGGTCGGGGCGTCGATGTAGACGTTGGGCGGCACCATCTCCACCGCATCCAGGTTGAGGTTGCGCCCACCGAGCAGGGCCAGGACTTCCTGGGTGATACCGACGCGGTCGATAAAGCTGACGTGGATGCGCATGGGGCGGTCAAGGGTTCTGGAAAACGGAGGGTGGCAAGTATGCCTTGGCGGACGCTGTTTGGTGAAATTCGCCGTGGCCACGGGCTTCTGTAGGAGCGAAGCTTGCTCGCGATAGCCTCAACGATGACGCGGGAAGCCTGGCCTGATACGCCGCGGCGTCCTTGAGTTCATCGCGGGCCAGCCTCGCTCCTACAGGTTAAGCGGGCAGGGGAAGCCCGCGACCCACGGGCTGGGGTTACTCGAGGTGTTCGGGGTTGACTGGATCCCCGGATTTCATATTCAACTGCACCCGCACATCCTCAAACATCGCGTCGTAATATTTGTGCAGCGAGCCGATGCTGCTCAGTGCCTTGGGAATCCCATACTTCTCGGCGATTTTCGTCACGTTGCTGGCGAAGTTGTAAGCCTGATCCTTGGGCAGAAAGAACGGTTCATCGAGCTCCTTGCCCTGAATCGTTCCATGCATCTTGAACTGCATCCCTTTGCCTTCCTTGGGGTCCTGCGCGACTTCATAGTCGATACAGATGTTGTAGCTGACATCGTCCTTGGTCAGTGCGTGTCGCTCGATGTGTAAATGACCGGGTTCGAACTGGGCCATGGCTCTCTCCTTTACAAGGCATGGGGAGTGGTGCAGGCCAGCGGCCTGCACCCTGAGTTGCTCTTATCGGTAAGTGATGCCCGGCTGGGCCGTGCTGATGCGCGTACCGGCCTTGCCCTGGACGATCGCTTCGATGTCCGAGAGTGAACCGATCACTGCGACTTTTCCAGTATGGCGGGCGAACTCGCAGGCCGCCTGGACCTTCGGTCCCATGGAGCCGGCGGCGAAGCCGAGCTTTTCCATTTCGTCCGGGTGCGCCTGGGCAATGGCTTTCTGCGACGGCTTGCCCCAGTCGATAAAGGCCGCGTTGACGTCGGTGGCGATCACCAGCAGATCGGCCTCCAGCTGTTCGGCCAGCAGTGCCGAGCACAGGTCCTTGTCGATCACCGCCTCGATGCCCCGGAGCTTGCCGTCCTCACCGTACAGGGTTGGAATGCCGCCACCGCCGGCGCAGATCACGATGCTGCTCTTTTCCAGCAGCCATTTGATCGGGCGGATTTCAAAGATGCGCTTGGGTTTCGGGCTGGCCACCACGCGGCGGTACTTGTCGCCATCGGGGGCGATGGCCCAGCCTTTTTCCTTGGCCAGTTTTTCTGCTTCGTCCTTGCTGTAGACCGGGCCGATGGGCTTGCTCGGGTTCTGGAACGCCGGGTCCTTGGCATCGACCTCGACCTGGGTCAGCAGGGTGGCGAAGGGCACTTCGAAATCCAGCAGGTTGCCCAGTTCCTGTTCGATGATGTAGCCGATCATGCCTTCGGTTTCGGCGCCGAGCACGTCCAGCGGGTAAGGCGACACCGAGGTGTAGGCCGCCGCCTGCAGCGACAGCAGGCCGACCTGCGGGCCATTGCCGTGGGCGATCACCAGCTGGTTGCCGGGATGGATCTTGGCGATCTGTTCGGTGGCGATGCGGATATTGGCGCGTTGATTGTCCGCGGTCATGGGTTCGCCCCGGCGGAGCAGGGCGTTGCCGCCCAGTGCGACGACGATACGCATAATGCATTCCTTCCAGAATTCGGTGATCCCGTGGGCGCGTGGCTTGCCTGCGATGGTGGGGTGTCAGGTTGGACGCCTTCGCGGGGAAGCCTCGCGCCTACAGGTCGAGGGCCGACCGCCCGGCGGGCGGCCACGGACGTCGGGGTTACAGGTCGGCCAGGGTCGAGACCAGGATCGCCTTGATGGTGTGCATGCGGTTTTCCGCTTGCTCGAAGGCGATGCAGGCCGGCGACTCGAACACGTCGTCGGTCACTTCGATGCCGTTGGCCAGGTGCGGATACTGCTCGGCGATCTGCTTGCCGACCTTGGTATCGCTGTTGTGGAACGCCGGCAGGCAGTGCATGAACTTGGTCCGTGGGTTGCCGGTGGCCTTCATCAGCTCGGCGTTGACCTGGTACGGCAGCAGTTGCTGGATACGTTCGGCCCAGGCTTCCACCGGCTCGCCCATCGATACCCAGACGTCGGTGTGGATGAAGTCGACGCCCTTGACCGCGGCTTTCGGGTCTTCGGTCAGGGTGATGCGGGCACCGCTTTCTTGCGCGTACTGCTTGCAGCGGCTGACCAGGTCGTCATGGGGCCACAGGGCTTTTGGCGCGCAGATGCGCACGTCCATGCCGAGCTTGGCGCCCACCAGCAGCAGGGAGTTGCCCATGTTGTTGCGGGCATCGCCCAGGTAGGCGTAGCTGATGTCGTGGATCGGCTTGTCGGCGTGCTCACGCATGGTCAGCACATCGGCGATCATCTGGGTCGGGTGGTATTCGTCGGTCAGGCCGTTGAACACCGGCACACCGGCGAACTTCGCCAGTTCTTCGACGATTTCCTGCTTGAAGCCGCGGTACTCGATGGCGTCGTACATGCGCCCGAGCACGCGGGCGGTGTCCTTCATGCTTTCCTTGTGGCCGATCTGCGACGAGTTCGGGTCGATGTAGGTGACGTTGGCGCCCTGGTCATAGGCGGCGACCTCGAAGGCGCAGCGGGTACGGGTCGAGGTTTTCTCGAAGATCAGGGCGATGTTGTTGCCCTTGAGGTGCTGCTGCTCGGTGCCGGTGTACTTGGCGCGCTTGAGGTCGCGGGACAGGTCGAGCAGGTAGCGCAGCTCGCGCTCGGTGTGGTGTTCGAGGCTGAGTAGGTTACGGTTGTGGATGTTGAACGCCATGATGATTCTCCAGGGATTCTGTACTCGGCCCGGCCAGCACCGCAGAGGTGTGGCCGGGGGAAAGTCGTTTAGTAATCGATCGGGTCGCGCACGATCGGGCAGGTCATGCAGTGGCCGCCGCCCCGGCCGCGGCCGAGTTCGCTGGCGCTGATGGTGATCACTTCCACGCCGGCCTTGCGCAGCAGGGTGTTGGTGTAGGTGTTGCGGTCATAGCCGATGACCACGCCCGGTTCCAGGGCCACCACGTTGTTGCCGTCGTCCCACTGCTCGCGTTCGGCGGCGAAGCTGTTGCCGCCGGTTTCCACCACGCGCAGTTGCTTGAGGTTCAGGGACTCGGCCACCACCTCGATGAACGATTTGTTCTCCCGTCGCACGTCCATGCCATAGGGCTTGCTGGTGTCGGGGCGGATGACGAACGGCACGATTTCCTTGACCACTTCCGGGAAGACCGTGACCAGGTCGCGGTCGCAGAAGCTGAACACGGTGTCCAGGTGCATCGCCGCGCGGGATTTCGGCAGGCCGGCGACCACGACTTTTTCCACCGCGCCCTTGGCGAACAAAGATTGCGCAAGCTGGCCGATGGCCTGGCGCGAGGTTCGCTCGCCCATGCCGATCAGCACCACGCCATTGCCGATCGGCATGACGTCGCCGCCTTCGAGGGTGGCCTGGCCGTGATCCTTGTCCGGGTCGCCATACCAGACTTCGAAGTCGGCGTTGGCGAACTCGGGGTGGAATTTGTAGATGGCGCTGGCCAGCAGGGTTTCCTGGCGCCGGGCCGGCCAGTACATCGGGTTGAGCGTCACGCCGCCGTAGATCCAGCAGGTGGTGTCGCGGGTGAACTGGGTGTTGGGCAGCGGCGGCAGCAGGAAGCTGGAGTGGCCCAGGTAATCGCGGTACATCTTGATCACGCTGGCGCCTTCGCTTTCCGGCAGGTCCTCGCCGGCCACGCCGCCGATCAGGAATTCGGCCAGCTTGCGTGGCTCCAGGCTTTCGAGCCAGCTGCGCACTTCGTTGGTCAGGCCGACACCGACGGTGTCGGGGGTGATCTTGCGATCCAGAATCCACTTCAGGGCTTCGGGGTTGTGCACCGTATCGGTCAGCAGGTTGTGCATTTCCAGGACTTCGATCCCACGCTCGCGCATTTTGGTGACGAAGTCGAAATGGTCGCGCTTGGCCTGGTTGACCCAGATCACATCATCGAACAGCAGTTCATCGCAGTTGTTCGGGGTCAGCCGCTGATGGGCCAGGCCTGGGGAGCAAACCATGACTTTGCGCAGTTTGCCGGCTTCGGAATGGACGCCGTACTTAACTTTTTCCGTGGTCATTACCGTGATCCTCCAGAGGTAGAAACAATCGTGCGGTTACAGGGTCAGGAAGCCGTCGTAGAGCCCGTAGGCGGCCAACAGGGCGCCTATGACCACTGCGGCGAAAATCAGCTTCTCGACGTTGGTGAAAATCGGTTTGCCCAACTCCCGTTTGGCCTTGGCGAACAGGATCGCGCCGGGGGCGTAGAGCAGGGCGGAGAGCAGCAGGTACTTGACCCCGCCGGCGTACAGCAGCCAGATCGCGTAGAACAGGGCGATGGAGCCGATCAGCAGGTCTTTCTTGCGTTCGGCCAGGGCCGCTTCGTAGGTTTCGCTGCGCACCGCCAGCAGCACGGCATAGGCCGCCGACCACAGGTAGGGCACCAGGATCATCGAGGTGGCGAGGTAGATCAGCGACAGGTAGGTACTGGCCGAGAACAGGGTGATGACCAGGAAGATCTGCACCATGGCATTGGTCAGCCACAGGGCGTTGACCGGCACGTGGTTGGCGTTCTCCTTGCGCAGGAACTCCGGCATGGTGTGGTCCTTGGCCGCGGCGAACATGATCTCCGCGCACAGCAGCACCCACGACAGCAGCGCCCCCAGCAGCGAGATGATCAGGCCGACGCTGATCAGCACCGCGCCCCAGTGGCCGACCACATGCTCGAGCACCGCCGCCATCGACGGGTTCTGCAGTTTCGCCAGCTCCGGCTGGGTCATGATGCCCAGGGACAGCACGTTCACCAGCACCAGGAACAGCAGCACGGTGATGAAGCCGATCACGGTGGCCTTGCCCACGTCCGAGCGTTTTTCCGCGCGGGCGGAGAAGATGCTCGCGCCTTCGATGCCGATGAACACCCACACGGTGACCAGCATCATGTTGCGCACCTGGTTCATCACGCTGCCCAGGTCAGGGTTCTTCACGCCCCAGATGTCTGCGGTGAAGATGTCCAGCTTGAAGGCGAACAGGGCGATCAGCACGAACAGCAGCAGCGGCACCACCTTGGCGACCGTGGTCACCAGGTTGATGAACGCCGCTTCCTTGATCCCGCGCAGTACCAGAAAGTGCACGGCCCACAGCAGCAGCGAGGCGCCGATCACCGCGGCCGGAGTATTGCCCTCGCCGAAGATCGGGAAGAAATAGCCCAGGGTACTGAACAGCAGCACGAAGTAGCCGACGTTGCCCAGCCAGGCGCTGATCCAGTAGCCCCAGGCCGAAGAAAAGCCCATGTAATCGCCGAAACCGGCCTTGGCATAGGCGTAGACACCACCGTCCAGATCAGGCTTGCGGTTGGCCAGGGTCTGGAACACGAAAGCCAGTGTCAACATACCGACAGCGGTAATAGCCCAGCCAATAAGAACAGCGCCTACATCGGCACTTGCCGCCATGTTTTGTGGCAAGGAAAAGATCCCGCCGCCAATCATCGAGCCGACTACCAAGGCGACTAACGCACCAAGCCGTAGTTTTCCGGGAGTGTCAGACATTGCGTGACTCCATTGCAGGAGAAGAGAGATGTCAGAGTAAATCTGCGAGAAATCCGAACAGCTGATTTAGATCAGGTCATTGCTACATTCCATTGTGAATGAACGACTTAAGCTGTCTTTGCGGAAACCGGTGGGAAGCCTGAAAGCGCCATTCCATAAGGCCTCGGGTTCCGGATGAAAGGTCTTCTCATTGGCGCCAGATTGAAGCTAGCCCGCTTTCAAGAATGCGCAACTCATTAAAAAGTTATAAGGCTGTCCGGCGCGATGATGGCATTTAGGTTTTATGCATAATAAAAAGCCAAACTATTCAACATGTTCTGATCCTCGTCATGTCGATTGATCCACAAAAGATCAATAATTGACTCTTTTAGTCCGTTTCCAATCTGTGGAAGTTAATTAATTTCATATAGTTTGTTGTCGGACAATTGGACCGGACGCAGAGGTAGGCATGCCACAAACCACACAAAAACTGCGACTCGGCGCCTTGATCGCCCTGGTGGTGGGTTCGATGATTGGCGGCGGGATCTTTTCCTTGCCGCAGAACATGGCGGC
The DNA here is from genome assembly GCF_059424045.1 of Pseudomonas sp. GW456-L12. NCBI lineage: Bacteria > Pseudomonadati > Pseudomonadota > Gammaproteobacteria > Pseudomonadales > Pseudomonadaceae > Pseudomonas > Pseudomonas sp. GW456-L12. The sequence goes on from NZ_JBWKZA010000014.1 coordinate 108,279, forward strand.
CCGGGCCGACGCCGGGGCGATCCTTATCGGTTGGGCGATCACCGCCGTGGGCATGCTGACCCTGGCCTTCGTGTTCCAGACCCTGGCCAACCGCAAGCCTGAACTCGACTCCGGGGTGTACGCCTACGCCAAGGCCGGGTTTGGCGACTACATGGGTTTTTCGTCCGCCTGGGGCTACTGGATCAGTGCCTGGCTGGGCAACGTCGGCTACTTCGTGCTGCTGTTCAGCACCCTGGGTTATTTCTTCCCGGTGTTTGGCCAGGGCAACACCCCGGTGGCCATCGCCTGCGCCTCGGTCCTGTTGTGGGCGGTGCACTTTCTGGTGCTGCGCGGGATCAAGGAAGCGGCGTTCATCAACCTGCTGACCACCGTTGCCAAGATCGTGCCGCTGGTGATGTTCATCGTGATTGCCGCGGTGGCGTTCAAGGCGGACATCTTCACCCGCGACATCTGGGGCCGTGGCAACCCGAACTTTGGCGGGGTGATGGACCAGGTGCGCAACATGATGCTGGTCACGGTCTTCGTGTTCATCGGCATCGAAGGCGCCAGCGTCTATTCGGCCCGGGCCGAGAAGCGTGCGGACGTCGGCCGGGCCACGGTGATCGGCTTTATCGGCGTGCTGGCCCTGCTGGTGCTGGTCAACGTGCTGTCCCTGGGGATCATGAGCCAGCCGGAACTGGCGACCTTGCAGAACCCGTCGCTGGCGGCGGTGCTGGAGCGCATCGTCGGTCCCTGGGGCGCGTTGCTGATCAGCGTCGGCCTGGCGGTTTCCCTGCTCGGTGCCTTGCTGTCGTGGGCGCTGCTGTGTGCCGAGATCCTGTTCGCCACGGCCCGCGACCGGACCATGCCGGCCTTCCTGAAAAAGGAGAACGCCAACCATGTGCCGGTCAACGCCCTGTGGCTGACCAACAGCATGATCCAGGTGTTCCTGCTGATTACCCTGTTCTCCGCCGGGACCTACACCAGCCTGATCTACCTCGCCTCGTCGATGATCCTGGTGCCTTACCTGTGGTCGGCGGCCTATGCGGTGTTGCTCAGCGGCCGCGGCGAAACCTACGAGCAGGCCTCGGCCGAGCGCATGAAAGACCTGTGCATCGGTGGCGTGGCCCTGTGTTACGCGGTCTGGCTGTTGTACGCCGGTGGGGTCAAGTACCTGCTGCTGTCGGCCCTGCTGTATGCCCCCGGGGTGATCCTGTTCGCCAAGGCCAAGCGCGAGCAGGGCGAGCCCTTGTTCACCGGCATCGAGAAGGGCATTTTCGCTTGCGTGGTCGCTGGGGCCACCCTGGCCGCCTATGGCCTGTACAGCGGTGTGCTGTCGCTGTGAGGCTGGTTTACCAGCCGCCCTATGACTGGCCGGCGATGCTGGCCTTTCTCCGGGCGCGGGCCATCGAGGGGCTGGAGACTGTCAGTGGCGACCGCTACTCGCGCAGCATCAGCCTCGATGGCGTACACGGCTGGTTCAGTGTGAGCCCGGGCGACAGCGATGCACTGGCGCTGACCCTGCACTTTCCCGATCCGCAGGCCCACGCGCGGATCGTTGCGCGCATCCGCCGCCTGCTGGACCTGGATACCGACCTGGCGCCGATTCACCGGCAACTGTCCGCCGACCCGCTGATGGCCCGTTTGATCGCCTCGCGGCCGGGGCTGCGCGTACCCGGTGCCTGGGACGGTTTCGAGCTGGCGGTGCGCGCGGTGCTGGGGCAGCAGATCACGGTGGTGGCGGCCATCCGCCTGGCGGGCAAGCTGGTGGCGCAGTATGGCCAGCCATTGAGCTGCAGGGAGGCGCCAGCGGGGTTGAGCCATGTGTTCCCCGAGCCGGGGCGGATGGCGGGCGCCGATCTGGCGAGCCTGGGCATGCCGCGCAGTCGGGGCCGAACCCTGTCCGGCGTGGCGCAGGCGCTGCTCGACGATCCGCAGCTGTTTGCCCCCAAGGCCAGCCTCGAACACAGCCTGTCGGCCTTGCGGGCGCTGTGGGGTGTCGGCGACTGGACCGCGCATTACGTGGCCCTGCGCCAGTTCCGTGAAGCGGACGCCTTTCCCGCGGCGGACGTGGGCCTGCTCAACGCTCTGGCGGCGCTCGAAGGCGGACCGGTCAGCGCCAGCCAGTTGCTGGCCCGCGCCGAGGCCTGGCGGCCATGGCGCGGCTACGCGGCGCAGCATTTGTGGACGGCGTTGTAGCCCCCTGATCCCCATTTCTGTAGCCGCTGCCGAGCCTGCGAGGCTGCGATCGAGGACGCAGTCCTCGCCAACCCTGCGCACGCGGTGTGAATGACGTAATGCGCGGCTTTACGTCCGCTTTGCGGCCGATCGCAGCCTCGCAGGCTCGGCAGCGGCTACAGGGGTACGCGTTACAGGCTCACCATTTTGCCCGATGGGCGCCCAGGTCGCTGGCGGGGTAAGCCCATTGCAGGGGCGTGCCGCTGATCTGCAAGGGTACTTGCAGGCGATGGGCCGGGCCCCAGGGTGTCTGCTCTACCAGCAGTCCTTGATCGTCCTGGTCTTCGCCGCGCAAGGCGGGCTCGGCGCTGCCATTGGAGTGCTCGATCAACAGCTTGGCGGTCCGCGCCAGTGACAGCCGTGCGCTGCCGGCAGCCCCGGTTTGCAGTCGTTCGGTCAGGGCGCGGATCGCGGCGGCGGCCATCAGGTAGCCGGTGGCATGGTCCAGGGCCTGCAGCGGCAGCGGCACGGGTTTATCCGCCTGCTGCCAGCGCTGGCCGGCCTCGGCAATGCCGCTGCTCATCTGCACCAGGCTGTCGAATCCGCGGCGGTTCTGCCAGGGGCCGCTCCAGCCATAGGCGTTCAGGCACACATCGATCAGCCCCGGGGCGAAGCGCTGGCGTTCGGCGGCCCCGTAGCCGAGGCGTTCCAGGGCATCGGCGCGGTAGCCGTGCAGCAGCAGATCGGCTTCCCCCAACAGGCCTTCGAAGACCAGGCGATCGGCGACATCGTGCAGGTTCAGCCGGGCGCAGCGTTTGCCCAGGGTGACTTCCGGGACTACGCCGGGCTCGTTCCAGTCCGGCGGGTCAATGCGCAGCACGTCGGCGCCCAGCCCGGCGAGAAAACGGCTGGCGATGGGCCCGGCCAGCACCCGGGTCAGGTCCAGCACCTTGATCCCGGCCAGGGGCCGGGCCAGCGATCCGCGCCAGGGCTGGGCGGCGCTGGCGTTGCAGGTCTGGTAATGCACCAGGGGCTCGGCATTCACGGCCTGCCCCTGGGGATGGGCTTGCCACTCGCTCCAGCCGCGCATCTCGGCGGCGCAGCCTCCGGCGGCGACCACCGCCTGCTCCAGGTCGCTCTTGTTCCACTGTGCGACCATGGCGGCCATGGCCGGACGATCCGCGACCCGGCCGAGCACCTGTTCGGCTGCCCGCCGATGATGCGGCGCGTTGGTGTGCAGGCGAATCCAGCCGTCCTGGGTGGCGTAGTCGCCGGCGACCGGGTCCCACAGCGGCGGCACGCTCCAGCCCCGCGGGCGCAGGGAGGTGGCGAACCAGAAGGAGGCCAGGCGTTGGTCGACGCTCAGGGTGGGCAGGCGCCCGGTCTGGCTGAGCAGCAGCTCGGCCGCCGCCTGGCCGGCCGCGGCGATGCTGGCGCTGGCCAGTTCGGTCACGGCGAAGGCCGAGGGCAGGGCGCCGCTCGAGGTCATGGCAATCGGGGTACGAGGCAAGCCCAGCGCGGCTTGAACAGACGACAGCACATCGGTCATTGCAGGCCCTCCGCAAGAGAGGGGGCAGCATAGATCAAAAAAGTGAAGCGCCGCAGCCCCCCGTAGGAGCGAAGCTTGCTCGCGATGAACCGGAGAGCGCCGCGTTGAGCCAGTGAGTGCGCGTCATCGTTGGCGACCATCGCGAGCAAGCTTCGCTCCTACAGAATCAGGGGCAAGGTCAAACGCGGAACTGGTCCATCAGCTTCATCTGCTGGGTGGTCAGGGCGTTGAGCTGGCTGCTGACCTGGGCCGATTCGGTGGCCTGCTCGGTGAGGGATTCGGTCACGCTGCGGATCGCCGAAACGTTGCGGTTGACCTCTTCGGCCACCGCGCTCTGCTGTTCGGCGGCGCTGGCGATCTGCAGGTTCATGTCGCTGATCACCGTGACCGCGTCGCTGATCTTGCCCAGGGCCTGCACCGCTTGCTGGATCTGCCCGGCGTTGCTCTGGGCCTGGGCCTGGCTCGAATGCATGGTCGCCACCACTCCCCGGGTGCCGCTCTGGATGCGTTCGATCACCAGGCGGATCTCTTCCACCGAGTCCTGGGTGCGCTTGGCCAGGTTGCGCACCTCGTCGGCGACCACGGCAAAGCCGCGGCCGCTTTCCCCGGCGCGCGCCGCTTCGATGGCGGCGTTGAGGGCCAGCAGGTTGGTCTGCTCGGCAATGCTGCGGATCACTTCCAGCACCGAACCGATCTGTTCGCTGTTGACCGCCAGGGCCTCGACCTCGACCACCGCCTTGCTGACCTCCTCGGCCAGGGTGCTGATGTCGCGGGTGCTGCGCTCGATGATAGTCATGCCGTCCTTGGCCGACTGGTCGGCGCCACGGGCGGCGTTGGCGGCGTTCGAGGCACTGTTGGCGACGTCGTGGGCGGTGGCGCTCATTTCGTTGGAGGCTGTGGCCACCTGGTCGATTTCGCGGAACTGCACCTGCATGCCTTCGCTGGTCTGGCGGGCGATCTCCGAGGACTGGTCGGCGGTGCCGCGGGCGTCGGTGATGCTCTGCTTGATCTGCGCGATGGTCGGTTGCAGCTTGTCGAGGAAGCGGTTGAACCAGCCCACCAGCTCGCCCAGTTCGTCTTGCTTGCCGTACTTCAGGCGTTGGGTCAGGTCGCCGTCGCCGCTGGCGATTTCCTTGAGCATCTGCGCCACGCTGTTGATCGGCCGGGTCACGCCGGAGGCCGTCAGCCAGATCAGCAGCAGGCCGATCACGCCGGCGACCGCCGCCACCAGCAGCGACACCAGGGTGCCCTGGGCCTGGGCGTCGTCGAGCACGCCCTGCAGTTTCACCGTGTCGGCCAGCAGCACTTGCTCCGGCAGGTCGATCACCACGCCCCATGGGCGGGCATCGGCAATCGGGCTGACCGGATACACGGCGCGGATCAGGTCGCCCTGCTTGAGGATTTTCGGGGTATTGCCGGCCAGCAGTTGCAGCACATCCCTGCCTTCGGCGCCGAGGGTGTCGGCGATGCCTTTGCCGACCTTGGCCGCATCGTTGCTGTAGGCGGCGAGGATGCCGCTGCCGGCGACGATCAGCATGTGTCCGGCGCCGTCGAACAACCCGCGCTGGGAGTCGGCGGCCGCGGCCTGCAGGGCATCCAGGGCGATGTCCACGCCGACCACGCCTATGACTTTGCCGTCGACGATCAGCGGCAGGGAAATGGTGGTCATCAGCATCAGCTTGCCGCCCACGGTATCGGCGTAGGGGTCCAGCAGGCAGGTGCGCTTGCTGTCGCGCGGGCAGGTGTACCAGCTGTTGTAGGGGGTGCCGCTGACGCTCAGGGTGGTCTTGTTCATGTCCTCTTCGACCATCACCGTGTTCAGCCCGGTGCCGCCGGCACGGCTCCAGTAACTGGCGAAGCGCCCGGCTTCGTTGGAGGCGTGGCCGGCATCGTTGGCGAACTCGCTGTCCTTGCCGTCGAGGGCGTTGGGCTCGTAGGCGAGCCAGATGCCCAGCACCTTGGTGTTGCGTTCGAAGGCGGTTTTCAGGCTGTGGTTGAGCTCTTCACGTAGCGCCGCGGCGTCCAACGAACGCTTGCCGGCCATGGCCCGCAGGTCGTTGATCTGGTCGGCCAGGGCGGTGATCACCAGCAGGCTCTCGCCAAAGGTTTTCTGTACCCGCACCGCCTGCTCGGCGGCCCGGGCCTGCAGCAGGTTCTGCACGCTGTCGGTGAGCATTCGCGAGCTGGAGCTGCTGACCAATTGATCGTTTTGGTTGGTCTGGTAGATGTTCATCCCGACGATCAGGCCCACCACACCGAGCAGGCAGAGTCCGGACAACAGCACGATTTTCAGGCGAATGGACAGAGAGTCGAACATGGGGCGATCTCGCGAATGGATAGGGGTGAGCGGTGAGTCGGATGACTCCGGTCGCCAAGTCCATTCAGCGCCATGCCCGGAACATCGGCTTGGGCGGCATTTGTCTGAGAAAAAGCCGACGAGCGGTCATGTGTTTGACATAAACGAGGAGGAGGGCGATTTCGCTGGAGGGCATGTCGCGAGCAGCCGAACGTCGACCGGCTGCTCTTGCAGAGGAATCAAGAGGCCTGGGCCAGAGCCTCCGGGCGCGACCAGATCCACAGGTTGCCCAGGCCCATGCCGGCCAGTGCCAGGTACAGGGTCCAGTGATGGTTGAGCAGGCTCAGCATCAGGCCGGCGCACAGCAGCATGCTGACGGTGGCGCTGACCTTGGCCCGGCGGCTGACGATCCGGCCGTTGCGCCAGTTGCTCAGGATGGGGCCGAACAGGCGATGGTTTTCCATCCAGGCGCTCAGGCGTGGCGAGCTCTTGGTCGCGGCCCAGGCGGCGAGGAGCACGAACTCGGTGGTCGGCAGGCCGGGGACGACGATGGCGATCAGGCCGATGGCCAGGCTGATGTAAGCCAGGCAACCGAAGAACAGGCGGGAGGCCTTGGACGGGGATCGGGTTGTGCCGGTCATGGGTTCGATGATGAGGTGACGAGCATGGGGCTCAATCCACAAGGGGTGGGAATAACGGCTGACGCCAGCGGGTTCGTTCCTGCAGCGGGCGTGAGTCTACGCCTTCAATACAGGAACGAGGGGGCCGGCGAAAAAATCAGGCCAGTTCAGGCGCCGTGTCGTAGGCCTTTTCCAGCAGCACGGTAAAGCGGTTGAAGGCATCCAGCGCGCCTTTTTCCGCCGCGGCTTCCTCTTCGGCACTGAACGCCAAGCCATCGAGGGTGCGGGTGAAGGTTTTCCAGCCTTCGGCGCGACCGCCGGCCGGCTCGCCCAGGTGCCGGGCACCGAAGGTTTCGCCGAGGCCCAGGCCCACCGCGCGCTTGATCAGGAACGCCGCGCCGAGCTTGGAGCCCTCGGAGACGAACAGCCAGCCCAGGGCTTCGGCCTTGCTCGGGTTCTGCACCGCGCCCGCCACCGGGGCCGGGACTTCGGTCTCCAGGTCCGCCAGGTCGGCCTTGGCCGCTTCGGCGCGGCAACGTTCTGCCAGGTCCGGGACGATGGCGATCAGCGCCGGGTCGTTGTACAGGGCGACCAGTTCGGACTGGAACAGGTACTGGGCGACGACGAAGCGGGCAAAGCTGCTGGCGCTTTCGAATGGCGCGTGGGCCTTGACCAGGGCGTCGAGCCTGGCATGGGGTTCGTGGGTGATCTGGTTCAGGCGCTGGGAGCGCAGGCTCGGGCGCTGCGGGGAATCCTGGGTGGTCATGACGATGTCCTTGGTCAATGGAAATGAGAGCTGCTTAAAAATAAGAGCGGCTTGAAATGAGAAGCACTTGCTAACTAGACGAACAAGTAGACGCGGCACAGTAAAAAATCCTCACTGCGCCCCATCGAAAAGCGCAGTGAGGCAGGCCGGGTCAGATGTCCCAGATCAGGTTGACCGCGAAGTTGCGGCCCGGCTGGGTCAGGCGGTCGAGGTTGGCCGGGCTGAGCACGGCGGCTTCGCCGACGCTGTCGTAGCCGCGCACGTCATCCCACAGCCAGTACTTCTTGTCGGCCAGGTTGTAGATACCGGCGCTGACGGTGACGTCGTCGCTGACCTTGTAGAAGCCGGTCAGGTCGAGCACGCCGTAGCCCGGGGTCTTGAACTGGCTGCTGGTGCCGTCCGGGGTCTTGAAGCTGCTGCTGTCGACGCGGTCCTTTTTCTTCACCAGGGTCCAGCTGAGCAGGGCGCCGTAGTGGTCCTGGTCGTAGCCCAGGCCGAACACGCCGGTCAGCGGGTTGACTGCGTTCAAGGGTTCGCCGGTGTCGTTGTTGCGACCGTAGGCATAGGCCACCGAACCCTGGGTGTACAGGCCCTGCGGCGCGCCCAGGGCGTCGAGGTTGAGCCGGCCTTTGACTTCCACGCCCTTGATGGTGGCGTGCTTGATGTTGTTGCTCTGGAACGTCAGTTCGTCGTAGCCCGGGGTCACCGCGTCTTCGTTGATGAAGTCGCGGTACTTGTTATAGAACACCGCCACGTCGAAGTTGCCGGACTCGAAGTTGCCGCGCAGGCCGGTTTCATAGCTCTGGCTTTTCTCCGGCTTGAGGTTCGAGTTCGGCGCCACGCGGTAACCGGTGGTGGTGTTCTCGAAGCGGCCGTACAGCGCCTTGGCGGTCGGGGTGCGGAAACCTTCGGCGTACTGGCCGTACCAGGTGTACTGGTCGCTCAGGGCATAGGTCAGGCCGAACTTGGGCGATACCCGGTGCCAGGTCTTGTTCTGGTCGCTCACCTCACCATTGCCATCGGCGGCCACGGTGTTGAGGAACTCCTGGGTGATGTGCGGTTTGAGCTGGGTGTAGTCGTAGCGCAGGCCCGGCAGGAAGGTCCACTGGTTCCAGCTGATCTGGTCCTGGGCGAACAGGCTGTAGGTGTTGATGGTCGGGTCGGGGAAGTCGCTGGACTTCTTCAGCACGTCGGAGGGGCTGATGGCGCCGACCGCTGTGCAACCGCGACCGACCGCCAGGCAGGTGCCGCTGCCACTGCGCGAGCCGGTGACCTTTTCCTGCTTGATGGTGGTGCCGTAGGTCAGCAGGTGCTCGGTTTCACCGATGGCGAAGGCCTTGTCGGCCTGGGCGTCGAAGACCCACTGTTTTTCCTGGTAGAGGGTTTCGCGGCTGCGCATGACGTTGCGGCTGAACGGGAAGTAGTTTTCCAGGGTGCTCTGGTCGGTCTTGGCGATCTGGTAGTTCAGGCTCCACTTCACGTGGTCGGCCAGAAGGCTGTCGAGGGCGAAGTTGTTGTCCAGGCCGAAGCGTTCGCGGGTGATGGTGTCGTTACCGGTGCGCGAGCGGTACATGCCCAGCGGTTGGCCGGCGTTGAACGGGCCGCCCACGGCGCTCTTCTGGTTGGTGTCGCGGTCGTCCTTGTACTTCTCGTAGGTCAGGCCCAGGCGCGCGTCGTCGGCATAGTTCCAGCCGGCCTTGGCCAGCACGTTGCTGGTGCGCACGTCTTCCGGGTTGGCGGCGGTACGCGCCAGGCCGGTGCCGTTGTGGCTGCCATAGGAGTCGGTCTCGTGGCCGTCGCGCTGGCTGAAGTGCAGCAGGCCGTCGAACTGACCACTGCGCCCGGCCACAGTGGCGGATTTCAGCCAGCTGTCGTCGGCCGAGCTGTAGCCGGTCTTCAGGCGCGCGCCGACGTCTTTACCGGGCTTGATGATGTCGTCCGGGTCGAGGGTGAAGTAGCTGACCGCGCCGCCGATGGCGTTGCTGCCGTACAGCACCGAGGCCGGGCCGCGGAGGATCTCCACGCGCTTGATGATTTCCGGGTCGACGTAATTGCGCTGGGTCTTGGCATAGGGGCCGTTGAAGAAGCCGTTGGGAATCTCCACGCCGTCGACCTGGGTCAGGATACGGTCGCCGTCGATGCCGCGGATGTTGTAGCCGCTGATGCCACCGCCGCGCTGGCCGGCTCCGCCGACCGAAACGCCCGGCTCGTAGCGCACCAGATCCTTGATGGTGTTGACGTTGTTGCGGTCCAGGTCCTGGCGGTCATGCACGGTCACGGTGCTGGGCACGCTGCTGACGTCCTGTTCCTGGCGCGTGGCGCTGATGGTCACCTGTTGCAGGTTCAGGGCGCCGCCGCTGGCGCGTTTTTCCAGGACTATGTTGTTGGCGCCCAGCTTGCGGTAGCTCAGGTTGGTGCCCATCAGCAGGCGGTCCAGGGCTTTTTCCGGTGGCAGCGAACCGCGCACGCCCGGGGAAGCGATGCCTTCGCCCAGTTCCGCCGTCAGGCCGACCTGCCAGCCGGTGACGGCGGTAAAGGCGTTCAGCGCCGACACCAGCGGTTGCTGGTCGATGGCGAAGCTGTAGTCGCCCATGTTGCGTGCTGGCAGGGTCTTGGCCCCGGCGGTGGCGGCCATGACTGGCGCGGTCCCGGCCAGCAGGATGGCGGCGGTCAGCAGGGACAGCGTGCAGTTCTGCAGGCGGGCCTGGCGGGAGGATGAAGAGGACCGGCTGTTGAGGCGAGAGGACATCGATAGCGCTCCGTGTCGCACGAATCTTTATAGGTGCTGATTCTCATGATTAATGCGAATCAATTGCATTGGCTATAACGAGACGAACGACCGACAGCGATCGCGTAAAAATAAATGCGCTTTAGTTGAGGATGACCAGCGCCGGGAATTCCTGCAGGCGCGCCGAGGTGATGTGAGCCAGGGAGCGCACCACGTCCAGCGGTTGGTCGAGGCGGTAATTGCCGGTGACCGCGACATCGGCCAGGCGCTCGTTGTTGTTGACGATCCAGCCCGGGTAATACCGACGCAATTCGGCCAGCACCTGGTTCAGCGGGCAGTTCTCGAACACCAGCCGGCCCTGGACCCAGGCCAGGTCCTTGTCGAGGTCGAGCTTGGCCGGGCGGTCGAAACCGTTGGGGCCGATGCGGATGCTTTCGCCGGCCGACAGGCGCACCCGGGCATCGTCGTGGGTGGCGCGCAGGTCGACATCGCCGCGCTGCACCCGCACCTGGGCCACGCCGTCCAGGTAACGCACGGCGAAGGCGGTGTCGCGCACGCTGGCGCGTACCGGGCCGGCGTCGAGTTCCAGCGGCTGGCCGCGGCTGGCGGGGATCTCGAAGAAGGCTTCGCCCTGGTACAGGCGGGCCACGCGCTGGCGCTCGTCGATGCTGCTGGAGAAGGCCGAGTTGGTGTTGAGCAGGACTTTCGAGCCGTCCTCCAGTTGCAGGCGCTGGCGCTCGCCGACCACGGTCAGGTGATCGGCCTGCAGGCGCAGGGGCAGGTTGCTGAAACTGAACAAACCGAGGATCAGCACCGCCGCGGTCGCCAGGGGCCGCCAGTGCGGACGCAGGCGCGACAGCAGGCTGAGCTTGGGTTTTTGCGTGTCCAGGTTTTGCGCGCAGCGCACCACTTGCGGACCGTTCCAGATCGCCTGGGCCTTGTCGAAGGCTGCGCTGTGCAGGGGCGAGGCGTTCAACCAGTCATGGAATTGCCGGGTCTGCTCGGGGCTCGGGTTCTCCAGCAGGATCAGCCAGTCCAGGGCCTGGTCCATGGCCTGATCCGCAGTACGGCGAGTGGCTGTTTCCCCGTCCTGGGCGGTCGGCTGGGTGCGGTGGATGTCCGTCACGGGTGTTCCTCGGCTGTGTCTGTGCACGGCTGTTTTTTAGATGGAGAGCGCAGGGCGGTCAAGGGTAGCAAAGGGCTGCGGCTGACGCCCGTCCGGCTGGGCCTCAATGACCGTTCAAGCGCTCGGCGACGCCGATACAGATGGCCATGATCAGCTTCAGTTCCTTTTGCACGGTGCTCTGGGAGACCTCGAGCTTCTCGGCGATTTCCAGGTAGCTGTGGCCGTGCAGGCGGCTGAGGATGAAGATCTGCTGTTGGCGCGGGCTGAGTTGGGCAAGGCTCATGTTCAGGCGTTCCAGCAACTGTTCGGCATGGGCGGCATCCTCGGCGCTGCTCAGGGGCGCGGCCACGCTTTCGACCACGTCCACCGGCACGTCTTCGAGCAGGGTGCGGGCTTGGATGCGTCGCGCGCGCAGATGGTCGAGCGCCAGGTTGCGGGCGGTCTGGAAGACGAAGGGTTCGAGGTGCTCGATGGCCCGTTCGCTCAGGGCCCGGGTCACCCGCAGGTAGGTTTCCTGCAGCAGGTCCTCGGCGGTGCTGTGGTTGTTGACCATCCGCTCCAGCGTGCGCAGCAGCGAAACGCGCTGGGTGAGAAAGACGTGATTGAAGCGGGATTGGCTCACAACAGGACCTGGCTGATTTTTTCAGCAGATGATAATGCTTATCATCTACGTCGAAGGTCAAGCCCTGAGTGAATCATCGACGCCCGGAGAGGTAGGCCGGGTAGTCCGGAATCCGGTAGTTGTGCGCCTGCTCCATCAGCGGGCTGCTGAGCAGGTAGTCGGCGCTGCATTCGTTGCAGGCCACGGGAATGTTCCAGACCGCCGCGACCCGTAGCAGGGCCTTGATGTCCGGATCGTGGGGCTGGGGTTCGAAGGGGTCCCAGAAGAACACCAGCATGTCCACCCGCTGCTCGGCGATCCGCGCGCCGAGTTGCTGGTCGCCGCCCAGGGGGCCGCTGATCATGCTTTCCACCGGCAGGCCGAGGCGCTGGTGCAGCAACTGGCCGGTGGTGCCGGTGGCCAGCAGGTCGTGCTCGGCGAGCCGGTCTTTCTGTCGCTCGGCCCAGTCGAGGAGGAAACTCTTGCAATGGTCGTGGGCCACCAGGGCGATGCGCTTGCGCGCCGCCATGCTGGCCTGGGTGAAGCTGATACCGATCATCGGTGGTGGCTCCGGGAGGGAGAGAGTCTGCAGGAGCTGCCGAGGCTGCGATCTTTGCGCGCTTGAACCTCGAATGTGAAGATCAAAAGATCGCAGCCTGCGGCAGCTCCCGCGCCGCAGGCCGTGGGTTTACTCGGCGCTGCACAGGGCCAGGCAGTTATCCAGCATGCGGTTGGAGAAGCCCCACTCGTTGTCGTACCAGGCCAGGACCTTGAGCAGCTTGCCGCCGCTGACCTTGGTGTGATTGGCGTCGAAGATCGACGACAGCGGGTTGTGGTTGAAGTCGCTGGAAACCAGCGGCAGGCTGTTGTAGCCGAGGATCTTCGAGTGCTGGCTGGCGCTCTTGAGCAGGGCGTTGACCTCCTCGGCGGTGGTGTTGCGCTTGAGCTGCACGGTCAGGTCCACCAGCGATACGTTGATCACCGGGACGCGCACCGCCATGCCGGTCAGCTTGCCCGCCAGCTCCGGCAGCACCAGGCCCACGGCTTCGGCCGCGCCGGTCTTGCTCGGGATCATGTTCTGGGTGGCCGAGCGGGCGCGGTACGGATCGCTGTGGTAGACGTCGGTCAGGTTCTGGTCGTTGGTGTAGGCGTGGATGGTGGTCATCAGCCCGCTTTCGATGCCCAGCTCGCGGTTCAGCACCTGGGCCACCGGCGCCAGGCAATTGGTGGTGCACGAAGCGTTGGAAATGATCTGGTGCGACTGGCGCAGAATGTCGTGGTTCACGCCATACACCACGGTGGCGTCGGCGCCTTTGGCCGGGGCGGAAATAATCACTTTGCGGGCGCCGGCGCTGAGATGGGCGGCGGCCTTGGCACGGTCGGTGAACAGGCCGGTGCATTCGAATACTACGTCAATCTTCTCGGCGGCCCAGGGCAGTTCGGCCGGATTGCGGATGGCGCTGACGGCGATCCGGTCGCCGTTGACGGTCAGGCTTTCCTGATCGTGCTGCACCTCGGCATCGAAGGTGCCGTGGACGGTGTCGTATTTGAGCAGGTGGGCATTGATCGAGCTATCACCCAGATCGTTGATGGCGACGATCTGCAGATCCTGACGATAGCCTTGGGTATAAAGTGCGCGCAGGACGTTGCGGCCGATGCGGCCAAAACCATTGATTGCGATTCGTAGAGTCATTAGAAAAGCGCCTGCCGTAGTTTTGTTGTTGGAATTACAAGATTATTCGCAAAAAAATAGAAAACAAGCCTTTTTGATGGCAATATTTTGTTTTATCTACAACGAGTGACCTGAATCAACTGGTCCAAATGGTCAAGAAACCCTCTGCCATCCCCTGTGCCGCGGGCGTTTTGACCAGCATAGACAAACAGGTCGCCACATCCGTTAGCCTGGAGTTCTACACATGCATCCCCGCGTTCTTGAGGTCACCGAACGGCTTGTCGCCCGCAGTCGCGCCACTCGCGAGGCTTACCTCGCCCTGATCCGCGGCGCCGCCAGCGATGGCCCGCAACGGGGCAAGCTGCAGTGTGCGAACTTCGCCCACGGCGTTGCCGGCTGCGGCTCGGAAGACAAGCACAGCCTGCGCATGATGAATGCCGCCAACGTGGCAATTGTTTCGTCATATAACGACATGCTCTCGGCGCACCAGCCGTATGAGCACTTTCCCGAACAGATCAAGAAGGCCCTGCGCGAGATGGGCTCGGTCGGCCAGTTCGCCGGCGGCACCCCCGCCATGTGCGATGGCGTGACCCAGGGCGAGGCCGGCATGGAGCTGAGCCTGCCGAGCCGCGAGGTGATCGCGCTGTCCACCGCGGTGGCCTTGTCCCACAACATGTTCGACGCCGCGCTGATGCTCGGCATCTGCGACAAGATCGTCCCGGGCCTGATGATGGGCGCGCTGCGCTTCGGCCACCTGCCGACCATCTTCGTCCCGGGCGGGCCGATGCCTTCGGGCATTTCCAACAAGGAAAAGGCCGACGTGCGCCAGCGTTACGCCGAGGGCAAGGCGACCCGCGAAGAGCTGCTGGAATCGGAGATGAAGTCCTACCACAGCCCGGGCACCTGCACCTTCTACGGCACAGCCAACACCAACCAGCTGCTGATGGAAGTCATGGGCCTGCACTTGCCGGGCGCGTCCTTCGTCAACCCTTACACGCCACTGCGCGATGCCCTGACCCATGAGGCGGCGCAGCAGGTCACCCGCCTGACCGCGCAGAGCGGCAACTTCACGCCGATCGGCGAGATCGTCGACGAGCGTTCGCTGGTCAACTCCATCGTTGCCCTGCACGCCACTGGCGGTTCGACCAACCACACCCTGCACATGCCGGCGATCGCTCAGGCCGCGGGCATCCAGCTGACCTGGCAGGACATGGCCGACCTCTCCGAGGTGGTGCCGACCCTGTCCCACGTCTATCCGAACGGCAAGGCCGACATCAACCACTTCCAGGCCGCGGGTGGCATGGCGTTCCTGATCCGCGAACTGCTGGAAGCCGGCCTGCTCCACGAAGACGTCAACACCGTGGCCGGCCGTGGCCTGAGCCGCTACACCCAGGAACCCTTCCTGGACAACGGCAAGCTGGTGTGGCGCGACGGCCCGATCGAAAGCCTCGACGAAAACATCCTGCGCCCGGTGGCCCGCGCGTTCTCGCCGGAAGGCGGCCTGCGGGTGATGGAAGGCAACCTCGGTCGCGGGGTGATGAAAGTCTCCGCCGTGGCGCTGCAGCACCAGATCGTCGAAGCGCCGGCGGTGGTGTTCCAGGACCAGCAGGACCTGGCCGATGCGTTCAAGGCCGGCGAGCTGGAGAAAGACTTCGTGGCGGTGATGCGCTTCCAGGGCCCGCGCTCCAACGGCATGCCGGAACTGCACAAGATGACGCCGTTCCTCGGCGTGTTGCAGGACCGCGGCTTCAAGGTCGCGCTGGTCACCGACGGGCGCATGTCCGGGGCCTCGGGCAAGATCCCGGCGGCGATCCACGTCAGCCCGGAAGCCCAGGTCGGCGGCGCGCTGGCGCGAGTACGCGACGGCGACATCATTCGCGTGGATGGCGTAAAGGGCACGCTGGAGCTTAAGGTAGACGCCGACGAATTCGCCGCCCGCGAGCCGGCCAAGGGCCTGCTGGGCAACAACGTCGGCAGCGGCCGCGAATTGTTCGGTTTCATGCGCATGGCCTTCAGCTCGGCGGAGCAGGGCGCCAGCGCCTTTACCTCTGCCCTGGAGAACCTTAAGTGAAGTTAGCGCTGGTCGGTGACATTGGTGGAACCAATGCGCGTTTTGCGTTGTGGAAAGACCAGCGCCTGGAGTCGATCCAGGTGCTGGCGACGGCGGACCACGCCAGCCCGGAAGAAGCCATCGGCGTCTACCTGGGCGGTCTCGGCCTGGCGCCGGGTGCGATCGGCGCGGTGTGCCTGTCGGTGGCCGGCCCGGTCGGCGGCGACGAATTTCGTTTTACCAACAACCACTGGCGCCTGAGCCGCAAGGCCTTCTGCCAGACCTTGCAGGTCGATGAGCTGCTGCTGGTCAATGACTTCTCGGCCATGGCCCTGGGCATGACCCGCCTGCAGCCCGGCGAGTTCCGGGTGGTTTGCGAAGGCACCGCCGAGCCGTTGCGCCCGGCGGTGGTGATCGGGCCGGGCACCGGCCTGGGCGTCGGCACCCTGCTGGATCTGGGCGAAGGCCGCTGGGCCGCCTTGCCGGGCGAGGGCGGGCATGTCGACCTGCCGTTGAGCAGCCCGCGGGAAACCCAGTTGTGGCAGCACCTCTACAGCGAGATCGGCCACGTCAGCGCCGAGACCGCGCTCAGCGGCGGCGGCTTGCCCCGGGTGTACCGGGCGATCTGCGCGGTGGACGGGCACGAGCCGTTGCTCGATACCCCGGAAGCCATCACCGCCGCGGGCCTGGCCGGCGACCCCATCGCCCTGGAAGTGCTCGAGCAGTTCTGCTGCTGGCTGGGCCGGGTGGCGGGCAACAACGTGTTGACCACGGGTGGGCGCGGTGGCGTGTACATCGTTGGTGGGGTGATCCCGCGGTTCGCCGACTTTTTCGTCGAAAGCGGTTTTGCCCGTTGTTTTGCCGACAAGGGCTGCATGAGCGATTACTTCAAGGGCATTCCGGTGTGGCTGGTGACGGCGCCGTACTCGGGCCTGACCGGTGCCGGGGTGGCGCTGGAGCAGGCGTTCGCCTGATCCAGTGCACTACATCCGTAGCCGCTGCCGAGCCTGCGAGGCTGCGATAAGGCCGAAGGCCTTCAGCGATCTTTAAATCCCTGCGCCCGCTTCGTCGGAATGCCGCCCAGGTCGATCGCAGCCTCGCAGGCTCGGCAGCGGCTACAGAGCCTTGGTATCTACGTTTCGTTGATCGGTAAGGCATAATCCGGCCCCATCCATAACAACAAAGGACGGCCCGCGTGAGTTCAGTCAGTAAGTCGATCTTGTTGGTTGATGACGATCAGGAAATCCGCGAGCTGCTGGAGACCTACCTCAGTCGCGCCGGCTTCCAGGTCCGCAGCACGCCCAACGGCGCCGGCTTTCGCCAGGCGCTGAACGAGGCGCCGAGCGACCTGGTGATTCTCGACGTGATGCTGCCGGACGAAGACGGCTTCAGCCTGTGCCGCTGGATTCGCCAGCATCCGCGGGTCGGCCAGGTGCCGATCATCATGCTCACCGCCAGCTCCGACGAAGCCGACCGGGTGATCGGCCTGGAGCTGGGGGCCGACGATTACCTGGGCAAGCCCTTCAGCCCTCGCGAGTTGCAGGCGCGGATCAAGGCCCTGTTGCGCCGTGCGCAGTTCGGCCAGGAGCGCACCGGTGGCGAGGTGCTGTGCTTCGACGAATGGCGCCTGGACATGGTCAGCCACCGGCTGTTCCACAACGACGGCGAGGAAGTGATCCTCTCCGGCGCCGACTTCGCCCTGCTCAAGCTGTTCCTCGACCACCCCCAGGAAATCCTCGACCGCGACACCATCGGCAATGCCACCCGCGGCCGAGAACTGATGCCCCTGGACCGTATCGTCGACATGGCGGTCAGCCGCCTGCGCCAGCGCCTGCGCGACACCGAGAAACCGCCGCGGCTGATCCGTACCGTGCGCGGCAGCGGTTACCAGTTGGCAGCCAATGTGGTTGCCGGCAATGCTCACTGAGTGGCCGCGCAAGTTGCTGGCGCGGGTGCCGGTGCCGCGTTCGCTGCTGGGCCGGATGTTGCTGCTGACGCTGCTGGCGGTGTTGTTCGCGCAAACCTTGTCCAGCGTGATCTGGGTGTCGCAATTGCGCGCCACCCAGCTCGAAGGCCTGGTCACCAGCGCCCGCAGCCTGGCCCATTCGATGACCGCCAGCGTCAGCTACTTTCGCTCGCTGCCGGTGGCGTACCGGCCGCTGGTGCTCGACCAGTTGCGCAGCATGGGCGGCACCCGTTTTGTCGTGACCCTCAACGACAAGCCGCTGGGCATGGAAGTGCTGCCCATCACGCCACGCAAGCAGGCGGTGCTCAAGGCGGTGGAGGAAGTGCTGCGCCAATCCCTGGGTAACGACGCCTACATCTCGGTGACCTTCGTCAGCCCCGAGGACCTGCGGATTTTCAACGGCGGCTTGAAACTCGATGAGTTGCCGCGTTCCTGGGCCCACTACGCCCTGACCCTGGAACCGGTGAACCCGCCGGTGCTGGTCACCCAGATCCAGATGGCGCCGGGGGAGTGGCTGTACATCGCCTCACTGTTGCCCGAGCCCTACACCAGCCTCGAAGAGCAGGGGCTGCCGGCGCAGCAGGTGTGGTTCATCGTGCTCACCAGCGGTTTCCTGCTGCTGTTCATCGGCCTGCTGGTGCATTGGCAGAGCCGGCCGCTCAAGCGCCTGGCGCGGGCCGCGCGGGACATGTCCCTGGGCGCCGATGTGCAGCCGGTGGCCGAAGGCGGCGGTAGCGAAGTGGTGGAAGTCGGCCGGGCCTTCAATGCCATGCGCGAGCGCATCAGCCGTTACCTGACCGAACGCAGCCAGTTGTTCAGTGCGATTTCCCACGACCTGCGCACGCCCATCACCCGGCTGCGGCTGCGGGTCGAACTGCTGGAGGACGAGCAGTTGCAAACCAAGTTCGGCCGCGACCTGGATGAGCTGGAGTTGCTGGTCAAGGGCGCGCTGCAATGCGTCAAGGACACCGATATCCACGAGAACATCGAGCCGGTGGACCTCAACCAGGTGCTCGACTGCCTGGTGGAGCCTTACCTGGCGCCCAACGGCAACGGCCGCGTGACCCAGCAGGGGCGGGCGCTGGCGCCTTATCCGGGCAAGCCCCTGGCGCTCAAGCGCTGCATGGGCAACCTGATCGACAACGCGCTGAAGTACGGGCAGAACGCCCACCTGCACATCGACGACGATGCCAATGCGTTCATCCTGCATGTCGACGACGAAGGCCCGGGCGTGCCGGAGCAGCGCCTGGAGCAGGTGTTCGAGCCGCACTTTCGCCTGTCCGGCCAGCAGCAGGGCTACGGCCTGGGCCTGGGCATCGCGCGCAACATCGCCCACAGCCATGGCGGCGAGGTCAGCCTGCAGAACCTGCGCGAAGGCGGTTTGCGCGTAACCCTGTACCTGCCGCGCTCCATGGATTGATGCCTCTGTAGGAGCGAGGCTTGCCCGCGAAGCGTCGTATCTGACACGACGCGTTGTCCTTTATCGCGAGCAAGCTTCGCTCCTACGGAATCAAGGTGTTTGTCACGGCTTGGTGACATTTCCTGTGACCTTCGTTACCTGCCCGCGCGAACCCGTTGTTTAGACTCAAGGCCTTGATAAGAACAACAACAGGTTCGCCATGAACAGTATTCCACTGACGTTCAGCAGCTGGCTGAACGCTCCTGTCCATCATCAATGGCTGGCCGCCGAAGGCCAGCGCCTGCTGGGGTTCGCCCGCGCGGCACGGCTGCCCGAAGGCTTCGGCGACCTGGACGAGCGCGGGCGCCTGCCGAGCGGTGCCCGCGCCGGCACCATGAACACCGCGCGCATGACCCACAGTTTCGCCATGGCCCATATCCAGGGCATTCCCGGCTACGCCGCGCTGGTGGACCACGGCATCGCCGCGCTCAACGGTGCGCTGCACGATGGCCAGTACGGCGGCTGGTTCGCCAGCCCTGGACAGGGCGACGGCAATAGCGGCAAGGCCGCCTACCTGCATGCCTTCGTCGCCCTGGCGGCGAGTTCCGCGGTGGTGGCCGCGCGCCCCGGCGCCGAGGCCTTGCTGGCGGAGGCGATCCGGGTCATCGAAACGCATTTCTGGAGCGAGGAGGAGGGCGCGATGCGCGAGTCCTTCAACCGTGACTGGAGCGGCGAGGAGGCCTATCGCGGCGCCAACAGCAACATGCACGCCACCGAGGCGTTCCTCGCCCTGGCCGATGTCACCCAGGACCCGCGCTGGCTCAACCGTGCCCTGCACATTGTCGAGCGGGTCATCCATGAGCATGCCGCCGCCGGTGATTACCGGGTCATCGAGCATTTCGACCGGCAGTGGCAGCCGCTGCCGGATTACAACCAGGAACATCCGGCCGACGGTTTCCGCCCCTATGGCACCACCCCCGGGCACGCCTTCGAGTGGGCCCGCCTGCTGCTGCACCTGGAAGCCGCGCGCTGCCAGGCCGGCATGCTCAGCCCCGGCTGGCTGCTGCTGGATGCCCAGAAACTCTTCGAGAACGCCTGCCGTGACGCCTGGGACGTCGATGGCGCGCCGGGCATCGTCTACACCCTGGACTGGCAGCAGCGCCCCGTGGTGCGCCAGCGCTTGCACTGGACCCACGCCGAGGCCGCGGCGGCGGCCAGTGCCTTGCTGCAACGCACCGGGGAGGCGCAGTACGAAACCTGGTATCGGCGCTTCTGGGAGTTCACTGCCGAGCACTTCATCGACCCGCTGCACGGCAGCTGGCACCACGAGCTGGACAGCAGCAACAGGCCCAGCGCCGAGATCTGGGCCGGCAAGCCGGACCTGTATCACGCCTGGCAGGCGGTGCTGATTCCGCGCCTGCCCCTGGCACCGAGCATGGCATCGGCCTTGGCCGAAGTGTCTAGACTGGGCATTGTGTAACCATGTGGTGACATTCGCGCATCCCTTCGTTACCTGTGCGGGTGGGTCCCCTGTTTAGAATCCTATGCAGCGCAAGCACCAGACTTGCATGCATAACAACAAGAAAGGTACACCTCAGATGAATGCGATTTCTCGTCTAGCTGCTGTCATTTCCGTTGCCTCGTTGTTTCCCCTCAGTGCGTTCCCTCTCGTTTCCGTTGCCGCCGATGCCAAAGGTTCCGTGGAAGTCGTCCATTGGTGGACTTCCGGCGGTGAAAAAGCGGCGGTCGATGTGCTCAAGGCCCAAGTCGAAAAAGACGGTTTCACCTGGAAAGACGGCGCAGTCGCCGGCGGTGGCGGTGCCACGGCCATGACCGTGCTGAAAAGCCGCGCCGTGTCCGGCAACCCGCCGGGCGTTGCCCAGATCAAGGGCCCGGACATCCAGGAGTGGGGCAGCACCGGCCTGCTCAGCACCGACGCGCTGAAAGACGTGGCCAAGTCGGAAAACTGGGACGGTCTGCTTTCCAAGAAAGTCTCCGACACCGTGAAGTACGAAGGTGATTATGTCGCCGTGCCGGTGAACATCCACCGCGTCAACTGGCTGTGGATCAACCCGGAAGTCTTCAAGAAGGCCGGGATCGACAAGGCCCCGACCACCCTCGAAGAATTCTATGCCGCCGGCGACAAGCTCAAGGCCGCCGGCTTCATCGCCCTGGCCCACGGCGGCCAGCCATGGCAGGACAGCACCGTGTTCGAAGACGTGGTGCTCTCGGTCATGGGCGCCGATGGCTACAAGAAAGCCCTGGTCGACCTGGACCAGAAGACCCTCGCCGGCCCGGAGATGACCAAGGCCTTCACCGAGCTGAAGAAAGTCACCGGCTACATGGACCCGAACCGCGCCGGGCGTGACTGGAACATCGCTGCCGCCGACGTCATCAACGGCAAGGCCGGCATGCAGATGATGGGCGACTGGGCCAAGAGCGAGTGGACCGCGGCGAAGAAAGTCGCCGGCAAGGACTACCAGTGCGTGGCCTTCCCGGGCACCGACAAAGCCTTCACCTACAACATCGACTCCCTGGCGGTGTTCAAGCTCAAGGCCGATCGCAAGGGCGATATCGCCGCGCAGCAGGACCTGGCCAAGGTCGCCCTGGGCAAGGACTTCCAGAAGGTCTTCAGCATCAACAAGGGTTCGATCCCGGTGCGCACCGACATGCTCAACGACATGGCCGCGCAAGGCTTCGACTCCTGCGCCCAGGCGGCGGCCAAGGACTTCCTGGCCGATGACAAGACCGGCGGCCTGCAACCGAGCATGGCGCACAACATGGCCACCTCCCTGGCCGTGCAGGGCGCGATCTTCGATGTGGTGACCAACTTCATGAACGACAAGGACGCGGACCCGGCCAAGGCCAGTGCGCAGCTGGCGTCGGCGGTCAAGGCTGCTCAGTAACTCCGAATGCCGCAGGCCTGCCTGCGGCGATTTATCTGACGGCTCTTTCCCCTGTAGGAGCAAGCTTGCTCGCGATGACTGCATGACATTCGACAGAGGTGTCGGCAGTCGGATCGCTATCGCGAGCAAGCTCGCTCCTACAGGGGGCGTGTCGGACCTCACTTCTTCAATTGGATTATCCCGATGAGCTCTGTGGCGGTTTTCAGCAAAGCCTCACCGTTCGACGCGCTGCAGCGCTGGCTCCCCAAGTTGGTCCTGGCGCCAAGCATGCTGATCGTCCTGGTCGGTTTTTACGGTTACATCATCTGGACGTTCATTCTGTCCTTCACCAATTCCAGCTTCATGCCGAGCTACAAGTGGGTCGGCCTGCAGCAATACATGCGCCTGATGGACAACGACCGCTGGTGGGTGGCGAGCAAGAACCTGGCGCTGTTCGGCGGCATGTTCATCGGCATCAGCCTGGTGCTCGGCGTGTTCCTGGCGGTGCTGCTGGACCAGCGCATCCGCAGGGAAGGCTTTATCCGCACCGTCTACCTGTACCCGATGGCGCTGTCGATGATCGTCACCGGCACCGCCTGGAAGTGGCTGCTCAACCCTGGCCTGGGCCTGGACAAGATGCTGCGTGACTGGGGCTGGGAAGGCTTCCGCCTGGACTGGCTGGTGGATCAGGACCGCGTGGTGTACTGCCTGGTGATCGCCGCCGTGTGGCAGGCCTCCGGCTTTGTCATGGCGATGTTCCTCGCCGGCTTGCGCGGCGTCGACCAGTCGATCATCCGCGCCGCCCAGGTCGATGGCGCGAGCCTGCCGACCATCTACCTGAAGATCGTCCTGCCGAGCCTGCGCCCAGTGTTCTTCAGCGCCTTCATGATCCTCGCGCACATCGCGATCAAGAGCTTCGACCTGGTGGCGGCAATGACCGCCGGCGGCCCTGGCTATTCGTCCGACCTGCCAGCGATGTTCATGTATTCCTTCACCTTCAGCCGTGGGCAGATGGGCATAGGTTCGGCCAGCGCCATGCTGATGCTGGGCGCGGTGCTGACCATCCTGGTGCCGTACCTGTACTCCGAACTGCGAGGCAAACGCCATGACTAACCAGCTCGGAAAACCTGCGCTGAACTTCAGCCGCATCGCCATCTACGCCACCCTGCTGCTGGCCGCGGCGGTGTACCTGGTGCCGCTGGTGGTGATGCTGCTCACCAGCTTCAAGACCCCGGAAGACATCCGCACCGGCAACCTGCTGAGCTGGCCGGCCGTGATCGACGGCATCGGCTGGATCAAGGCCTGGGACACCGTGGGCGGCTACTTCTGGAACTCGGTGAAGATCACCGTGCCGGCGGTGATCATCTCGACCTTCGTCGGTGCCATGAACGGCTACGTGCTGTCGATGTGGCGCTTCCGTGGTTCGCAGCTGTTCTTCGGCCTGCTGCTGTTCGGCTGCTTCCTGCCGTTCCAGACCGTGCTGCTGCCGGCGTCCTTCACCCTCGGCAAGTTCGGCCTGGCCAACACCACCAGCGGCCTGGTGCTGGTGCACGTGGTCTACGGGCTGGCGTTCACCACGTTGTTCTTCCGCAACTACTACGTGAGCATCCCGGATGCCCTGGTCAAGGCCGCGCGCCTGGACGGCGCGGGCTTCTTCACCATCTTCGGCAAGATCCTGCTGCCGATGTCGGTGCCGATCGTCATGGTCTGCCTGATCTGGCAGTTCACCCAGATCTGGAACGATTTCCTGTTCGGCGTGGTGTTCGCCAGCGGCGATGCGCAACCGATCACCGTGGCCTTGAACAACCTGGTCAACACCAGCACCGGGACCAAGGAATACAACGTTGATATGGCGGCGGCGATGATCGCCGGGCTGCCGACACTGCTGGTCTACATATTCGCTGGCAAGTATTTCCTGCGTGGGCTGACGTCCGGCGCGGTCAAGGGGTAAAAGATGGCAACTCTCGAATTACGCAACGTCAACAAGACCTATGGCAGCGGCTTGCCGGACACCCTGAAGAACATCGAACTGAAGATCGATGACGGTGAGTTCCTGATTCTCGTGGGGCCCTCGGGCTGCGGCAAATCCACCCTGATGAACTGCATCGCCGGCCTGGAAAACATCAGCGGCGGGGCGATCCTGGTGGACGACGCCGACATCAGCGGCATGAGCCCGAAAGACCGCGACATCGCCATGGTGTTCCAGTCCTACGCGCTGTACCCGACCATGAGCGTGCGCGACAACATCGCCTTCGGCCTGAAGATCCGCAAGATGCCGGCCGCCGAGATCGACGAGGAAGTGGCGCGGGTGGCCAAGCTGCTGCAGATCGAACACCTGCTCAGCCGCAAGCCCGGCCAGCTGTCCGGCGGCCAGCAACAGCGCGTGGCCATGGGCCGGGCCCTGGCGCGGCGGCCGAAGATCTACCTGTTCGACGAACCGCTGTCCAACCTCGACGCCAAGCTGCGGGTCGAGATGCGCACCGAAATGAAACTGATGCACCAGCGCCTGAAAACCACCACGGTCTACGTCACCCACGACCAGATCGAAGCCATGACCCTGGGCGACAAGGTGGCGGTGATGAAGGACGGCATCATCCAGCAGTTCGGTACCCCGAAACAGATCTACAACGACCCGGCCAACCTGTTCGTGGCCAGCTTCATCGGCTCGCCGCCGATGAACTTCATCCCCCTGCGCCTGCAGCGCAAGGACGGCCGCCTGCTGGCCCTGCTGGACAGCGGCCAGGCCCGTTGCGAGCTGCCTTTGGGCATGCAGGACGCCGGCCTGGAAGACCGGGAAGTGATCCTCGGCATTCGTCCGGAGCAGATCAGCCTGGCGAACGGCGAGGGCAACGGCCTGCCGACCCTGCGCGCCGAGGTCCAGGTCACCGAGCCGACCGGTCCCGACACCCTGGTGTTCGTCAACCTCAACGGCACCAAGGTCTGCTGCCGCCTGGCGCCGGATGTGGCGCCGCAGGTCGGCGAAACCCTGACCCTGCAATTCGATCCGGCCAAGGTTCTGCTGTTCGATGCCAAGAGTGGCGAGCGCCTGGGTGTTGCGGCCCCTGCGCAGGCCGAAACCCACGCCAGCAACGTGGCGCAGTTCAAGGGGCGTTGAAGCCCGCGTTATTGGAGCAAGGACATACCGAATGCGCGGCGGATGGCCTGTCATCTGTCGCATCAGGTGTAAACCGCGTTAGAGAAAAACAGTTAATAACAATAAAGACGAGGATGTAGGGATGAAAAAGAAGAGCACCAATGCACGCTTGATCTGCCAGTTGTCAGCGATTGCGGCAATGACCCTGGCCGGTAGCGCGCACGCTGACGAAGCGTTCAGCGCCGATTCGAAATGGATGACCGGCGACTGGGGTGGCGAGCGGACCAAGCTGCTCGAGAAAGGGATCGACATCAAGGCCGATTACGTTGGCGAAATGGGCGCCAACCTGCACGGCGGCTACAACGACGACAAGACCGGGCGCTACAGCGACCAGTTTGGCCTGGGCGTGGCCCTGGACCTGGAAAAACTCTGGGGCTGGGACAACACCCAGGCGAAGATCCAGCTGACCAACCGTAACGGCCAGAACATCTCCAACGACCGTATCGGCGACCCGCGTGCCGGCACCCTGAGTTCCTCCCAGGAAGTCTACGGCCGTGGCCACATGGTGCGTCTGACCCAATTGTGGATCCAGCACCAGTTCCTCGACGGCAAGCTCGACGTCAAGGCCGGTTACTTCGGCGAAGGCGAAGACTTCAACACCTTCCCCTGCGACTTCCAGAACCTGGCGTTCTGCGGCTCCCAGGTGGGCAACTGGGCGACCAACATCTGGTACAACTGGCCGGTCAGCCAGGCGGCACTGCGGGTGAAGTACCACATCACCCCTGAGCTGTACGCGCAGATCGGCGCGTACAACCAGAACCCGTCGCAACTGGAACACGGCAACGGCTTCAAGCTCAGCGGCAGCGGTACCAAGGGCACTGTCCTGCCGGTCGAGCTGGTCTGGTCGCCGAAGGTCAACAACCTGCCGGGCGAATACCGCGTCGGTTACTACAAGAGCACCGCCGATGCCAGCGACGTGCGCGAGGACGTCAATGGCCAGGACGCCGCGGTCACCCGCGACAGCTATCGCGTGCACAGCAGCAAGCACGGCTACTGGTTCGTCGGGCAGCAGCAACTCACCACCCACAACGGCGATGCGACCCGCGGTCTGAACATCGCGGCCAACGCCACGTTCCACGACAAGGACACCAACTTCATCGACAACTACCAGTCGCTGATGCTGGTGTACAAGGGCCCGTTCGACGCACGTCCGAAGGATGACGTCGGCATTGGTTTCGCCCGTATCCATGTCAACGACGACGTGAAGAAAAACGCCCAGTTGCTCAATGACACCAACGGCGTCAGCAACTACGACGATCCGCTGTTCTCGCCGATCCGCGAGACTGAGTACAACTACGAAATCAACTACGGCTTCCATGTCACCAACTGGCTGACCGTGCGTCCCAACCTGCAGTACATCACCCATCCAGGCGGTGTGGATGAAGTCGACAACGCCCTGGTGGCCGGCCTGAAAATTCAGTCGGTGTTCTAAGGTCTGTACGAAAAGTCGGCGAGCGAAGGTCAGGCAAGGCAAAAACAGGCGAGGAAGCGGAGTTTAGGGGCCTAAATGAGCATTCCGAGCCTGTTTTTAACGCAGCATGACCGAGCGCAGCCACTTTTCGTACAGAGCTTAACGCTGTTGCGATAAGCTCCTCCTCTATGTGCGCATTTTTGCGGATGGCCTTGGCTATCCGCTTTTTTTTGGGGACGAACCCGTTCCCTGTAGCCGCTGCCGCAGGCTGCGATAAGGCCGCAGGCCTTCAGCGATCTTGAGGACGCTACGGCCGTTCCGGCCGATCGCAGCCTGCGGCAGCGGCTACAGGAGCTTGCGCAGCATGATGACTATCAGGACAGCAATGATCTTCAGGACCGTGGCCCATGCATGAGCATCCGCTACAACGCTTTTTCAAATCCTTGCGCGAGCGCCCGACCTTCGCCTGGGAGCGCTATCAGATGCGCGATGTGCTGGTGATCGACCATCCGCTGTGCCAGGCGGTGTTCAGTCGCCAGGGCGCGCAGCTCCTGCACTTTCAGCCGACCGGGCAGAAGCCCTGGCTGTGGTGCGCGGCGAAGTGGCCGCAGGTCGGGGCGATCCGTGGCGGGGTGCCGGTGTGCTGGCCCTGGTACGGCCGTCACCCGAGCGAAAACGCCTGGCCGTCCCATGGCTGGGCCCGGCTGATCGACTGGAAGCTGCTCGATAGCCGCAGCGATGACGAGGGCGTGTACCTGCACTGGCAGTTGCAGCTGTGCGACTGGCAGGTCGACCTGCACGCGCACCTGGGCGAAAGCCTGGACCTGCGCCTGAGCACCGAGCACCAGGACAGCCTGCCGTGCCAGCTGAGCCAGGCTTTGCACGCCTACTGGCGTATTGGTGACGTCGGTGAGGTAGCGCTGTCTGGGCTTGATGGCGCCGAGGGTTACGACCAGTTGAGCCGCCAGGCGTGTCGGCAAACAGGCGAGCTACGGGTCGATGGCGGCTGCCAGCGGGTGTTCCAGCACGAGGGCGAATTGCAGCTCAAGGATCACGCCTGGCAGCGCGAATTGCGCATCGACACCGGCGACACCGCCGACACCGTGGTCTGGCATCCGGGCAGCCGGCCGCTGCTGGGGGTGAGCTGGAACGAGGTGTCCGGGTTTGTCTGCGTCGAGGCGGCGGCGGGCGGCACCGACAGCCTGTGCCTGGCGCCGGGGGAGCGGGCGCATCTGAGCCTGCAGGCGCGGGCGGGGGCGTAGTGGCGGGTTGGCGGCATGGCTGCTGCCGTCATCGCGGGCAATCGAGCGTCGACCGGCCGCTCCTACAGTTCGATGTGTTCCTGTAGGAGCGGCCAGGCGAAACTCAGTTGTACTCGTCGCCCACCGGATAGCGGCTGGCGTTGAGGCTTTCCTTGATCTTGCGCAGGTGCGGCTGGAAGTCCACGCCGCGGCGCAGGGTCATGCCGGTGGCGAGGACGTCGAGCACGGTGAGCTGGATGATCCGCGAGGTCATCGGCATGTAGATGTCGGTGTCTTCCGGCAGCGGGATGTTCAGGCTCAGGGTGCTGGCCTTGGCCAGTGGCGAGTCGGCGGCGGTCAGGCCGAGCACCGAGGCGCCGTTTTCCCGGGCGATGCGCGCCACTTCCACCAGCTCGCGGGTGCGCCCGGTGTAGGAGATGATCACGAACAGCTCGCCGGTGTGCGCCACCGAGGCGATCATCCGCTGCATCAGCACATCGGCATGGGCGGTCACCGCCAGGTTGAAGCGGAAGAACTTGTGCTGGGCATCGAGGGCCACCGGGGCCGAGGCGCCGAGGCCAAAGAAGTGGATCTGCCGGGCCTGGATCAGCAGGTCGACGGCGCGGCTGATCAGGTTCGGGTCCAGGGCCTGGCAGGCGCTGTCCAGGGAGGCGATGGCGCTGCCGAAGATTTTCTGGGTGTAGGCTTCGGGGTTGTCGTCGGCTTCCACCGCGCGGCTGACATAGGCCGCGCCGCTGGCCAGGCTCTGGGCCAGTTGCAGCTTGAGTTCGGGGTAGCCGCTGACGCCGAACGAGCGGCAGAAACGGTTGACCGTCGGCTCGCTGACCGAAGCGGCCTGGGCGAGGGCAGCAATACTGAAGCGGGTCGCCTGCTGTGGGTTGAGCAGGATGACTTCGGCGACTTTACGTTCCGCCTTGTTCAATTCTTCAAGGCGATTCTGGATCTGTTCCAGAAGATTTCGCACGCGGTCCATTAGGGTTTTCCTGGTTCGGCAATGCAAAGGAAGCCGGTCTTAGCCGGTCTTTGGCGGTGGCCTATCCTACTGATGGCTCCGACGGACCACCACTTCGAATCTATATTTTGCTAAAATGTTGTGGTTATTACTACATTTTCCCTTGAGTGATGCCTTGAAAAAAGGTATTTGTAGCTTAACTTGATAAAAGAACAAACATCATGCCTTCGATAACGGTTGAACCGTGCACCTTTGCCTTGTTCGGCGCGCTGGGCGATCTGGCGCTTCGCAAATTGTTTCCTGCCCTCTACCAACTCGATGGCGCCGGCCTGCTGCATGACGACACGCGCATTCTGGCCCTGGCCCGCGAGCCGGGCAGCGAACAGCAGCACCTGTCTTTCATTGAAGCGCAATTGCGCAAGTATGTAGGTGCCAAGGAGATCGACGCGGCAGTGCTGGAGCGTTTCCTGGCGCGCCTGACCTACCTGCACGTGGACTTCCTCAAGGCCGAGGATTACCAGGCCCTGGCCGAGCTGGCCGGGCGCGAGCAACGCCTGATCGCCTATTTCGCCACGCCGGCGGCGGTGTACGGGGCGATCTGCGAGAACCTGTCGAAGGCCGGCCTGGCGGAAAACACCCGCGTGGTGCTGGAAAAGCCCATCGGTTCGGACCTGGAGTCGTCGCGCAAGGTCAACGACGCGGTGGCGCAGTTCTTCCCGGAGAACCGCATCTATCGCATCGACCACTACCTGGGCAAGGAGACGGTGCAGAACCTGATCGCCCTGCGTTTCGCCAACAGCTTGTTCGAGACCCAGTGGAACCAGAACTACATCTCCCACGTGGAAATCACCGTGGCCGAGAAGGTCGGCATCGAAGGCCGCTGGGGTTACTTCGACAAGGCCGGCCAGCTGCGGGACATGATCCAGAACCACCTGCTGCAACTGCTCTGCCTGATCGCCATGGACCCGCCCGCCGACCTCTCGGCCGACAGCATCCGTGATGAGAAGGTCAAGGTGCTCAAGGCCCTGGCGCCGATCAGCCCGGAAGGCCTGACCACCCAGGTGGTGCGTGGCCAATACATCGCCGGGCACAGCGAAGGCAAGGCCGTGCCGGGGTATCTGGAGGAAGAGAATTCCAACACCCAGAGCGACACCGAAACCTTCGTCGCCCTGCGGGCCGATATCCGCAACTGGCGCTGGGCCGGGGTGCCGTTCTACCTACGTACCGGCAAGCGCATGCCGCAGAAGCTGTCGCAGATCGTCATTCACTTCAAGGAGCCGTCGCACTACATCTTCGCCCCCGAGCAGCGCCTGCAGATCAGCAACAAGCTGATCATCCGCCTGCAGCCGGACGAAGGTATCTCCCTGCGAGTGATGACCAAGGAACAAGGCCTGGACAAGGGCATGCAACTGCGCAGCGGCCCGTTGCAGCTGAATTTTTCCGATACCTATCGCAGCGCGCGGATTCCCGATGCCTACGAGCGGTTGTTGTTGGAAGTGATGCGTGGCAACCAGAACCTGTTTGTCCGCAAAGATGAAATCGAAGCCGCGTGGAAGTGGTGTGACCAGCTGATCGCCGGGTGGAAGAAATCCGGCGATGCGCCCAAGCCGTATGCGGCCGGGTCGTGGGGGCCGATGAGCTCCATCGCACTGATCACGCGGGACGGGAGGTCATGGTATGGCGATATTTAAATTGAAACTGCCCGCGGGCGTGCATGCCCACGAGTTCCACAGCCCGGCGCTGCTGGCCGAAGGCCTGGCGCTGAAGGTGGCCGGGCAACTGAGCCAGGCGATCCAGGTGCGCGGCGAAGCCACCCTGGTGGTGTCCGGCGGGCGCAGCCCGGTGGCGTTTTTCCAGCACCTGGCCAAGCAGCACCTGGACTGGTCCAAGGTGTTGATCACCCTGGCGGACGAGCGCTGGGTGCCGGTCGAACATGCCGACAGCAACGCCGGCCTGCTCAAGCGCTACCTGCTGCAAGGGCCGGCGGCCAAGGCGAAGTTCCTCAGCCTGTACAACGCCGCGGCGAACCTCGAACAGGCCGCGGTGCAGGCCGATCGTCTGCTGGCCGAGTTGTCGGCCATCGACGTGCTGATCCTGGGCATGGGCGACGACGGTCACACCGCCTCGCTGTTCCCCAACAGCCCGAACCTGACCGAAGCCCTGCGGGCCGACGGCCAGCGACGCTGCTGGCCGATGCTGGCGCCGAGCGTGCCGCATCAGCGCCTGAGCATGAGCCGCGCCTTGCTGGCCTCGGCCACCTACAGCGTGCTGTCGATTTCCGGTCAATCCAAATTGACCACCCTGAGTGCCGCACTGGCCGGTGACGATGTCGCCGCGATGCCGATTCGTGCCTTCCTGCAACCTCCGTTAGAGATTTACTGGTGCCCATGAGCCAAGGATCAGCCGCTATGACAATCCCACAACCGACCGTTTCCATGGCGGACAAAGTTGCCCTGATCGACAGCCTCTGCGCCAAGGCGCGGATTCTGCCGGTGATCACCATCGCCCGCGAACAGGACGTGCTGCCCCTGGCCGACGCCCTGGCCGCCGGTGGCCTGACCGCGCTGGAAGTGACCCTGCGCTCGCAGTTCGGCCTCAAGGCCATCCAGATCCTGCGCGAGCAGCGTCCGGAGCTGGTGACCGGTGCCGGAACCGTGCTCGATCGGCAGATGCTGGCCGCCGCCGAAGCCGCCGGTTCGCAGTTCATCGTCACCCCGGGCATTACCCGCGACCTGCTGGAAGCCAGTGTTGCCAGCCCGATCCCGCTGTTGCCGGGGATCAGCAATGCCTCCGGGATCATGGAGGGTTACAGCCTGGGCTATCGCCGCTTCAAGCTGTTCCCGGCGGAAGTCAGCGGCGGCGTGGCTGCGATCAAGGCACTGGGTGGCCCGTTCGGCGAAGTGAAATTCTGCCCGACCGGCGGTGTCGGCCCGGCCAATATCAAGAGCTACATGGCGTTGAAGAACGTGATGTGCGTCGGCGGTAGCTGGATGCTCGATCCCGAGTGGATCAAGAACGGCGACTGGGCGCGGATCCAGGAGTGCACGGCCGAGGCCCTGGCGCTGCTGGACTGACAGCTTTCCTGCTTTTTTCAAAGATTCGTTGGTGTGTTCTACGGCTTTACGGTGCGCTTGGTCGGTGCACCGTTTTTTTTTGCCTGGAGAAAAGCTGCCTGGCGACGCCGGGTCTTCTGTAGGAGCGCAGCTTGTTCGCGATGACGCCGGGGCGGACAACGCGATCTGAATGGTCGCTACTGTCTGTAGCCGCTGCCGCAGGCTGCGATCGGCCGAAAGGCCGTAGCGTCATCTGGATCGCAGAAGGTCCTTCGGACCTGTCGCAGCCTGCGGCAGCGGCTACAGGTTACTGGGCCGCCAGTTCGGTCAATGCCTCGACCAGCCGCTGAATATCCGTGCTCGGCGTGGTAAAGCCCGGTGTCACCCGGATACAGGGCCCGCAACGCGAACCGCTGCGCGCCACGGTGAACAGGTTGTATTCCTGGAGCAGCCGCTCGGCCATCGCCTGCTGGTCCGGCTGGCGGGTGAAGCGAAACGAGGTGATGCCGCAATACAGCCGTGGATCGTCCGGGGTCATGACTTCAATGCCGGGCAGGTCGCGCACCTGGCTCACCCACAGGTCGCGCAGGTAATTCAGGCGTGCGCCCTTGAGGGCCGAGCCGCCCATGCCGCGGTGCTCCTCGAACACCCGGGGCAAGGTCAGCCAGGCCGGAATGTTCGGCGTGCCATAAGGCGCCCGTGAGCGGATATCGTCCAGGGCATAACGTTGCTCGCCCATGTCCGGATCGATATCGGCCAGGCGTTGCGGGTCGATATAGACAAAACCCAGGCTCAGCGGCGCGCCAATCCACTTCTGCAGGTTATAGCCGGCGAACGCCACGCCCAGTTCACTGAGCTGGAAATCGACCTGGGCCAGGGCGTGGGCGCCGTCGAGGATGACGTCGATTCCCCGTTCGCGGGCATCCAGGGCGATGGCCTGGACCGGCAGTACCAGCCCGGTGCGGTGGGTGACGTGGGTCAGGGCCATCAGTTTCAGCCGAGGGTAGCGCTCGAAGGCCTCGCGATAGCTGCCCAGCAGGCTGTCGAAACTCGCCGGATGAGCATGCTCGATCTCGATGACCTCGACCCCGCGATGGCGCGCCAGCCAGCGCATGGCACCCTTGACGCTGTCGTATTCCAGGTCGCTGAGCAGCACCTGATCGCCCGGCTGGAGGCGGTTGTAGTTGCGAATCAGCGATTGCAGCGCCTCCGAAGCGCTGCGGGTGAGGGCGATGGCCTGGCGGTCGACGCCAACCAGTTCGGCCAATTGCTGTCGAATCTGCAAATTGCCGATCTGTTCGAAATGCTGGCGCACATGCACCGAGTTGCTGCGGTTCACGAAGTCGATCTGGCGCTGGTATTCCTCGACCACGGCGCGGCTCATGCGCCCGAAATAGCCGTTTTCCAGGTTGATCGGCCCGGGTTCGACGTCATACCGCCGGGCAATGGCCCGCCAATAGTCTTCGTCCCGAGCGAGTTGGGCATTGCTTGGCATGGCGGGCTCTGTTCAATGACGGGGTTTGGGTTTGCCGTGTTTGGCGCGCAGCGGGTCCAGTAGATCGGAAAGGCCGTTGTGATCGATTTCCTGCATCAAGGCCAGCAGGCCGCCCAGCTCGCCGTGGGGGAAACCTTCGCGGGCGAACCAGTTCAGGTAGGGGCCGGGCAGGTCGGCGAGGATGCGGCCCTTGTACTTGCCGTAGGGCATTTCGCGGGTGACCAGAAGTTCAAGTTTTTCGGGATTCATGGCGGCTGTCTGTTGAGGGGACGAACACCTTGGAAAATACAGGCATTCTGCATGCAGGCCAAATGACAGATCATGCAAATAACGCGGATACAGAAAGCGGTAAAAAACTTAACTACTTGAAAAATAATGGAAAAATTTTCATTCCAGGACTGGCATGCAGGGTGCAACACCTATGACAACTCCCTCAACCTGGAAGGAATGAAAAAATGACTGACATCAACAAAGAAGCGATTTCGATCCTCAACGACCTGATCGAAACCAGTAAGGATGGTCAGGAGGGGTTCAAGACCTGCGCAGAAGACATCAAGCATCCTGAGCTCAAAGCGCTGTTCGTCAAGCGCTCCGCCGATTGCGCCACCGCCGCGGCCGAATTGCAAGCCAGCGTGCGTTCCATGGGCGGCGATCCGCAGACCTCCACCAGCGTCAGTGGCGACCTGCACCGTCGTTGGGTCGACCTCAAGTCCCTAGTGACCGGCAAGGACGAAGAAGCGGTGCTCAACGAGGCCGAGCGCGGTGAAGACCATGCGCTGAAAGCCTACAAGGATGCGCTGGAGAAAATCAGCAAACACAACCTGATCGGCATTCGTGACCTGGTGGAGCGTCAGTACCATGGCGTACAGCGCAACCACGATCAGGTCAAAGCCTTGCGCAACCAGGCCCGCGCCCGTTCATAACGGGTCAAACCTGTCAAAAACGCCAGCCTGCCTGGCGTTTTTTTGTGCCTTGAAATTAATGCTGGACGACTGATAGTTAGCTAGCTAATAATTTGCGGGCGTCATCTCTCGCTCCAGTGCATCTATCGTTGTTTTGTCCTTCCCAGGGTTCTTTCCGTGCGTATCACTTTGCAGGCGTTGTTCGCCCCCAATCTTGCGGCCGTGCAGTTCGCGATCAAGACCGTGTTCGGTGCCGGGCTGGCGTTGTGGCTGGCCATGCGTTGGGGCCTGCAGCAGCCGTCCTGGGCCCTGATGACGGCGATCATCGTCGCCCAGCCGCTGTCCGGGATGGTCCTGCAAAAGGGCATGGCACGGCTGGTGGGGACTTTGGTGGGAACCTGCATGTCGGTGCTGTTCATGGGGCTGTTCGCCCAGACACCGTGGCTGTTCCTGCTGGCCCTGGCGCTGTGGCTGGGGCTGTGCACCGCCAGTTCGACCCTGCTGCGCAGCGCCTGGTCCTATTCCTTCGTGCTGGCCGGCTACACCGTGGCGATCATCGCCTTGCCAGCGATCTCCCATCCGTTGTCGATCTTCGACCAGGCCGTGGCGCGCTGCACGGAAATTTCCCTGGGCATTATCTGCGCCACCGCCAGCAGTGCCTTGCTCTGGCCGATGCGGGTCGAGCGGCAGTTGACCGCCCAGGCGCGCAGCGCCTGGCAAAGCGGGATGCAGGCGGCGCGGGCGACCCTGGCCGGCGATGCCCTGGCGCGCAAGGGCCTGCTGGAAATCCTCGGGCGCATCGTCGCCGTGGACTCCCAGCGCGAACATGCCTGGTTCGAAGGTCCGTCGGGGCGGCAGCGGGCGCGGGCGATCAGCGGCCTGAGCCAGAAGCTGCTGATGCTGCTGCGGATCTCCCGTTCGGTACGCCGGCAATGGAAGCAATTGGACCAGGCCGAGGCGCAGCAGCTGGCGCCGTGGATGGAGCAAGTGCAGCAAGCCCTGGCGGCCATGGACAAACCGACCTTGCAGGCGTTGCGACCGCAGTTGCTGGACGCTTCCCATGACTCGGCGATCAGCTCGGCGCAAAGCTATTGCCTGGCCCGTTTCACCCTGTTGCTGGATACCGCCCTGGCCGCCGGCGAGGCGCTGCGGGCGGTGGAGGAGGGCAAGGCACCGGTGGAGCAGCCCGCCACCCTGAGCCCCCATCGCGATCTGTCGCTGGCGCTGCTGTTTGGCGCGCGCAGCGCCCTGGCTTTCCTCACCGTGGCCTGCTTCTGGCTGGCCACGGCCTGGCCGGCGGCCTCCGGGGCGATGCTGCTGACCTGCGTGGTGTGCGGGCTGTTCGCCAGTCGCGAAAACGGCGCGCAGATCGGCATGAGTTTCATGCGTGGCATCTTCCTGGCGATTCCGGCGGCCTTTATGGTCGGGCAGATCCTGCTGCCGCAGTGGAGCAGTTTCGCCCTGCTGGCGATGGCCATGGGCGTGCCGTTGTTTTTCGGCGCGCTGGGTATGGCCAAACCGCAGATCGGCGCTACGGCCACCTCGTTCTGCCTGCACTTCGTGGTGCTGATTTCACCGCAGAACCAGATGACGTTCGACGTGGCGAATTTCTTCAACAGCGCCCAGGCGATGGTGCTCGGCGTAGGCGCCGCGGTGTTGGCGTTTCACCTGCTGATCCTGCGCGATCCGGCCTGGCATGGGCGGCGCCTGCTGGCGGCGACGCTGCAGGATCTGGTGCGCTTGACCCGGCGCAATCTGCGCGGCGCGGAAAGCTGGTTCGGCGGGCGCATGGCCGATCGCCTGCTGCAACTGGCGCGGCATTACCCGGAATTGCCGGAACAGGCGCGCAGCCGCTGGGACGATGGCCTGCTGGGCCTGGATATCGGCGATGAACTGATGCATTTGCGGTTGAGCCTGGCGGTAGCCCAGGTGCCCGCGGATGCTTCGCAGCGAAGTTATTTCGAGCATCTGGAACAGGTGCTGGAACAAGGGCCGGCCGCCGGTCGCGGCGATGCGCTGGCCGACGCCAGCACGGTCTTGCTCGAGGCCCTGGGCAGCCAACCGCCGAGCGATGCGTTGAAGCTGGCCCAGGGCGCGGTGGTGCAGTTGCAGAAGAGCTGGCGCACCTGGTGCCGGCAGCAGGAGGAAAACCATGGGGCTGCGTGAGTGGTCGCTGGGCGGAGTGTTGCTCAGCCCGTTTCTGATTTATGTGGTGCTGGCGCTGGTGCTGACCGGGGTGTTGCGCATGCTGTTGCGCGCAACGCCACTGGGGCGCTGGATCTGGCACGAAGCACTGTTCGATGTGGCCTTGTACGTCTGCGTCCTGACGTTGGTCACTGTCGTACTCGGACCTTTATAAGGAGTTGTTCATGCGTGCCTCCGTGCGTATCGCTTTTACTTTGTGCCTGGTGGCTGCGGCGCTGTTTGCCGGCTTTCATCTGTGGCAGTACTACATGCTCACGCCCTGGACCCGGGATGCGCGGATTCGCGCCGACGTGGTGATAGTCGCCCCCGATGTGTCGGGCTGGGTGCGTGAACTCAAGGCCTATGACAACCAGGCGGTGAAGGCCGGCGACCTGTTGCTGAGCATCGACCGCGACCGCTTCGAGGCGGCGCTGGAAAAGGCCCAGGCGGTGGTGCAGACCCGCCAGCAGCAACTCAGCCTGAAAGAGCACGAAGCCAGCCGCCGGGCCAGCTTAGGCCCACAGGCGATCAGCGCCGAGCTGCGGGAAAACGCGCAGATCAATGCCGGGGTGGCCCGTGGCGAGCTGCGCCAGGCCCAGGCTGACGCCAAGGTCGCCGAACTCAACCTGGCACGCAGCCAGGTCCGCGCACCGCGCAGTGGGCACATCACCAACCTGCGCCTGGCCGAAGGCAACTATGTGAACGCCGGGCAATCGGTGATGGCCCTGATCGACGATTCGACTTTCTACGTGCAGGCCTATTTCGAGGAAACCAAACTGCCGCGGATCAAGGTCGGCGACCCGGTCAAGGTGTGGCTGATGAGCGCTGGAGAAGCCTTGCAGGGGCATGTGGAAAGCATCAGCCGCGGCATCACCGACCGCAATGCCACGCCGGACGGGCAACTGCTGGCGGAGGTGGAACCGACCTTCAACTGGGTGCGCCTGGCGCAGCGGATTCCGGTGCGCATCAGGCTCGACAAGGTGCCCGAAGGCGTCAACCTGAGCGCCGGGATGACGGCGAGCGTGCAGGTGGAGGAGAGGGGGCGCTAATCCCGCCTGTAGCCGCTGCCGAGCCTGCGAGGCTGCGCCAGCGGCTACAGGGCGGCTCAGCCGATCTTGATGGCCGGCAAGGTCGGCAGGGTGACGGTCTGTTGTTTGCGTGGGGCGAGGATTTCGGCTTCGCCGTCCACCACCAGCTCATCGCGCTGGTTGAACACGCGGGTGGCGATACGCACGCGGAACTTCGGCAGTTTTTCGAGGATTTCCAGGCGCACGGTCAGGGTGTCGCCGATCTTCACCGGCTTCTGGAAGCTCATCTGCTGGCCGATATAGATGGTGCCCGGCCCAGGCAGCTCGCAGGCCACCGCGGCGCTGATCAGCGCACCGCTGAACATGCCGTGGGCGATACGCTCCTTGAACATGCTGGCGGCGGCGAATTCGGCGTCCAGGTGCACCGGGTTGTGGTCGCCGGACATGGCGGCGAACAGTTGGATGTCACGCTCTTCCACATGCTTGCTGTAGCTGGCGGTCTGGCCGACTTCGAGGGCTTCGTACGGGGTGTTGGTAACCTGGGTCATCTCTCTCAAGTCCTGTGCTGAGCGTTGATTGGTATATCGATTTGAAACAGGGTCATTCAGTCTTCGGCGGTCGGCGATGCCGCAGGGCCTGGTCGAGCCAGGCCAGTACATCGGCAGTCACTTCGTCGCGGTTGCTTTCATTGAACAATTCGTGCCGTGCCTGCGGGTAGATAGTGAGCTGCAGGCACTGGCTGCCGGCCTCGCGCAGAGCACCGGCCAGATCCTTGAGACGTATGCCATTGCTCACCGGATCACATTCTCCGCCGATCACCAGCAATGGCAGGCCCGGATCGATCTGGGCCAGGTTGGAGGCCTTGCTGATTTGCTGCAGGCCACCCAGCAGGTCGATCCACAGCTGGTTGCTGCAGCGAAAGCCGCAGAGCGGGTCGTGGGCGTATTTGTCGACTTCGTCGGGGTCGCGGCTGAGCCAGTCGAAGGCGGTGCGGTTGGGTTTGAAGGCTTTGTTGAACGAGCCGAAGGACAGCCATTCGATCAACGCGCTGCGTCCCAGGGGCCCCTGGCGCCAGCGTTCGAAGCGGGCGATCTGGCGGGCCGCGCGGTACAGCGCCACCGGCTGGAAATTCGAGCCGCTGAGGATCGCCCCGTCGAGGCTGGCGCTGTGGTGCAGCAGGTAGGCCTGGGCGATGTAGCTGCCCATGCTGTGGCCCAGCAGCACGATCGGGATTCCCGGGTGCTGCTGGCCAATGTGCTGGTTGAGGCTGGCCAGGTCGCCAACCACCTTGCACCAGCCGTCATCGTCGGCGAAGTGCCCGAGTACCCCATGCTCGGCGGTCTTGCCGTGGCCGCGCAGGTCCAGCGCATAGACTCCGTAGCCTTCATTGCACAGTGCCTGTGCCAGCCTGGCGTAGCGCCCGCTGTGTTCGGCCATGCCGTGGGCCAGCAGGATCACGGCCTTGAGCGGGGCCGCCGGGAGCCACTGGTTGACGTAGAGCTGGCTGTGGTCGCTCGCGGTCAGCCAGAAAGAGTGGTGGATCATGGCGATTCCTTTGCACGGGGTCTTTGCACGGGGTCGTTGCATTGTATAGCTCATCGTCGCGGCCCCGTCCGATCCGCGCGCGCCATGGCGGCAAGATTCACGTTATCAATGACGCACCCGGCCTTATTTGCCCTATCCCTCATAGCTGCTAACGTCCGCAGAGCCCCGCCTTTCGTAGCGTCAGAGAAGCGGCCCGGACAACTCAGGTAACGAGGACAAGAACAATGCAGCCTGATTTCTGGAATGACAAACGCCCGGCCGGAGTGCCCACCGATATCGATCTGGGTGCCTACAAGTCGGTGATCGAGGTGTTCGAGCGTTCCTGCAAGAAATTCGCCGACCGCCCGGCCTTCAGCAACATGGGCGTGACCATGACCTACGCCGAGCTGGAGCGCTACAGCGCGGCCTTTGCCGGTTATCTGCAGAGCAGCACCGACCTGGTGCCGGGCGATCGTATCGCGGTGCAGATGCCCAATGTCCTGCATTACCCGATTGCCGTGTTCGGCGCCTTGCGCGCCGGGCTGATCGTGGTCAACACCAATCCGCTGTACACCACCCGGGAAATGCGCCACCAGTTCAAGGATTCCGGAGCGCGAGCCCTGGTGTACATGAACCTGTTCGGGCAGAAGGTCGAGCAAGTGCTGCCCGAGACCGATATCCAGTTCCTGATCGAGGCGAAGATGGGCGACCTGATGCCGTCCGCCAAGGGCTGGCTGGTCAATACCCTGGTCGACAAGGTCAAGAAGATGGTGCCGGCCTATCGCTTGCCCCAGGCCGTTTCCTTCAAGAGCGCGCTGCGCCTGGGCCGTGGCCAGCCGATCAAGCCTTTGAACGCCCGCCTGGACGACGTCGCCGTGCTGCAATACACCGGCGGCACCACCGGGCTGGCCAAGGGTGCGATGCTGACCCACGGCAACCTGGTGGCCAACATGCAGCAGGTCCGTGCCTGCCTCGAGCAACGGGGCCCGGATGGCCATCCGCTGCTGCACGAAGGCCAGGAGGTGATGATCGCGCCGTTGCCGCTGTACC
The DNA here is from genome assembly GCF_059424045.1 of Pseudomonas sp. GW456-L12. Lineage (NCBI taxonomy): Bacteria > Pseudomonadati > Pseudomonadota > Gammaproteobacteria > Pseudomonadales > Pseudomonadaceae > Pseudomonas > Pseudomonas sp. GW456-L12. The sequence goes on from NZ_JBWKZA010000014.1 coordinate 148,109, forward strand.
ACATCTATGCCTTCACCGCGAACTGCATGTGCATGATGGTCACCGGCAACCACAACGTGCTGATCACCAACCCGCGGGACATCGGCGGTTTCATCAAGGAGCTGAAGCAGTGGCGCTTCTCGGCGCTGCTGGGGCTGAACACGCTGTTCACCGCGCTGATGGATCATCCCGAGTTCAAGACCCTCGACTTCTCCAATCTCAAGTTCACCAACTCCGGGGGCACGGCGCTGGTCAAGGCCACCGCCGAGCGCTGGACGCAGGTGACCGGTTGCCGCATCACCGAAGGCTACGGCCTGACCGAAACCTCGCCCGTGGCCTGCACCAACCCTTACGGCGACCAGTCGCGCCTGGGCTCGGTGGGCTTGCCGGTGCCGGGCACGACCCTCAAGGTCATCGACGATGAGGGCGTCGAGCAGCCGCTGGGCGAGCGCGGCGAACTGTGCATCAAGGGGCCGCAGATCATGAAAGGCTACTGGCAGAAGCCGGAGGCCACTGAGGAGGTGCTGGATGCCGAGGGCTGGTTCAAGTCCGGCGATATCGCGGTGATCGATCCGGATGGCTTCGTGCGCATCGTCGATCGCAAGAAGGACATGATCATCGTCTCGGGTTTCAACGTGTACCCCAATGAAATCGAGGACGTGGTGATGGCCCACCCGAAAGTCGCCAACTGCGCGGTGATCGGCGTGCCGGACGAACGTTCGGGGGAGGCGGTGAAGCTGTTCGTGGTGGCCCGCGAATCAGGGGTCAGCCTCGAAGAGCTGAAGGCCTACTGCAAGGAAAACTTCACTGGCTACAAGGTGCCGAAACACATCGTGTTGCGTGAGTCGTTACCGATGACGCCGGTAGGCAAGATCCTGCGCCGGGAGTTGCGCGACATCGCCTGATGTTTCACCGCATGTAACAGTCCCGCGCTATAGCGCGGCTATCGCGAGCAAGCTCGCTCCTACAGGGAACCGTACATTTTCTGTAGGAG
>NZ_JBWKZA010000015.1:0-20972 GCF_059424045.1 Pseudomonas sp. GW456-L12
TCTCGGCCGTCAGTACGAGGCGAGATCCGTTTTTCACAGGCCGACCTCCTTGTGAAGGCAACCGTCAGCCATCGTCAGCTGGGTCATTACATTGTCGGTCGTTGGGTTCCAGGCGCGGTGGCGAGACCAGCGTTGGAATGGGACCCCATCGACTTCTACCGTAGCCTCCGTCTGTGGAATCACGGCACCGTTGGCCAGACGGACAGCGGGGTACAGGTAGAACATGTCCATGGCTGTGCTGGGGTAGGTTGAGGGGATGTTCAATGCCAGTTGCACGACCTGCTCGGAATAGCCGGGCGGCAGTTGGTAGTTGTGGATCAGCAGCCAGCGGCCGCCCCCGCTAGTCAGCCGGGTTTCCCAGCGATGGCCTGCGGCGTCCAGATGTTGTTCGTCGCGATCGAGCAGTTTGAACTCGCGACGAAGTGGCAGGGCCGCCTCGCCGTTGCTCACGTCCGTCTGCGTCAGGCGCAGCTTTTCGATGCCCTCTGGGCGCAGATCGATTTCGTCGTTGATGGTCAGGGCTTGCTTGGGCCGCTCACGAACGATCAGGAAAATCTGCCAGCTTTGGTTGGGGTCCAGGCCAGCGGCCGAGATTGCCTCACGTACCGTAACGACCGGCTTCGGGAACTCGTACACTTCGCCTTGGATATTGAGTTTCCAGACGGCCTTGCGAGTGATGAAGCGCTCGATGCCGTCGACATCCAGATTGATGAACTGGCTGTCCTCGACTTCCAGATCAGCCTCGTCCTCCCTCTCCAGCAGCAGGCGCTTGCCTGGGCCAACTTCGGCGAGTTTGCGGACGGTATGACCAGAGATCTGCTTACAAGGCCACTCCAGGCGAAGGCCGTCAACGGTCAGGATGTACTTGCGATCAGACTCGATCACGATGAAGCGGTTTACTCCATCATGCAGCGTAACCGATTCCTCTGGCCGGATATCTTCTTGAGCACCAGAGTCCAGAAGCTGCAGTACGATCGGCAGTTGGTCGGGTTTGAAGTTAGCTGCCGCCGCAATCTGGGCGCCAGTTGGGGTGCGGTCATCAAGGCGGATCTGGCGGAATTCCAGATCATCTCCTGCCACTTCTACGGTGAAGTTGAGTGGCTGACACAATTGTTCAGTTTGCATTGGTAAATCTCCAAGTATTTTCCGCACACAGGCGGCTATTAGCTTCCTGGATGGAAGCCAGATTTAGCCGTAGAGGAGGAGAGTCCCAATCAGTTCTTGACTGGTGCGGAACACGCGGAGATACTCTTGCTTCGTTTAGAGGCATCTCGACTCAGACTTCGCGCAATTGGCGTTGCGCGAGGTTTCTCACCTACGTTGTATGGTCCTTCTCTAAGGGCACTCTCTGTTTCTTCACTATCTCCTTGTTGCTGTCTGTGATTTGAGCCGATGAAGCGTACCGCTTCACTGTGCTTATGATTTTTTCCCTTTCCTCAGCAGAAGCGCATCCCAGCCCCTGACTGATGGCTTTATTGTTCGAAGCCCTCAGGTGAAACGTGAAGCCTGTGGCGTCGTCCGATCGGCTGTAGAACCTGTCGTAAGGCGAGTGCTCCCGGCATGACTCGACTCCTTTGATGCAGCTAGCAAAGGTCTTATGGGCTTCGCTTCGCAATATCACCTGATTCTGTGCCGTCACGAACTGGTAGAACCAGTCTTCTCCCTGTGGTCTGTAAACCTCGAACCTCGCTTTCATCCCTGAACTCCTCGCTTCCCCTATCTCGTTCAATGATTCTGTTTACCACGAGCCAAAAAAAATGGAGGCATGCACAAAGCATACCCCCATTTCTCGATAAAGCAAGCCCTTTAAGCAGATTCGCCGATCACCTTGTAAACGAACTCCTTGCCGCCGCTGTCGGCAGACATCTCCACGCGAGTGATGAAGCCTTCTTCGGATAGTCGTTTGAGGCGCGTACTAGCGTTCTGAACGCTCATTTCAAGCGCTTGAGCAACCTGTGTGGTGGTTACGGAGTGATTAGATAAGACTACGTTAAGGAGTGGAAGGCTCGAAGGTGAGGGTTCGGGGCCCACGAATCGGCATATGCCATTCACCCAGCATGTAACTCGAAAATCTCCAGAGATTGCCGCACCTTCTAGGTTGGCGATAATATCTTCGTCAATTAAGTCAAGGATATAGAAAGAGATTTTCTTTGCGTAGAGTTTAAAAGTGAAAATGAGTGACTCGCGGAGAAAAGAAACATCGGCACCATCAATATTCTTGAGGGATATGCCAATTGTTTTAGTGCCAGCTAACTTGGCAATATGTTCCAACAATTGAGCATGAGCCTTTCTACCCCTAATCGTACCATAAGGGTTGCTGCTTCCGTCCGTGAAGTCGCGAAGGGCGATTATGTAAGTTTTCTCGTTCATGGCTTTAGTTTAACCAGAATCTATTTATCTGTCAAGTTGAATTCAAATACGATGTGTGTGCCAAAAAGTTTAGGCAAGCCTAAGCTCCAGCTATGTTTGTACAAGTCTTGGTTCTGATAAGTCAGAGTAACTGAGAAGTCTTCTTGTCTAATGCTAACTGTAGCATTGAGGCTCTCAGCTTGCCCTGAACTTCTATTTAAACCGGCGCCACCTGCACCTTTTCCGCGTTGGCTCAATCCACCTTTACGCATGGCATGTATGATTAGTTTTGCATTGGATGCCTCAAGTGTTTCTGGAAATTGTGCTGCGACCTCTGGATAGTGCTCGGTTAGTGCGGGTCTAAGTGTCGAGCAGATGCCTCTTCCAGAATCAGAAACCACGGCGACAATAGAAGTTGAGCCTTTCCGGTTGTAGCTCTGAAGCCCTGCAAATCCGGGGATAATGGTCTCAGAGTGCTCCTCCACATTGCCAATCAGTTCACCAAGTACTGTATGCAACTTATTGGCGTGAAGATCGCCAAAAGCCTCGGCAAAACTAAATTTGAACCGTTCAGGCACATTTTCTTCGCCTCCTGCAATGATGGGGAGAAGTTCAACGAGCTTCTTGTTATTTGCTTTCAGTGCATCGGTTTTGAAGCTGGCGGGACGACGCGGAAGCACCTTGATATTTTTATCGAGTCGCTCGAAAAAGTAGGCTCGTTTCAAATAGGAGAGTGCTTCAGGGTTCTCGCTAAAATCGAGCTCGACTATCGCTTTTACTTTGGCGAGCTGGTTGGCTAACGCAAGGATTCTAGCCGCAGCGCAAAAAAGTACCTTACGCTCCTTCGGGATTTTCAAAATAATATGACCGTGACCACAGTCCAGCGGCGAGCCGTGTTTGGCGAGAGAACGCTCAAAGTGCTCTTGGGTGATCCAGGTACTACTTGCGGTGAACTCAATTTGAAGGCATGCGTCTTTCTTCAACAACCACGCAGAATTTTCGTTCTGCACGAACACCTCAAGATTATCGTAAAGAAATCTTGTGACGTCCCTGCGCTCAAAATTTAAAAGCTTTGCGATTTCCCTAGCCTTAAGCGCTGGGTTATCACTCAACAACTGGACAATCCTTTTCCGCATGGGTGTTCGCTTAGCTCAGTGATGATCGATTTTTCGAAGGATCCAATGCCATTTGGGCCTTCCTGCACCTGGCACGTGGTCAGGTGGGGCGAAAATTATACAGACAGACTGGTGAAGTCGAAACGCCATCAGTCGTTTTTCGCGATCATCAACCCCGCGCCGCCGGGCCTTGGATGGTGTCTGCTTGCGGCTTCGGGCACCTGGCGGCACTCGGTGTCCACGGCACCGTACACTCTGCGAAGAGGCAAATTTTTAAAGAGCGTTGAGGCCGAAGCCTGAGCTTGCACAGCTAGTGACGGTGTAAGCGGGAAGCAAGTTCAATTTTTATACTGTATGCATGTACAGTATATGAGATTGCTTGAGGATCGCAAGCCCTTTGCCAGCCGTTGAGGGGAGGCGCTGTCGGCTTGAGCAAATCTGTAAGCCTCAGGAGAGGCGGACTACCTGTAGCATCCCTGTCGAAGCCTGCGTCCGCCTTGGTTGCCATCCGCTTTTCACCCAGGATCAATGGCGCGAGGCTGTTAACGCCTCGGGCGTCCTCAATGACTATTGGAGTGGGGGGTGTTCCGGCTCCAGGCCGATGAGCAACCGGTGCCATCCTTCGGAATTGCTAGTACCCCTGGTCTCTGTAGACTCGGAGCGCTAGTCCTGAAAATCTTCCGCAATCCTGGTTGATAGCCATTTAGTGGCTAATCTTGATTGGAGTCAGAGCTTGGCTCAGCCCTGGGGGTTGAAATGGCAATCTTTGTCTATTCATTGAAGTGTACCGGGCATCTTGTGTGGCTTGCGGGCGTGGCCCTATTCGGAAGTGCTGCCGTTTCCGCCCCTCAAACCCTGCCTGAACCGAATCTGGCAAGTCTGCCTGCATGGGCCCAAGAGAGAGTCGCTCCAACCAAACGGGCGTTAGTTGTAGGCATCAACGACTACCAGTACGCGAAAGATCTTCGGACGCCACAGCACGACGCCGAAGAGGTGTCCATCACGCTTAGAAATCTGGATCCGAAGATTGATTTGACCCTGCTCACGCAAGGGCCAGGGAACACGCTGGGCCGTGATGAGCTGCTTGATCAATTTGAGTTATTCCGGGACAGCCTGCGCCCTGGGGATATAGCTGTGGTGTATTTCAGTGGTCATGGCATTGAGATCGATGGTGTCAACTATCTGGTGCCGGCAAACGCAGAGCTCAGCGAACCAACGGAGGAAACGTCCACTTATATCAGCTTGCCCTACCTGACCGACCTCGTTCAGGGTACGGGAGCAGCGATCACGTTGATTATCCTCGACGCCTGTCGAAGTAATCCATTCTCCGCGCCGGTAGCTGATGATGATCATCTCGATCTCCAGAATCCCCCAGCTTTACTGCCCCCAGCTGCTGATATCCCCCACCAGTATTTAACGCGGAAGAGGCCGGAGCCTGGTGTTCCGCCGACAGACTTTCTGGTGTTCTTCGCGGCTGAGGCCGGCAAACCATCGTTCAGTTTCCTCCGCGGCGACAGCGAGAAGGACCTCAGCATCTTTACCCGCAACCTGTTGGGATTGCTGACCACACAGAACAAGCCCGCGGATAAAGTCTTTTGGTTAACCAAAAAAGCTGTGGCGAGGGTTACCAAAGACCGTCAGATACCATTCATTGCCAGTTCCTCCGGCGGTGAGGTGATGTTCCTAGATAACCAGAACCTTGCTAAGGACGAGTTGGCGGATTGGTTCGATACGGTTTTCGAGGCTACAGACGACGAACTCATTTCCACCCTTCCAGCATTCCTAGACAGCTATCCAGCTGGTCCCTTCAGTGCGGCTGCGCGGAAACAGCTGACCCTTTTGGAGTCTTCACGTGTTGTGTATTCATCCTCTGTAGTAAGTATCGAGCGCGACGTCGGTCTGTTGGGTGGTTCTCTGAGGACGCCCGTGGTGGTGAGCAAGTTGAACACTACGGCCTTCGCCCGTTACGACGTCAACGTTAGAAATGTACCCAGCGCGGCGAATTCCAAGGTTCTTGCGAGCCTGAGACAAGGGCAGCAAATTGAGGTGTTGAGTGGCAAGACACCTCGAGGGTGGGCGCAGGTCATGCTGGACGATGGTCAGGTCGGATATGTCGGAAGCGTCTCGGCACAGAACAAGACTGTTCAGACCATTAGTCTAGCTGCCGGTGAATTGCCGGATGCGCGAGTGCTGGCAGCGGTTGACGCCTGGCGCGGGCAGCTTGAAAAGGGTCGTTCCAGCATTGAGATCAGCGTGGGCGAAATCAGTAGTGACAATCTGACCCAGGCGAAGAGGCGTGCATTAAGACAAGCGTTGCGAATCCGAGCAATGCTCAAGGCGCAGGGAGTGGACCGTTCGCATCTTGCACTTCGCCTGCGTAGTCCCGAGGTGCCCGCAGACACCGTGAGCATCAGTTTGATGAAGGAGGGGGTACGATGACCGCGAGACTAGTGCTTATGGCGTTCTTGCTGATGTCCCCTTGCACAGCCCTAAGGGCCGACCCCTGGACTTGGTCGCCGCAGATCAATGGTTCCGAACCGTTGCGCAACCTTTACCTACAAGAGCGCTACGGTGTGCAGCTGTTTGAACCCAAAATTATCGGTGGCGCAAAAGCTCGTCTTGGTGAAGACCAGTGGCAAGTTGCGTTAATCGACGGCTACAACGTCGGTCTAGATCGCCGTCCATTCTGCGGCGGTGTACTGGTTGCAGACACTTGGGTGTTGACGGCCGCGCATTGTGTCGACCAGAGATCTACCCCTTCACAGATCAGTGTTTTAGTTGGCGCAACTGACGTCGGGCCGGATGGGGGCGCCCGGCGCATCGAAGTGAGTCGGATAATAAAACACCCCCGTTACCTATCAGGTAAACCTCCGCTCCATGACTTAGCCTTGCTACAGCTCGCGTTGTCTGCAACGGGGGATTTTGCGTCAACTATTGGCCTACTACCTGAGGAAGATGAGGCGAAAGCCTTGGCGCGCCAGGCGCCCGCTAGGGTCACGGGCTGGGGGGTGATTGCCGAGGGCGATGAGATCGGGGTGCGTGAGTTACGTTTCGTTGATTTGACGATACTCAGCAACCTGACCTGTAACGACCGCACCGGTTACAAGGGGAAGATTACCGACTACATGGTCTGTGCTGGCTTTAAGGATAGTGCCGACCCCAAAGACTCCTGCCAGGGTGACAGCGGTGGACCGCTTACCGTAAGTCTGTCTGGTAAGCGCTATCTAGCAGGGATCGTTTCCTGGGGTGATGGCTGTGCGATTAAAGAGCGCCCGGGGGTCTATACGAAGGTTGCACGCTACAGCTCGTGGATTGCTGACTGCCAGCAGGGTAGGGAGTTGTGCACCTCATCGACCGTCAGCGTGCTAGAACCCGCAGGGGCAGTACGTACAGTGTCGCTCTCAACACAACAAGGGGTAGGACGATGAAGGCAAAAAGCGCTGCAACATTGATAGGCCTAATGCTGTTAGTGGGCTGTTCACACCAAACCCCACAGGTAATGAGCCGAGCCAGCCCGGTCTCAGAGCTTCAGATTGCTATCGGCCAGTGCATGACTGTCAGTCCAGCAAAAAGTACCGCAACACCTGAGGGCTCCAGAGCGATTGTCGATGCATTGGCCAAAGTTCTCATCAGTTCAGGTGTTAACTATCTGGGCCAGGCTGCAAACAAGGCAGGGGAGGCCAAAACATGGACGGCGCAGGGGACCAGAAACTTCCAGGCACCTAGCGCAAAATTTCCCCAATGTATACAGGTAGTGCGTGGCCAATTCCTCACTGAGGGCGCCGCAAGCACAGAATGGAGTCCGCCAGACAACTCAGGTTGGCCAGCCAACACAAAGACGCTGCTCGATGAGCGAGGTTTGTATCTTACAGGCCAACCAGGCTTTCTCTTTGAGGCGCAGATTATGCCCTCGGAGGACAAGAAAGCGTTTTCTATTCGACCAGCCATCGCAACTTACTTCGCGCCGATAGACACTCGATTCCTGCGCCCAAGTAAGGACCGGAACATCGCGTTGTTCTTCTCCTTCACCCCCCCAGGTACCAAGCCGACCCTGGAAAGCAATCCAAGCGCCACCGTCTTGGTGGGAGCCATGCAGTCCTGGACCACCCGCAAGTATGCAGTAGACGGTTCATCGCCCAGTGTATACGAGTCACCTTGGTTCACTCTGTCGCGCGAGGATGCCTCCAACGCGCTAACCCTGTCGGTTCTGATGACCGAAACGCAGGGTGAACAGGCTTTCCTGAAGTTCATCGGATCGGTGTTAACCGAACCGACGGTGGTGGCCGCAGCCAATGCGGACCTTGCGAATCGACTGATACCTGCCGAACGAGAGGCCAGTAGGAACACGGACCAAAACAATTACATTGCAGCGGTTAACAAGCGAGATGATGCCTACCTGCAATACCGCGAGAAAATTACGGCCTGTGCCAATGCGCAGGATGCTGATGCACGGCGTAAGGCCGCAAAAGAGGCGAAGGAGGCGATGGCGGGCTACATAAAGGCCGATCAGGAAGCAAAACCGGCTAAAGGGGAGATTAGCCCGGGGTTGGTCGATAGCATTCACGTCGACGGGGACTCGAGTGCTTTGCAAAGCAAATGCAAGTCACTGGCGAATGGCCTCAGCAAGTAAATCTGATGCTGGCGTGTCACAAATGAAATTCGGCGCCGAGCAAGCGGCGGCTACGATTCGCCAAGCGCACCAACTCAGCGGCCCGCCACCATGGTGGGCCCTCTCTCGCTTCATGGTATATCGAACACTACGGCGCCGATGATCACTCTCCGTCCTGTCTGAAGGGTTTATGAGAGATTGAACCACGTGCGATCACGCCTTGAGGACTGGGCTTTCATGGAACATCCCGGCGGCATTACGGCAGAGATCGGCGCTAAGCTCTACTACGGACCAGCAGTTGATGGGCATACCACTCCGCAAGACACTCTCAAGGCCCTCGAGGTTATGAGGAGTGCAAGCCAAGGGCTCAGATGCTGGCTAAGATTGAGTCCGCTGCCGCGGACCTTCAGAAAAAGGTAAGTCGTTAGGCGTTGGGTGCTCCGGCATGGCCTGCCTTGCTTTAGGGTAGGCCATGATTGGTGCCATAGGAATTGCAAAGCAAGCCCAGCATTCGTCTCACGCTTACAGACTGCACCGGATTTGACACGCATGCCTTGTAAGCATGTATCGACCTCATCCATATCGCGTATCTTTAGTTTTCGCGTTCTTTTAGTAAGCGGATGGCGAACACACCTACCGAACTCCAGCATTAAGGGCGATGGTGTCCGCGTATTTTAAGCGGACGCGATCACCCTTATCGCCAGGATATCCATGCGTCAACGAAGCTCTTACCCCAAACCGTTCAAAGCCCAGGTCGTTCAGGAATGCCTGCAACCTGGTGCGACGATTTCCAGCGTAGCCATCCATCACGGCATCAACGCCAACGTGATCCGCAAGTGGCTACCGATGTTCCGGGATCAAACACCCGCAGCTCTGCCGGCCTTCGTCCCCGTACAAGTTGCACCCAAGCGCGCAACGGAAGAGACGGTCATCATCTCACTGCCTCTGGGCGATAAGTCCGTCACCGTAAAATGGCCAGCCTCAGATCCGGACGGCTGCGCGTGTTTTATCCGTGGCCTGGCCCAATGATTCGCATCGACTCCATCTGGCTCGCCACCCAGCCCATGGACATGCGGGCAGGCACTGACACTGCATTGGCCCGGGTGGTTGCCGTGTTCGGTGCGGCGAAGCCGCACTGTGCCTACCTTTTTGCCAACCGCCGGGCCAACCGCATGAAGGTACTGGTGCATGACCAAGCCAGCCGCCATGCAGCGCCGCAGCACCTCATTGAACAACCAGCGGAACAGGCCGCTGTCACGGAAGCGGCCGTGGCGATTCTTCGAGAAGGTCGAGTGATTGGGTACTTCGTCTTCCAGACCCAGCCGGCAGAACCAGCGATAGGCCAGGTTTAAATGCACCTCTTCGCACAGCTGTCGCTCGGAACGGATGCCGTAGCAGTAGCCGACGACCAGCATGCGCACCATCAACTCCGGATCAATCGAGGGACGTCCGATGGGGCTGTAGAAGTCGGCCAGGTGTGCACGCAGATCGCTGAGATCCAGGCACTGGTCGATGCCGCGCAAAAGGTGTTGGGGCGGAACGTGGTCTTCCAGATTGAACGAGTAGAACAGGCGCTGCTGTCCACTCGGTAGCTGTCCCATCATGCTGTTCGCCCCCGCGCTCGCTGACAGAGCAATTCTGCCGGCGATGTGGGTGGGCAGCTACTTTTTCAACAGAATCGGCCAGAAGCGGTCGGTGGACATAGATGGTGTCCTGCTACCCTCTTTACCATAGTCGGGCTTGCCGTCACTCCTGTCGCGTTCCCCCTCGATAGACCTCGCGCTACCGCGACAAGAAACGCGATATAGCATGTCACCTAATGAGAGAGTATTAGGATAGCGCCATGAAACTTCGATGCCCTAGCTGTGGTTATATCGCAGACTGTCTTCCGCCAACCCATAGGTGTCCTACATGTGACAAATTTTCTCATGAGTGGCTGAGTTATGATTGGGAAAGCTTTGCTTTAATGAAGCGTCGACATATTGGGTATAATCTTTTAATCATTGGCGTGGTTCTAATTAATTTCCTTGCAACGATCACATCGGAATCAACCGATGTACGTCAATGGCTGTTCAACTTTTTATTTATTCCAGCAATGATCAGTTTACTTTATTGTCGAGAGCAGCTTAGAAGGAAAACGGAGTATGAAGGGCATAGCAGCAGAACTACGCGTCCCTGGTTTATCGGTGGTTGGAGTCTCTAAAGCGGCTAACAACTCGAATATGGATTCTCCCCACAAGTGATGAGATGCATTTCCAATGCTGTCGTCAGTGCAATTGCATTCGTATACCTGGCCGGTGTTGGGCGTGGTCGCCCTGACCACTCTGTAGTTCGCGCAACGGGGCCCCGTCGTTCATGGACGATGGCAGGCAGCTGCCAGCAGAGAACGACCGCAAAGGGTTGTGGATTGCGGTCTTTCGCCAAAGCCAGCATTCGGCCAGAAACGGTAGTTCAGACGTGCCTAGGAAAACCAATAAGGAGACGAGGATCAAATGGACTTCATTTTAGATTGGTAGCTCATCGCATTGGTGTTTATGTGCTGGGCTTGCTGAGTAACGGTCGTTTCAGGGGAGAGAGTGGTTTCGCCTGGGGCTGGGCAGTCGCCGTCGGTGGACTGATTTTGCTTTCTCCATTAGCAGCGTTCATAATCTGGCTCATCTACATCAGTGGCCCGTAAACTGACGTCTGCTATGGGGCGATTCTGTTGAAAAAGTCGGCTTCGGTTTTCACGGCAGAAAAGTACGCGCCTGAGATTGAAATCTGTGTTTTTGGCAGAAAGTTCAGTACTCGGATTTCACGTAGCAGCGTGCAAAAGAGGTGTTTCCACCCATCAATGTTCGATCGTTTTGGGAAAACCGACTTTTTCAACAGAATCGGCCAAAAACAGCCATTTTTGAATGACTTATAGTTTTTCAAAATGAATGGGGCGACGTGATGGCGGTTAAGGGCTGGGAGGGGCACTGCTGGCTCCATCCCTTAAAATATGCATCTGGGAAATTGTTTGTTGAAGGCAAGTTCGGATAACACCCAAGGTGAAGGTCAATTCGTTATCAGTTGGCCCCGAGATGAGCATCAACTGCTCCCCTTGTTGAACAAATGAACTATCGAGTGACCTAAAAGTGGCATGACTCGCCTTAGCCGACAGACCCCGATAGAACGTTTCATATAACTGTGAAAGCCCAGCCGTTCTGGCGGCATTGTAGATCGGATATTTAGTGGCGTTTGGATGTGCACGATCAATGACCGATTGCAGGACAGCAGATTGCTCTGCTGTCAGTGAACCAGCAAGAGTGTTGAGTAGTCCACGCGCCTGCACCGATTCTTCATGATCAGAGCTGAGCGATAACTGGTGGAACACATTCGAATCCGCCAATAGGGCAGCGCCGGCGAACAAGTTTTCGGTCGCGGTGCGGACTAGTACTTGAGCTTCCTGATTGAGACCTCTTTCTGTCAGGAGGAAGGCTGCCTGACAGGATCGGATGGAGCGTTCGAAGAATACGGCGGCGGCGAGCGAGGCAACCATTTCCTGGCTCACCGGCAAAGCCATCACCATTCTCTGCGCCTGATCTGAAAGCGCAGCCGTTTCCTCGAACGCTGAAGCGTAGTCTCGGCGAACTGAGTCCCTGAAAGAGTCTATCTCCGGTGATAAAAAACCTCTGGCTGAGAAGTTATCTTGCACGTGCAGTCCTCATGACTCGATACGGATCAATAGGCGGCTGGTAGCAGCTCAGTGGTGCGGATTGATATCAGCCCCAGTACGCTTCAAGCGTTCCGTATTGCAAATTGCCGCTCGCTACCCTGGCTGACTCATCGCATACGTCGCAGCGGATATCAGTCACCGCTTCGCTTTCCACTCGTCCCAGGATTTTCATAGTCCTGCCTCGTGCGCGACGTTCTATTAGCGTAGGAGTCAGCAACTGCTTCAGTGGGCCGTCGGTCGAAAACTGCCGAAAATAAATTATCAAAGCTTTGTCGCTAGGGAAGAGGAAGGAGCTGAAAATAGGGTCGTTAGCTGAGCTGGGTTGAAGCTAAACCACCATAGGGTTACTGCTGCGTTCAGGGCCCATTGAATTGTTGCAGGCCACAGGTACTTCCAGCCAGGCTCTGGCTATGAATAGCGATAGAAAGACAAAGCCCGCCTTGGAGGGCGGGCTATCGAATGTCTCCAAGGGGAGGCGAACTGCCAACAAATCTCGGAGCTAGCGAGTACAGGATACACCCTATCCTGCTCGGTGTGGATTCGAGATTATTGCTCACAGGACCGTTTGCGAACATCTGTAAGTCCAGGCGCGGACTTTCTCTTCAATGGGCTATCGGCCGAGTGGTATCGGATGCTGCTGCCGGTCCTCTGGCACAGCCTGCGTCGTTCAAGACTACACTGACCAGAAGCAGTACAGATCGTGCTAACACTGGGAGAGAGCTCGGCGCCGGTGCTCCACTTCTTTCGCTCAGCCCTAACGTGAGAAGATACTGGGTGGCCTGCATTGCGACGCTGGGGGGAGTTAGGAGAGGAAGGCGTCGAAAGGCATTGCGCTAACGAACGCTGCACGTGAGAAAGACATGATGGTTTCTGAAGCGCGTAGATCCAGTTCGATCGAGTCTGATTTTAAGCCGACAGCTTATCTGATTGAACCCCAAGCGATGCCACTCAGTTCGTTGGCTCTGTATCGTCTCGTGCGTGACGGCTTTGCTCTGGCCAAAGTGAGGGCTATGGTCGCATCTTCGCCGCTGTATAGTGCTACGTCGGTGCTGGACCGAATTCTCGGATACTCGGGCCGGCGCGGCCAACGTCAAGAAAAGCAAGGACATCGCGTTCTGCTCAATGCTCGACAGAGTGCAACCGCTTTTCAGTATGCCCAGGCGTTAGAGCGCGCAACAGTGGTTTTTGGTAATCAGCGGTTGGCTGAGCACTGGCTCGGACGACCTTGTAAATTCTTAGCCGGTGACGTTCCTTTGGACATCATCGAAAATTGGTGGGGATTTCAGAGCGTTGAGGACTATCTTCAAAAGATCGAGCTCGGCATTTATCACTAACCGGCGCTGCGAAAACTTCCCATCTCTCTCTTCGAGGATGCGTCGAAGCGGCAAGATCGCTGAAGTTGAAGAGTTACGACCTGAGCGGGTCTCGTGCGATGCAGGTACATTCAGCAGCCTACAGAAGGCGTGAGGTACTGAAATTTTTGGTCCGTGGCTCGTAAGCTCTGAAAAAACCAGCTCGCGAGACGTTGCATCACGTCCCGCGAGCAATCTGATTTTGGTCAAGCGTTCTGTGGGCCGAGTCGAGGGACGCAGAGCGCCGGTGCGAACTCAACCTACCGGGATATTCCCTGTTGATTTAAGACGAAGGGTTAAATCTAAACCTGCAGGGCGTGTTCGCCGAAATGGGTTTCGCATAAAATCAGTCGCTTTGGCGCAGTGAGTCGCGCGATGGGCGTTCTGATTGACACACCATTCGTCGGAATGACTGGCAAGGTTTCCGGATCAGACGAGAATCATACAGCCGATCAAGCGGCCACATACAGGGCTCGTGAGATCGTGATAGCAAGGTTGGGGACTGGTCATTTCGGCAACCCTGGTCCTTGCGGGCGCGGTACAGCAGGCGGCCAGATTTGACAAACCTGAGGGCGGCTGTACACAATGAACGAATCCAACGAATGCACGTTACTAGCTAGGCGTTCAGCATTCGGCGCAGTATGCGTGAGAGGTATAGAACCCTCATTTGGACTTGGCTACCGTCTGCTGCGACGGTTCCTTCTCTTGGTGCTACCGCCTCGCCCAAGAGCGACCGAAAGGGGCAAGCTCTGAAAGCTGTGAGAACCAGACTGATACATTTTATCAGTAGAGCACGTGAAGGATTCTCGACCTTCCTTGCCGAAGCCTCGGACTTCGCCATGTCGATTTTTGCATTCTCCGACGACTAATTACTGTTCAACTCAAGCGAAAGTATTCGCTTGAGTTGAACCATCGTCAGGAAATATTTAGCTCATGCAAGATCGTTTGACCCACGCAGAAATCGCTCAAATTGAGCAGTCGCTTCAAAATCATCTCAAAAAAAATGGCCACGACATCCTTGGTGCACAGCTTGGCCAATTCGTCAGGCGTGCCATCGCCCCCAAAACGATCAAATCCGTCGGCGGGCTACAAAGCCTTGTCACGCTAGAGCTTTCGCAGAACGTGGAGTTTATGCAAGCGCTTCCGTCCGATAGCTTGTACCGCGTCAAAACTTCAGGCGCGGGCGTTCTACCCGCCACGGCTGAGCGGGTGGAAGTGACTACTCCTCAGTTTTGGGACGCATTTTCCAATCCAAACATTGAATGCGTTGTAGGGATCATTCCTGCGACCGCCTCATTCCACGTCAGCCTCCCTGATGACTCCCTTCCATCTGACGTCGTGCTTTTGCGCAAAATGACGTCTGATGAGTTTCGTGCGGAAGCCAAGGTATACGCAGAGAGCCAAGAAGACGCCGAGTTGAGCAGTGAACTGCTCGCTACGCTCGAAAAGCCTGTTTTCTACCACGGCTGGATTTCCGTGCTGCGCTCTCGGCGTAGTTCTACAGAAAACCACCTGAGAAGCTGGGAAATCGCCCGGACCCGCTTGGTCATCGGCCGCTTGACGGAAGAGCTAGAGCGCGTGGGAATTGACTCCTATCGTGCTGCAAAAATGGCTAGTGAGGTGCGTCCAAAACCCTCTAAAGCGCCAAAAAAGCTCGTCTCCGATCAGGCCCACCCGCACGTTCCAGCCATCGCAACTGCTGCTGGCGAAACGACAGAATTGCAGGAGCTTCGCGAGCTGGTGCATCGAGCGATTGATCGCATGCAGTTAGCCGATCTGAACGAAATTCGCATACCGGCAGGTTTGCTGCTCGAAATCTACCAAAAACCTGCGGATTGAAATTTCATGCGGCCATTGCTGATCGTGTCTGAAACCAGGCATGTGGGTAAGATTTCAGAAGTCCTTCAGAAATATGGCCATCCTGCTGCTGTAGACCGCTTTGTGCGGCGGCTTGAAATCGATCTTCAGACAGAGAGCGACATCCACGATTTCCAGTTCGAAATCATGAAGGTGTTGCGCGAAAAGAAGCCGGACGGAGCTACAAACGGCTACCTGATCTGCGCTACTCACGACGCTGAGCGCTACCTCATGCTGCGATCCTTTCTGAAAACTCAGAGAGTCGAATTCGCTTTTTACAGCGCGCACGAACTGTGCAAATCGCTTTCCACGGAAGGACAAGAAAAAATTCAGCTGGCAAAGCTGCTTGGAACTTGCGGATTGTCAGTCCTCACTGCGGCTTCGAGCATCCTTCGCCCTTGGACGCACGCTAGCATTGACGCCAATACACTAGGAAACTGGAAAGGCCAGTTTGGACGGCTCGGGAAATATGCCTGGCTTGCAGATGCGATCCTGGCGAGGACGACGTTGATGACGGCCCCTCAGCTCACCGATTGCCTGGTCGATTCGCCGCTCAAGAGTGCTGATATTGCTGCGTTCAACCGAGATGGTCGGGGAGTAAGCAAAAGCGGAGATGTCATTGCCAATCAGATCGGAAAGCGCCTGCAAGGCTTGAAGATTCTTGACTCGCCGGCTGATGCGATTGAGACGATGCCTAAGGGCCGCATCGTCGTAGTAGAAGATGGTCTGTGGAGCGGAACCGAAGTAATTGGCGTCTTCGACAGCCTCTTAGGAAGGCGGAAGGGCCGCGAGAAGACCAAGCCCCTCGCGAACCCGGATCTTCTTAGAAGCGCCTCGCTGGACCTCGTGTACGGAGTGAGCACCGACTATGGAATGGCGATGGTCAAGCGTTACCTCCAGGACGAAGGGCTGGCCAACATTTCCGTTCAAAGTCGCGACACGATTGCTTTGGCTTCAAAGGGACTGCTATCCAACATTGCTGACCCCGCATTTGATATTCAAGCGTTACGAAGTAGTGGGCCTGTAGCGGACGCAATCAAGCCTCATCTGTTCGAAAGCTTGAAGGCCTGCTTGACACCTGAGCAATGCGCTGAGGCTGACCGGTTTTTGCGTGACATAGGACGGCAGCTTTGGCGCAACTATCTGAATGAGATGAAAGAGCGCAAAAACTGGGACATGTGGAGCGATGAAAAGTTGGACAACTGTGCATTGGGCATGCATGGATTGGGGCTGACTTATGCATTTGGGCACTCGGTACCCAAAGCAACGCTTCCGCTGCTGTGGGGGAGCGGCACCGTTACCTGGGGTGGGCGAACGGTCGATTGGACACCGCTTTTTCAGAACGCATGACGATGGCTTGCCTTGCGCCTATTCAGTGGCGGTTTGAGGTTGGTGAGCACTAATTTACCCTTTCAGTGTTTGCCTGCCTTTGCTTCTAGGGGGGCGGCAGCAATGCCCGCCTTAAGCGCTCAACCACCCGATGTGCGTCACAGCACCATGGATCCCAAAGGTCACTCGTCCTGAATCTCTGTTGCCTCGAATTCAGCAGAGAGCCATTTGGTCCTTCCATTGGCCGATCTCCCTACTTCCAGCAGAAAGATCTGCCCGTCGAGCCCAGGTTGTGAAAAATCAATACCGTCGTCAGTCGGTGAATAGCGCCGCGAAGTCGACCGCTTTGGGCGAAAGGCAGAGAGCTGATAACGACGTCCGTCAGCAAGCGACGTAAAGTAGCACCCAAGACAGCCGGCGGCCGTCATATTTGACCAGGCTTTGAAGTCGAGTCGCGCAACCCAGGTACCGGTTGGTACATCCTTCCAGGAATAGGATTGGGGCTCAAAACCCGCGTCAATTGCTCCCTTATAGCTCCAGGCTCGCCGCATATCTACGGTCGTAGGTTCAACTGCTTCTTCCATGGGCATCCTCCCCGGTGATCTGCGTTTGTGCCAGGCGTCTCGTCTTCTTATCATCCACCCTTGGTCTAGGAGTGGGTTACTCATGTACGAAATTACCCGATGTGATTCTTATCCTGTGCGCCATCGTGTGCCCCTCCCCGCAGGTTTGGGAACTGCGCATATTGCATCGTCCGTGCCGCAAGTGGCCCAGATTCCATTTCTTCTCGTAGTTATTGCTGCACCGGGGCTGTCGTGAAATCGTTAGACTGCGGCAAGGACCCCAACTGCCGAGGACAACCTGAATGCCTTTACGCACCTTGCCTTCACACCTATCTCTCCCTGAATTGAACTCCGCGAGAAACACCGGCACTGATGTTCAGGGTGTAGGGGTTGAGGCCGACGCTGATCGACTGTTGATCAGTAGTCAGTTCAGTGAGGCGGCAGAGGCTTACCGGACACTTGATCTCGACAATGTGAATCGGCGGGAGAAGCTCGCGTACTGCTTGTACTGCGCTGGCCAGAGGGATTTCCACACCGTTCTAGAGGACGATGTTGAACTCGCCACACCCTGGGGTTGGCGTTGCATCTGTGGGCTTTTGATCGCGGCCGATTTCCCTACAACACGTCCAAAAAGGAGTGATCAGGACGGCTCGCGAAAATCCTGCAACGCGCAGTGGAAATGGATTCTTGGCCCAAGCTACGTGAAGGACTGATAGCTGGCTGCTGGTACCAATCCCTTCAACAGCGCTATGACACGCCGGCAATGATCGCCATCCAGTCCTTGGCTTCTACAGTGCTCGGCAAGATGGGGTCGGCTCTTCAAGAAACTCTTGAGTTGTGTACTCGGTGTTGGCGCTAACGCGATTTTGACCCAGGCTACCGGAATTCATTGCCCCATCCGAATTCAGCAATCGATGGCTTTGCGCGGGATTTCAGAGGCTGAATATAGGTCAATTGAAATCAGCAGCCTGGGTCGAAAGCGCATCAGCGCCAACACATGGCTTAAGACTGATTTCTCCGAAAAATCGGGTTCCTTTCGAACAAACCTCGCACCGTCGAAATTGATGGCAGAAAAACCATCCTGGTCGATCGGTTTCTCATAGTCCCATTGGCGAGTTTTTTAACACTGTACTACTGTCATTTCGTGCTGGATGCTTAGGATCGTGAACGTTCGATTTCACCCAAGTTCATGGAATGAAGAGTCCATCGTGAACATGCAATTGTTCCAACCGCTGTGCATACGATGTGTACGAGGAGCCGGATTTGGCTCTGGTTCACTGGGAGGTGGTTATGGTGGCTTCAGGTCTACAGTCTCAGCAGCAAATGTTGGACGCTGTCCAATGGATTGCTACGAAACACTCCGTTTTTCACCAATACCTCCTCTGGCATCCCGGCTCCCAATCTCAGCCCACTAAGAACCAGTACTGAGCATGCGCAACGTGCACTGCCTAAGCATGTGCCTGGTGCTGTTGCCTGCCGGCATGGTTATGGCTAACCCTCTGCTCGGGTTGTCGGCGACTTGTACGGAGCAAGCCGCAGATAAACTGTTGGGACTTCCGCCCGTACCAAATGCCTCGGCACCTGAGCATCTGGTGGAAAAAATCCAGCTTGGCAAAACGCTTTTCTTTGACAAGCGTTTGAGTGCTGACGGCTCGATCAGCTGTGCCTCTTGCCATAATCCCGAACGTGGCTTCATTGATGGCTTGCCGCGCGCCCAGGGGATCCATCGGCAGTTGGGAACACGCAACACGCCGACTCTCGTCAATGCGGTTTTTGCCGAAACTCAGTTCTGGGACGGGCGCCGCGACAGCCTCGAGGCGCAGGCTACGGATCCGCTCTTCAACCCGATCGAACACGCCCTGAATGATGAGGCCCAGTTACTCCATGTCATTCGGCAGGATAGCCATTATGTTGCGGCCTTCGAGAGGGTATTTGCGACCACCCCTGAGACGCTATCGGTCGCGCAGGTCGGGCAGGCCATCGCCGCTTACGAGCGCACGCTGGTGGCTGGTAACTCTGCGTTTGATCGCTACCTCTATGGATACGACAAAGCGGTCTTGGCGACAGACGCTTTACGTGGGCTGGAGTTATTTCGTGGGCGTGCCCAGTGCGGGCAATGCCATGTCATCGGAGAAAACAGTGCGTTGTTCACCGATCAGCAGTTTCACACCTTGGGTATCGGGTTCAAGCGCCTGGAAGGTCGTCTGGCCCCTGAGGCGGTTCGATTTGCAAAGCTGAGTGCAGCGGAGCGCCAACAACTCGTGCTGTCGGATCCTGCCCTGGCCGAGTTGGGGCGTTTCAGCGTCACCCTCAAACCGACTGATCTCGGTCGTTTTCGCACCCCCAGCCTGCGCAATGTGGCCGAGACGGCGCCCTATATGCACGACGGTAGCATAGCGACCCTTGAAGAAGCCGTGGACCTAGAAGTGTATTACCGCAGCGTTGAAACCGGGCGCCCCTTGATTCTGACCCCTCTAGAAAAAACCGATTTGGTGGCGTTTCTGAAAACGTTGACGAGCCCTCATTTCCAGCAAAAGGCTGCATGCGAATCTGCCCACACACAACAGAACCGAGGATAGGGATATGTCGCAGCAAGCGTCAGGTTGGTATCGGCTCGTTGTGATGACATGGTGGATGCTGAGCATGGCGTTTGCCGCCCAAGTCTCTGCCGCACCAACGGTGACCTTAACGGTACCGGCAAGTGGTGCTTCATTTATTGTCCCTGCGATAGTCGGCTTGACTGCAAACGCAGCGACGAGCGTTGGAAACATTGTCAAGGTGGACTTCTATCAGGGCAGCACACTGCTGAGCACGGTCACCGCACCGCCATTTACTTTCAAGTGGGGCAACGTTCCACCTGGCACTTATAGCCTCACAGCCAAAGCCACCGACTCCCAAAACGTCGTCACGACCTCGTCTGCCGTCAGCATTACCGTAGGCACTGGCTCCATTGGCTACAGCTACGACCAGGTCGGTCATCTCGCTGGCGTCACCAGCAGCACGGCATCGGCTGAATACAATTACGATGTGGTAGATAATATCACCGCCATCAAGGGCTATGCCGCGGGCACTCCCAGCATTCTGGCCTTTTCACCAGCGCAAGGTCCGGTCGGCACAACGGTCACCATTGACGGTAATAATTTCAGCAGCACGGCGAGTCAAAATACTGTGCAGTTCAATGGCGTAACGGCCAGTTCGGTGACCCTCGACCCCATTTATCCCAATCGCCTCACAGCGTTGGTTCCGAGTGCCGCTACTACCGGACCGATCAGTGTGACCACGCCAGGGGGCAGTGCCACCTCAACGACTAACTTTACGATCGCAGCGAGTCAGGCCCCCACCATTACTAACTTGGCACCAACTATCGGAACGGCCGGCACCGCGCTGACAATTTCAGGAAGCAATTTCCAAACGGATAAAACTAAAGAAAAAGTAGTTTTGAGCATCCGCTCATCCATCATCACTTCCACGAGCACGAGCAGCATCGCCACCAGTGTTCCCGCCGACACCCTGGGCGGTAAAGTCAGCGTCACAACACCCTATGGCATTGCAATCAGCACGCAAGACTTGTTTGTTCCACCTTCTCCCTTGTTAACCACCGACATCCAGTACATGGATCGCCTTGCCTTCGCTGCAAGCAAGACGGTCAGCATTACAACCGGGGGTAAAAAGGCGCTGCTTCTGTTCGATGGTACACAGAACCAGCGCGTCTATCTGAATCTGGCGGGAGGGACTTTTCCAGCTTGCTATATCCTGGTCATCTACAAACCCAACGGTAGCGTCCTGGCCAATTCTACCGAGTGCTCTTCCGGCTATGTCGATTCCATCACATTGCCCACGACTGGGACCTATACAATCCTGATCAACCCCCTCAGCAATGCCACAGGTAATGTTACCTTCACCCTGTACGACGTGCCGCCAGACCCAGTTGGCATCATCAGTATTGACGGGCCGGATGCCAGGGTGGCAACGCCTTCCATTGGCCAGAACGGTAGCCTCACGTTCAGCGGCACCGCCGGCCAGCGCATCTATCTCAGTACACCTAACTCTACGTATAGCCGCAGCGAGTCGGTCATCCTCTACAAACCGGATGCCAGT
>NZ_JBWKZA010000015.1:21072-148897 GCF_059424045.1 Pseudomonas sp. GW456-L12
GGTAACGCCAGCACCAGCAATGGCTATATCTATAACGCCATGTGGTCGACAGGTTCGTACACCGACACTCTGACGCTCCCGACCACGGGCACCTATACCATCTATCTCAACCCCGGCAGCGCCGACACCGGCAGCATGACCTTTCACCTGATCAGCGTGCCCGCAGATGTCACGGGCACGATCAGCATCGATGGTGCCGATGCCACCCTGACCACCACGGCCATCGGCCAGAATGGCAGTCTCACCTTCAGCGGTACCGCCGGTCAGCGTATTTACCTCAGTACGCCCAACTCCACCTATCCCTCTACCCGCAGCGAGTCGGTCATCCTCTACAAACCGGATGCCAGTGGTAACGCCAGCACCAGCAATGGCTATATCTATAACGCCATGTGGTCGACAGGTTCGTACACCGACACTCTGACGCTTCCAACCACGGGCACCTATACCATCTATCTCAACCCCGGCAGCGCCGACACCGGCAGCATGACCTTCCACCTGATCAGCGTACCGGCAGATGCAGCAGGTACGATCAGTATCGATGGAGCCGATGTCACCCTGACCACCACCGCCATCGGCCAGAACGGCAGCCTCACGTTCAGCGGCACCAACGGTCAACGCATCTATCTCAGCGCTCCCAACTCCACCTATCCCTCTACCCGCAGCGAGTCGGTCATCCTCTACAAACCGGACGCCAGCGGTAACGCCAGCACCAGTAATGGCTTCATTTACAACGGTATGTGGTCGACAGGCTCCTACACGGACACCCTGACACTCCCGACTTCAGGCACCTACACCATCTACCTCAACCCGGGCAATGCCGACACCGGCAGCATGACTTTCCATCTGACCAGCGTACCGGCAGACGCAACAGGTTCCGTAACAATCAACGGCTCAGCCTTGACCGTCACCACAACGTCTGAGGGGCAGAATGCAAGCGTGACATTCAGTGGAACCTCGGGGCAGACGGCAACCGTTCATTTGGCCAACAACAGCATGGGCTTGGTGTGGGTGACCTTGAAAAAACCCGACAACACGACCCTGACGTCGAGCCCGTCCAGCAGTGCCAGCTTTAGCTTGTCGTCCCAGACCCTCCCCACCACCGGCACCTATAAGGTCTACATCGATCCATCAGCTGCCAATGTGGGTTCCATAAATGTCAGCGTGACCAATCCTTGAGGTAATGCGCCATGAAAGGGAATTACTCCGGTTGCGGTGCATCCTTTAATACTGAGATCTGGTTACGGCAGGTGACACACTGCTCGTTACTGCTGATTACCTGGCTAGTTCTAACCATAGTGAGTTCCCAAGTGATCGCCGATTCGGTAATTGGTGGCACTACTGGAAGCGTGGCGCCCACGCGTCACGCAGGTGAAACCGCCACGTTGTTGCCTGATGGCCGTTGGTTGCTCAGCGGAGGCACAGAAAACGGCGTGACACTGGCGACACTTACCTTGGTTGATCCCGTGACAAACACTGATACGCACTTTGCGGGCAGCCTGAGCATGCCACGCCAAGGCCATACGTCCACTTTGTTGCCGGATGGCACAGTGCTTATCGTTGGCGGTGTTGACGCAAGCAGCAGCCCTCTCGCACAGGCAGAGCGTCTTAATATTCAGACACAGCAGTCGCAGCCTGTTACTGATGCCACTTTTACTGCACGCACTCAGCATACGGCGACCCTATTACTGGATGGTCGTGTTCTGTTGGCTGGTGGCCTATCGGCGCAACACGAAGCGCTGTCCAGTGCAGAACTGTGGGATTCCCAGACGGGAACGGTGAATCAAATGCCCACCGGATTATTGAGTGCTCGCTATGGGCATACTGCGCAGACTTTGCCCACGGACCTCATTCTGATTCAGGGCGGCAAAGACCAAAGTGATCAATTGGTGACGCGTGGTGAGCTTTTTGACCCATCTCGGCAAGTTTTCTCACCGCAGGAGGAGAACCAATCCAGCTTACTAGCGACGTCACAATCCTTGCAAAGTCCGCCGCAAGTGCAATCCAGTCTGCCTGCTGCAAATGCCAATACAGTTGCTGTCAGCAGTTGGATCAGCCTGCGCTTTTCCAAGCCGATGGCGGTGACGTCACTGAGCAGCAACACCGTGACAGTGATCGGCCCGACCGGCCAAACTGCCGGCACGGTAACTCCCGTGGAGGGCGGGCAAGCAGTGTTTTTTGTACCAACGCGGGAGTTGCTGCCGGATACGTACTACAACGTCTTTGTCAGCGGCGCTACAGATGAAAGTGGCACTCAACTCCCGCTCACAGGTTACAGCTTTACTACGAAAGCCCTGACCGTCAACGTCGCGTCAACTAGTACCAACACCAACTCCTCCGACGCCCTCAAGGGCCAAGCAAGGCCGCTGACTACTCCGCCTGGTCTCGACATGGCCAACACCGGCCCTGAAGACTGGATCCCGGGCCCGGAGCATTTCAGCGGAGACTGGCGTGCCAAACGCCCACCCTCTCCATTGCAGGATCTGCCACCCTTGCAGGCACCCTTGGGGGTGACTGCGCTGGCAGGTCAAGTACTGTTGATGAACGGCAAAGCGGCGGTGGGTGTGACTTTGAAAATGGGCGAAAAAATCGCCACCACAGACCCGACCGGGCGCTTTCTGCTGAGCGGTATCAACACCGGAAATCAAACGCTGAGAATCGATGGCTCCGGTGCCAACAAGCCAGGTCGTCAATATGGATTTTTTGATGATCTGGTCGTCATTTTTCAGGATGGCAAAACGCAGTCCCTTCAATACACCATTTGGTTGCCCCATACCGATACGCAACATGCCGTGAGCCTGCCGTCCCCGACAACAAGTGAGGTGACTGTCACCACACCTCATATTCCAGGTTTGGAGTTGCATATCCCCAAAGGAACAGTCATTCGCGATGTCGACGGCAAGGTTGTCACCTCCGTCAGTATCACCCCCATTCCTGTTGATCGGACGCCATTTCCGCTCCCCACGCATGGCATCCCTGTGTACTTCACCATCCAACCAGGCAGTGCGAATCTACAAGCCATCGATCCGAAGAGTTTTCAGGCAGCACGGATCATTTATCCCAATTACAACGGCCGCCCCTCTGGCTCTACGATGGACTTCTGGACCTACGATCCCGTCTATAAAGGCTGGTACGTTTATGGTGAGGGGCTAGTTTCCACGAACGGTAAACAGGTTATACCTGGGGACGGTGTGGGTATTTATGAGTTCACTGGGGCCATGGTCAGCTTGCCGTCCCTAGCACCCGCCAAAAACCCCACTGCCGGCGGCGGTTATCAAGGGCTGGAGGTTGCTTCGAGCGACAAAGGCGAGCCGGTGGATACGTCTACGGGATTGTTCACCTATCCGCACACCGATCTGACGGTTGCTGACACCCTCCCGCTGACTTTGACACGCACCTACCTCTCTGAAGACACGCGGTCGCGTGCCTTCGGTGTCGGTACCAATCACGTGTATGACATTTTCATGGTGGGCGATACCAACCCCTGGACCTATCAAGATCTGATTCTGTCGAATGGCGAGCGTATTCACTTCAACCGGATCTCATCAGGTACGAATTACGCGACTGCGGTGTACCTGCACAACGGCTCGCCGTTTGATCGGTATCAGGGGGCGACCATCTCATGGGTCGGCGGTGCTTCGCCGTGGCTGCTCAAGCTAAAAGATGGCTACCAAATGTGGTTCCCGAATGCACAAGACAATAACGTGCCAGCAAAAGCAGCCATGACTCAAATCAAGGACCGTGTGGGTAATACGATCTCGTTGACGCGAGCCTCCAACGGAAATTTGCAACAAGTGATATCGCCTAATGGACGCTGGATAAGCTTTACCTATGACTCAAGCAATCGTATTACTCAGGCCAGTGACAATATGGGGCGTACGGTCAGCTACACATATGACAGTAATGGGAATCTTCAGACAGTAACCGACGCGAATGGTGGCGTGGAAACCTATACCTACGACAGCGCCCATCACATGCTGACCATCACGCGGCCCAATGGCAATGTACTCCTCAGCAACAGTTATGATGCCAACGGCCGGGTCTCCCAACAAACCCTGGGTTATGGCAGCACCGTGGCAGGTACCTATCAATTCGCCTACACCCTCAGCGGCAGCCAAGTCACCCAGACGGACATTACGGATCCTCGCGGCAATATCGAGCGTTTGGCATTCAATGGCGCTGGCTATGTCACAACAAACACCTATGGCCTAGGTTTGCCCGAGCAACAAAGCTATAGCCTCCAGCGTGACGCCACCACCAATCAGGTGACCTCCGTCACCGATGCCATGGGGCGAGTGGCCGGATACACACACGATGGCGTGGGCAACCTCACCAGCGTGACTCGGCTACAAGGAACGTCGCAAGCCGTGACGGACAGCTATACCTACGACCCCACCTTCAATCAACTGACCAGTCATACCGATGGTCTGAGCCATACCACTAACTACAGCTATGACAGTTTGGGACGTCTGACACAGATTATCGATCCCTTAGGCAATGCCGTGAAATTCACATCGGATGACCAAGGTCGGGTGACGCAGATCACCGATCCCATCGGAGCAACTACGGCCATTAGCTATGTTTTGGGGGATGTTGCCAGCGTTAGCGATCCTTTGGGGCGAACCACCAATTACTACACCGACAGCGTGGGTCGGGTCCTGGCAATCTCTGATGCTGTGGGGCGCCGTACCCTGATGGACTATGATCCGTTGGATCGTAAAACCAAGGTTACGGACCCGCTAGGAAACATCACCAGCTTTGCTTACGACACGAATAGCAATCTTCTGAGTGTCACCGATGCCAAGAACGGAGTGCATGCGTATAGCTACGACGCTCGCGATCGCCGCGTGTCTTACACCGACCCGTTGAACGCGACACAAAGCTATGGCCTTGATGGCCTAGATAATGTGACGCAGTGGACCGCCCGCAATGGCGTCATCGCCACTTACACTTATGACGCCTTGAATCGGCGCACGCAATCGGCCTTCGGGCAAACCTTGATTGGCAGTGGTCCCTCGTTGACAGCGCCAGATGCCACCGTGGGCTACACCTTCGATGGGGGTAACCGTCTGACACAGATCGTGGATACCCAAGGCGGCACAATCACCCGCGGCTATGACAATCTGGATCACCTGCTCAGCGAAACCACGCCCCAAGGCACCGTCTCCTATGCCTACGATGCCGCTGACCGTCGTACCAGCATGACGGTGACGGGGCAGCCCGCCGTAAATTACACCTACGACGCCGGCAATCGCCTGACCAATCTCGGCAACGGCAGCCAGAACACGGCGTTCACCTATGATGCGGACAACCGTCGTGCCACCTTAACCCTGCCCAACGGGGTAACCGTCAGTTACGGTTACGATTTCGCCGGCCAGTTGGTCAACCTCAATTACACGAAGGGTGGCAGCAGCCTGGGTAATTTGAGTTATGGCTACGATAACGTTGGTCAGCGAGTGCAGCTTGGCGGCAGCCTGGCTCGCACCACTCTTCCCAGCGTAGTGAGCACTACCAGCTACAACGCTGCTAACCAGTTGACGGCATGGGGTGGTGCCACCTTGCTGTATGACGCCAACGGCAACATGACCAGTGACGGCAGCAATACCTACACCTGGGACTCACGCCAGCGTCTGAGCACACTCACGGGCACCGTATCCGGGAGCTTCAGTTATGACGCGGCCAACAGACGCAGTCAGAAGACGATTGTCGGACAAACCACCGGCTATGTGTTCGACGGTATCAACCTGGTGCAAGAACTGACCGGTTCCGTCACCCCCACAGTACAGGCCAACCTTCTAACGGGCGGTTTGGATGAAGTCTTCAGTCGCACCGAGGCCAGTGGTAGCACCTACAGCTACCTGACTGATGCGCTGGGTTCAACCCAAGCGCTCACCGACAGCACCGGAGCATCCACTACCCAATACACTTATGACCCTTATGGCCAAACCAGTATCAGCGGACCCGCGAGTACTAACAGCCAGCAATACACCGGTCGGGAAAATGATGGCTCGGGCCTCTATTATTATCGGGCACGGTATTACTCTCCAGGTTTTGGGAGGTTTATTTCGGTAGATCCGATTGGCCTTGCAGGAGGGATGAATACATACGCCTATGTTCTCAGTAATCCTATTAGCTTTACCGATCCGTTCGGCTTAGACGTTACAGTTACTCTCTATCCAGGCGCAAGCGGCTTCGGCCATGTTGGTACCGGGGTCAATTCCCCGCAGACAAGAGGTTTCTACCCCGCACCGGATTCGTCGACTTGGGATGTTGCAACTGGTCAACCCGTGCCCGGAATAATGCTCCCAGACACCAGGATACCTGAAACTAGCATCACTATTCCAACAACCCCTGCACAGGACAAAGCTATCCAAGAGTTTATTGATAAACTAACGCGTAATCCAGGCAGCTACGAGCTGAATAATCGCAACTGCACTACCACAGTCCATGATGCGCTTAAGGCTGGTGGAATCAACACGCCAGAGACGATTTTTCCTAAAACTTTGATGCGAAATCTGAAACAGCAATTTGATGGGAGACCGTAAATGACACTGCTCCGCTTTACAGGTTTATTCGCTCTTCTTGGGCTTACTATCCCATTAGTATTTCGGTGGCTTTGGTGGTCGTTTCAGTACTTTAAAATCACTGATCTTGGCATTCATGGATTTGTTCAGAAGCTGATGTTGATGTTATGGCCGACGTCACTTATGTCACTTCCGGCAAGCGATGAATCCGGATTTGAAACTAAGCTGTTCTTAATGTCGCTGGTCGCAAACATCTTCCTATATGGGATTCTCGGTGTCGGCATTTGGTTCGGATTACGGAGGCACATAAGCGTTCTCGCACCTGTATTCCTTGTAGTAATTACAGTATGGTGGTATTTGTTGTCGCTCCATTAACTAGATGGAGAATAAACCTCTACGCCTATGTTGCTGGCAAACCCCATCCTTGACGGATGCCCCCTAGGGCTGCTGCAAGGACAGCTAGGGCCTACGAGATTTTCCAGTCGCATTAATTTCGAAAATTTCGCATTTAATTCGAAAACCTACAGCCTCCGCCCACCAGGGCTGGCCCTGACGCAGAGTGGTGCGGCTGGCGAAACGGCCGCTGCGGCCAATGGCTCAGCGGAGTGTGGCTGGTGACCGACTGGATGGCGGCCACTTCCAGGGCTTCCTGCTCCTCCAGCGGCGGCAACAGGCCAGGCAGGCGGCTGGCCAGCAAGGTCTTGCCGGTGCCCGGCGGACCACTGAACAGCAGGTTGTGCGCACCGGCCGCGGCTACCAGCAGCGCGCGTTTGGCGGCCAGCTGGCCCTGTACTTCATTCAGGTCGGGGTAGGGCCGGTTCTGGTGGAGCAGACCGTCCGAAACATAGGGTTCGATCGGTGTATGGCCGTTGAAATGCGCAACGGCTTCCAGCAAGTGCTCGACCGCGATCACCTTCAGTCCCGACGCCAGGCAGGCTTCCTCGGCATTCGCGCGCGGCACCATCAGCGTACGTCCGGCCTGGCGCGCGGCCAGGGCTGCCGGCAGCACACCGCGCACCGGACGAACCGCGCCGGAAAGCGCCAGCTCGCCCAGGCATTCGACTTCCTCCAGGGCCAGGGTCGGCACCTGCACGCTGGCGGCGAGAATGCCCAGGGCAATGGCCAAATCGAAGCGCCCGCCGTCCTTGGGCAGGTCGGCCGGGGCGAGGTTGAGGGTGATGCGCCGGGCCGGAAAATCGAAGCCGGCATTGAGAATGGCGCTGCGCACCCGGTCCTTGCTTTCCTTGACCGCCGCTTCGGGCAGGCCCACCAGGGTCAGGGCCGGCAGGCCGTTGGCCAGATGGACTTCGACCGACACGGCCGGCGCTTGCACGCCGGTCTGGGCACGGCTGTGGACAATGGCCAGAGACATGACTCGTTCCTTGAGATGCGCTTACCGCTTCCTGCGGTCTTGGAAGGATAGTCAGGTGGCAGGGACTGGATAGGGGGGGAATGCAGACAGGATGTGTCGTTTATTGCAGGGCTGACGCGCACAAGCTCACTGCTACAGGTTTGATATGGCCTGGGTAGGAACGAGCTTGTTCACGATGTGTAGGTCAGGTTACTCGGCGGACGGTGTCAGCTTGGCTTCCAGCTCGGCGACCTTCGCCTCCAGGCTTTCCAGGCGGGCCCGGGTGCGGGCCAGGACGACCATCTGGCTGTCGAATTCTTCCCGGCTGACCAGGTCCAGCTTGCTGAAGCCGCTTTGCAGCAGGGCCTTGAACTGGCTTTCGATTTCGGCGCGGGGCAGTGGGGTATCGCCGCTGAACAGGCGGGCGGCATGGCCGCTCAGGGCATCGAGGAGGTCTTTGGGCGCGAGCATGGGGAGTGTCCTGAAAACAATGGCGGGCAGTGTATCACGCACTGTCTATAGTCAATCGGCAGGCGGGGATGCACGCTTTTCGCGCATAGCGCCGGGCAGTGGCGCACTGTTGTTGTGCGTATCCGTGGCGATGATGGCGAAGTGGTTTCTGTCGTGGCGGCCAAGGGACTGAAATCAGTGGGTTTTCGCGAGATGGCAAGGTTTCTGCTTAGTCCCCGATGACCCATGCACTGATGCAGTCGCTGTGACGAATGCAGTGCGGCAGGCGGAGCGGGGAAGTGTTTCGTCAGGAGCGGTTAGCTGGCGTCGGTCTGGTCGAGGAAGGCCGACGATGCGTTACAAAGCCAGGCACTGCGCTTAGACTTGAGTCGGGTTTGTTTTCCTGGGGCAAGTCCACCAATTCGGGAGAAAGTTTCATGAAGCTAGTCACTGCCATCATCAAGCCGTTCAAGTTGGACGACGTGCGCGAGTCGCTGTCCGAGATCGGCGTGCAGGGCATTACCGTTACTGAGGTCAAAGGCTTCGGCCGGCAGAAGGGGCACACCGAGCTGTATCGCGGCGCGGAGTACGTAGTCGACTTCCTGCCCAAGGTGAAGATCGACGTCGCCATCGACGACAAGGATCTTGATCGGGTCATCGAGGCGATAACCAAGGCCGCCAACACCGGCAAGATCGGTGACGGCAAGATCTTCGTGGTCAATCTGGAACAGGCTATTCGCATCCGTACCGGCGAAACCGATACCGACGCCATCTAAGCCGCCCCAAACCCAACGCCCCAGGAGAAAACAATATGACTCTGCGTAAAATCGCAGGGCTAGGAGCCCTGTTGTCCCTCGTAATGCCTGGCCTGGCCATGGCGGCGGACGAAGTGGCAGCCCCAGTCCTCAACTCCGGCGACACCGCCTGGATGCTGACCTCGACGGCCCTGGTGCTGTTCATGACCATTCCCGGCCTGGCGCTGTTCTACGGCGGCATGGTGCGTTCGAAAAACATTCTTTCCGTGATGATGCAGTGCTTCGCCATTACCGGTCTGATCAGCATCCTGTGGGTCATTTATGGCTACAGCATTGCGTTCGACACCACCGGCATGGAGCAGGGCGTCGTCAACTTCAACTCCTTCGTCGGCGGCCTGGGCAAGGCCTTCCTGGCCGGCGTCACCCCGGCGAGCCTGACCGGCCCGGCGGCGCTGTTCCCCGAGGCGGTGTTCATCACCTTCCAGATGACCTTCGCCATCATCACCCCGGCGCTGATCGTCGGTGCCTTCGCCGAGCGGATGAAGTTCTCCGCCATGCTGATCTTCATGGCCATCTGGTTCACCCTGGTCTACGCGCCGATCGCGCACATGGTCTGGTCCGGCAACGGCGGCTTGATGTGGGACTGGGGCGTGCTGGACTTCGCCGGCGGCACCGTGGTGCACATCAACGCCGGTATCGCCGGCCTGGTGGCCTGCCTGGTGCTGGGCAAGCGTAAAGGCTTCCCGACCACCCCGATGGCGCCGCACAACCTGGGTTACACCCTGATGGGCGCGGCCATGCTGTGGATCGGCTGGTTCGGCTTCAACGCCGGTTCCGCCGCCGCCGCCAACGGCACCGCCGGCATGGCGATGCTGGTAACCCAGATCGCCACCGCCGCCGCGGCGCTGGGCTGGATGTTCGCCGAATGGCTGACCCACGGTAAGCCAAGCGCCCTGGGCATCGCCTCGGGTGTGGTTGCCGGCCTGGTGGCGATCACGCCTGCCGCTGGCACCGTAGGCCCGATGGGCGCCCTGGTGATCGGCCTGGCAGCGGGCGTGGTGTGCTTCTTCTGCGCCACCACCCTGAAACGCAAGCTGGGCTACGACGACTCCCTGGACGCCTTCGGCGTGCACGGTATCGGCGGTATCCTCGGCGCGATCCTCACCGGTGTGTTCGCCGCGCCATCGCTGGGCGGCTTCGGCACCGTGACCGACATCGCCGCGCAAGTGTGGATCCAGTGCAAAGGCGTGGGCTTCACGGTGATCTACACCGCGATCGTGACCTTCATCATCCTCAAGGTGCTGGATGTGGTCATCGGGCTGCGTGTCACCGAGGAAGAAGAGTCGGTCGGCCTCGACCTGGCGCAACACAACGAGCGCGGTTACAACCTGTAATCTCGCCAGAAAAAATGCCCGGCTTGCCGGGCATTTTTTTGTCTGCGTTTTGTCATTGAGAGACGGCTGAAAGGTTTTTTCCAGAGCTTGTCAGCCAGTTTGATGACTGCTTTTTTTTCGGGTCAATGACTTACAGCATTGGAGGAATATTCGGCACTTTGTTTTTTCCCAGAGCGCGCTAGAATGCGCGCCGAATGTGCGGAGAACTGTATGTGGCAACAGACTCTGATTACCCTGCGGGCAAGGCCCCGGGGCTTTCATCTGGTAACGGACGAGTTACTCGCCGGCCTGCCTGAACTGAAGGCATGTCGGGTCGGTCTGTTGCATTTGTGGCTGCAGCATACCTCGGCCTCGTTGACCATCAACGAGAATGCCGACCCTGCGGTTCGTCGTGACTTCGAGCGTTTCTTCAACTCCCTGGTGCCTCAAGGCATGGCCGGGTATGAACATGACGACGAAGGGCCCGATGATCTGCCGGCGCACTTCAAGGCCAGTTTGCTAGGCTGTCAATTGAGCTTGCCGGTATCGGCGGGTCGCTTGGCGTTAGGCAGCTGGCAAGGCGTTTATCTGGGCGAGCATCGCGATCATGGCGGTGCCCGCAAAGTCCTTGCCACCTTGCACGGTGATAAGGCATAAGCCGCTGGTTATCAGTGGATGTTGATTTTTTTCCAGCGGCCTTCGACAGTCGGCTCAGCTGGGCTATAACTAATCTGCTTTTCGCAAGTCATGAGGTAGAACATGAGCGACGATGATCTGGAAAACGACGACCTCGAAGTAGGCGACGAAGACGAAACCGAAGAAGGTCTTGAAGCGGCCGCCGACGATGTGGCGGAAGACGATGGCAGTGATGTTCCTGCCCCGACCGCCAAAGGCAAGGCCAAGGCTGCCGTCTCGGTAGACGAGCTGCCGAGTGTCGAAGCCAAGAACAAAGAGCGTGATGCACTGGCGCGCGCCATGGAGGAGTTCCTGGCCCGTGGCGGTAAAGTGCAGGAAGTCGAGGCCAATGTGGTTGCCGATCCGCCCAAGAAGCCTGATAACAAGTACGGTAGCCGGCCTATCTGAGCGCCTGCCACTTGCTTGCTGAAAAAGCCCGCCGTCGCTGCGGGCTTTTTCATGGGCGCTTGTTGGCGAGAGTGCGGTGTTGCGGTGATTGCGAGCGTGCTATCAGGCGCCGTTGTGCCAGCGCGCCAGCAGTTTCGGCAGCTCGGTCAGGCTGCGGATTTCCGCATCCGGTAACCGGTCCGCCTCCCAGGCCTTGCCGGCCGGGTTGAACCAGATGGCCCGCAAGCCGGCCTGCTGCGCCCCGGCGATGTCGTCGCCCGGGTGGTCGCCGATGTGCACGGCGGTGTCCGGTGTCGCCTCGCCCCGTTGCAGGGCTTCGTGAAACAACCGTGAATCGGGCTTGGCGATGCCGATGTCTTCGGCGCACAGGGCGAACTTGAAGTAATCCGCCAGCCCCAGGCGGCGCACGTCGGCGTTGCCATTGGTGACCACGCCCAGCGCGAAGTGGTTGGCCAGCGCTTCCAGGGTCGGCTGCACCTCGGGAAAGATATCCAGCTGATGCCGCGCATGCAGGAACACTTCAAAACTCTGGTCGGCCAGGGCATTGGCCTGGCCCTGGTCGTAGCCGGCTTCCTCCAGTGCATGAAACAGCACCCGTCGGCGCAGCGCGCTGATGCGGTACTTGAGCCCCGGCTCGTTGCTCAGCACCCGCTCACGGATGGTCCAGAGATGCTCCACCGGTACGCCGCCCAGTTGCGGAGCGTGGTCGGTCAGCCACTGGCGCAGCACGGCTTCGGCGCTGACGATCACGGGCGCGGTATCCCACAGCGTGTCGTCGAGGTCGAAGGTGATCAGCTTGATCGTCATTACTCACCGCCTTTGTTGCGTTTGGCCCGTGGGTGGGCGCTGTCGTAGACCGCTGCCAGGTGCTGGAAGTCCAGGTGGGTATAGATCTGGGTGGTCTTGATATCCGAGTGCCCCAGCAGTTCCTGTACCGCGCGCAGGTCCTGGGAGGATTCCAGCAGGTGGCTGGCGAAGGAGTGTCGCAGCATGTGCGGATGCAGGTTCTGTCCCAGCTCGCGCTCGCCGGCGGCCTTGACCCGCAGCTGGATCGCCCGGGGGCCCAGGCGCCGGCCCTGCTGGCTGACGAACACCGCGTCGTCCGGCGGATTGCTCAGCGCCCGCAGCGGTAGCCACAGCTGCAGCGCCTCGCGGGCCTTCTTGCCAATCGGCAGGACCCGGGTCTTGCTGCCTTTGCCGTGGACCTGCACCAGGCCATCGGCCAGGTCCAATTGTTCGAGGTCGAGGCTGGTCAGCTCCGACAGGCGCAGCCCGGAGGAATAGAACAGCTCGAGAATCGCCTGGTCGCGGTGCGCGAGGAAATCATCCTCCACCGCGCCATCGAGCAATTGCAGAGCGCGATCGGTGTCCAGGGTCTTGGGCAGGCGGCGCTCGCCCTTGGGTGGCGCCAGGCCGTTGGCCGGGTCGTGATTGCACAGGCCTTCGCGATTCAGGTAGTGGTACAGGCCGCGTACGGCGGAGAGCAGGCGCGCCAGGCTGCGAGAGGATTGGCCCTGCTGGTGCAGGCGCGCAATCATGCTGCGCAGGCCCTGGATGTCCAGGTCGGACCAGCTGCAAACCTGCTGCTTGGCGCAGAAGGCCAGCACTTTTTCCAGGTCGCGGCGGTAGGCTTGCAGCGTATGGGGCGACACTTGGCGCTCACTGCGCAGGTGCTCGCAGTAGGCGTCCAGTTGTCGTTCCATGGTCAGCGAACCGAGCGTAGCGAGTGAGTGAAGCGCGGCAGCACGCGGCCCATGACTTCGGCGATATAGCTGAGGAACAGCGTCCCCACCGAGCTTTTGTAGTGCTGCGGGTCGCGGCTGGCGATGGCCAGCACGCCGTGAATGCCCTGATGGGCGATGGCGACCACGGCGCTCGAGCCGATCTGCTGGCGCTGCTCTTCGCCGAACAGGAAGTCCAGCTCATGCTCGCGCAGGCTGCCGCTGACGCTCTTGCCTTCGGTCAGCAAGCCGCCGATGGCGGTCTGGGCATCGGCCGCGGTGACCCAGCGGCCCACGGGCATGGCACTGTCACTGAACAGGATCAGGCTCACGAAAGGCACCTGGAAGTCCTGGCGCAGGCTGTCTTCGACGCTCATCACCACGTCTTCCAGGCTGTTGGCATCCATCAGCGCGAGAATCAGGCGCCGGGTCTTCTCGAAGAGCCGGTCGTTGTCCCGGGCCACGTCCATCAACTGCGAAAGCCGGTGGCGCATCTCGATGTTGCGCTCGCGCAGGATCTTCATCTGCCGCTCCACCAGCGAGATGGTGTCACCGCGCTGATGGGGAATGCGCAACGCCGGGAGCAGTTCTTCATGCTCGACGAAGAAGTCCGGATGAGCCTCCAGGTACGCGGCGATCGCCGCCGCCTCGAGGTTTTCGGCAGGAGATTCGTCGGGTTGTTCGGCTGGAACCTGAGGCTGATCAGTCATGGTTTTCGCTCATTCAAAGACGCACCTGTCCTTCGTATACGCGCACTGCCGGGCCGGTCATCTTCACCGGTTGGCCAGGGCCTGCCCATTCGATGGACAGGCGCCCGCCCGGCAGGTCGATCAATAGCGGCGAATCCATCCACCCCTGGCTGATCG
The DNA here is from genome assembly GCF_059424045.1 of Pseudomonas sp. GW456-L12. Taxonomy (NCBI): domain Bacteria; kingdom Pseudomonadati; phylum Pseudomonadota; class Gammaproteobacteria; order Pseudomonadales; family Pseudomonadaceae; genus Pseudomonas; species Pseudomonas sp. GW456-L12. Next base: position 35,193 of record NZ_JBWKZA010000015.1, read on the forward strand.
CGGCCACTGCGGCGGCGCAGGCGCCGGTACCGCAGGCCTGGGTTTCCCCGGCGCCACGTTCCCAGACCCGCAGCTGCGCGCGCTGACGGTCGATGACCTGGATGAAGCCGACATTGACCCGGGCCGGGAAGCGCGGGTGATGTTCGATCTTCGGTCCCAGCTCATGCACCGGCGCGGTGTTGATGTCGTTGACCCGCAGCACCGCATGGGGGTTGCCCATGGACACCGCGGCCAATTCGACGGTCTGGCCATCGACTTCGACCTGGTAACTCAGGGCTTGGGCCGGTGCCACGAATGGAATCTGCTCGGGCACCAGGCGCGGCGCGCCCATGTCGACGCTGATCTGACCGTCGTTGCGCACATCCAGTTCGATGATGCCGCTTTTGGTCTCGACGCGGATCTGGCGCTTGGTGGTCAGGCGCTTGTCCAGCACGAAACGGGCGAAACAGCGCGCACCGTTGCCGCATTGCTCCACTTCGGAGCCGTCGGAATTGAAGATCCGGTAGCGGAAATCCACATCCGGGTTGCTCGGTGCCTCGACGATCAGCAACTGGTCGAAACCGACTCCGGTGTTGCGATCGCCCCATTGCTTGGCATGTTTGGGCAGGATGTGCGCGTGCTGGCTGACCAGGTCGAGGACCATGAAGTCATTGCCCAGGCCGTGCATCTTGGTAAAACGCAGCAGCATGGTTTTACTCCGGCAGCAGGCTTTCGCCAGCAAACAACTCGGCTACCGTCTCGCGGCGACGCACTTCAACAGCCTGTTCACCATCGACCAGCACTTCAGCAGCGCGACCGCGGGTGTTGTAGTTGGAGCTCATGACGAAACCGTAGGCACCGGCCGAATGCACGGCCAGCAGGTCGCCCTCTTCCAGGGCCAGCTGACGTTCCTTGGCCAGGAAGTCGCCGGTTTCGCAGATCGGGCCGACGATGTCGTAGGTACGTGCCTGGCCATCGCGCGGGCGTACGGCGCTGACGTCCATCCAGGCCTGGTACAGGGCCGGGCGGATCAGGTCGTTCATCGCCGCGTCGACGATGGCGAAGTCCTTGTGTTCGGTGTGCTTGAGGTACTCGACCCGGGTCAGCAGTACCCCGGCGTTGGCGACGATGAAACGGCCGGGTTCGAAGACCAGTTCCAGGTCGCGGCCGTCGAGGCGTTCGCGCACGGCCTTGACGTAGTCGGCGGCCAGCGGTGGCTCTTCATCGCGATAACGCACGCCCAGGCCGCCACCGAGGTCGATGTGGCGCAGGTAGATGCCGCACTCGCCCAGGCGGTCGACCAGGTCCAGCAGACGGTCGAGGGCATCGATGAAGGGGGCCAGGGTGGTCAGTTGCGAGCCGATATGGCAATCGACGCCGACCACTTCCAGGTTCGGCAGCTGTGCCGCGCGGATGTACACGTCTTCGGCATCGGCGATGGCGATACCGAACTTGTTTTCCTTCAGGCCGGTGGAAATGTACGGGTGGGTGCCAGCATCGACATCCGGGTTGACCCGCAGCGAAACCGGCGCGCGAACCTTGAGTTCGGCGGCGACCTGTTGCAGGCGTTCCAGCTCGTCGCTGGACTCGACGTTGAAGCAGTGCACGCCGACTTCCAGGGCGCGACGCATGTCGTCACGGGTCTTGCCGACACCGGAGAAGACAATCTTGTCGGCCGCGCCGCCAGCGGCCAGGACGCGTTCCAGCTCGCCCCGGGAGACGATGTCGAAACCGGCGCCCAGACGCGCCAGGACATTCAGTACACCCAGGTTGGAGTTGGCCTTTACCGCGAAGCAGACCAGGTGCGGCATGCCGGCGAGGGCATCGGCGTACGCGCGGTACTGCGCTTCGATATGCGCTCGGGAATAGACGTAGGTCGGCGTGCCAAAACGTTCGGCAATGGCGGACAACGCTACACCTTCCGCGAACAGCTGCCCGTCGCGGTAGTTAAAAGCGTCCATGGGGTTCCCTTAGTTGGTGTCGTGCTTGTGCGACTGCGAGTGACCTTGGTCTTCAGGGGATTTGCTGTCATCGGGAAGATACAGCGGGCCTTTTTGACCGCAGGCCGTGACAAGGCAGGCAACCGCGACGAGCGCAGCAAGGGAAGAGATCAGGCGCTTCATGGCGAAATCCTTGAGAATGCGTTAATTGCGCCCGAGTATACCGGCCACCCGACGGCTTGCCTATGCGCTGGAACACCCGTCTGGCGGGCCTTTGCCTCGGGCGCAGGGGCTGGGCGTGGCGGCCGCGGGGATATTTTCTCTGCCGCCCGCGCCCTTGGACGGTATCCTTTGCATTCGCCCGGATGCGCCCGTATCTTGCGGCGCTTGAGCGTGAGTAGACACTTTTCGAGGTTCCCGCAATGAGTTTGACTGAAGCCCGTTTCCACGACCTGGTCGATGCCACCCAGCAGACGCTGGAGGACATTTTCGAGGAGAGTGACCTGGATATCGATCTGGAGAGCTCCGCCGGTGTGCTCACCGTCAAGTTCGAAAACGGCAGCCAGGTGATCTTCAGCCGCCAGGAGCCGCTGCGTCAGCTGTGGCTGGCCGCGCGCTCCGGTGGTTTCCACTTCGACTACGACGAAGAAAGCGAGCGCTGGATGTGCGACAAGAGCGAAGAGCAGTTGGGCGAAATGCTCGAGCGCATCGTCCTCGAGCAGGCCGATATCAAGCTCGAGTTCGAAGGGCTCTGAGACCGTGACGCCAACCGCCCCGGTGCGCCCGCCCAAGCCGCTGTACAGCAATGTCAGCCCGGCAGTGGCCTCGCCTTGCATCAGCCTGTGTCGGCTGGATGAGGAAAAAGTCTGCAAGGGCTGTTTCCGGCATGTCGAAGACATTCGCGAATGGCGCTCGGCGGACGATGAGCGACGGCGTGTCATCTGTCGCCAGGCGCTGGAGCGCAAGCGGGCGGCGGCGCCCGGTATGGGCTAGCCCGGGCACAAAAGCCCTGCGGCTTGTTTATTTGTGCTGCTGTGGTAGTGTCCGGTTACGCCTCGCCACATCGAGGCCAGTGAAAACCCCGTCTTATCTGGACGGGGTTTTGCTTTTTTGTGCCGAAAAAAGGAGTCTGCCTGGATCATGAGCACCGCACCTTCCATCATTCTCACCCGCCTCGACGTGCAGCGTCTGGAGCGCCTGATCGACAGCCTGGACGACACGCTGCCTGGCGTCATTGCGTTGCAGACCGAGCTGGATCGCGCCGAAACCCTGGTGGGCCACGATGAAGTCCCGCCTGGTGTCGTGACCATGAATTCGCGTGTGCATTGCCGCGAAGAGGGCAGCGGCAAGGACTATCACCTGACCCTGGTGTATCCGCAGGACGCCAACGCCGACGAGGGCCGGATCTCTATCCTGGCGCCGGTGGGCAGCGCCTTGCTCGGTTTGCAGGTCGGGCAGTACATCGACTGGCCGGCGCCCGGCGGCAAGACCCTGAAGCTGACTCTGCTGGAAGTGGAATACCAACCCGAAGCGGCTGGCGACTTTCACCTCTGAAGGGCGCCGCTGACCGGCTAGACCTGCTCGAGCGCGTCGTTCAAGGCGCGCTCCAGGTCGGCCTTGTAGCGCAGGTAGAGATTGCTTGAGCCATGGTGGTCGCCGAGCAAGCCGGACAGGTCCAGGTCGGTGATATAGCAGCGATAGCGCTCGGTTTCGCGACGCTGGCCGACAATCTCCTGGGCGACCGCGGCGAACAGCTGGTCGCCATGCTCCAGCTCGGAAAACTCCCGTTGATTGCAATACAGAGTGACCTGCACCTGCCCCGGTGCGGCTTTGCCGATGATGCCCTGCACGTCATAAAAGGCTTTGTTCGCTGGTGTCTGGGGTGCCGGGCGTGGCTCGATTCGACGGGCTCTTGTGCTGCCTGAGGGCAATATCTGGTAATACAAAATATCCAGCGGCACCAGAGCCTGGGAGGCCTCCATCGGCAGTTGGGCATCGCGCCGGTAGAGGATCGACTGCAGGAAGCGTTGCAGGGGGACCAACAGGCTCTGTTCGTCGTGGTAGGGCAGGCGTTGCTGCCAGAGCGCATCGAATTCATCCAGCACGTACAGCTCGGCCTGAGCCTCGACGACACGGTAGAACACCTGGATGCAGTCGGGCTGGCCCATCGGCAGGATCAGCGCCAGGTCGTGTTCTTCCAGGGCCATCGGGTCCAGGTGCAGCGGGCTGTAGCTCGACTGCTCTTCGCCGAGGTAGTCGATCAGCGCCGGCAGGCTTGCCAGCGCCACATGATTGGCCTGGCCCGGCACCAACTCCAGCACGTGGTAATGCTGCTGGACCTGGATCAGGTAGCGGTGGTTGAGCTGGCTGAGCAACAGGTTCTGCGCCGTGTCGAACAGCTCTTCGACCCGTTGGGCGATGAACTGCGCGCGGTTGTGGCAGAAGCAGCGCACTCGCAGCTTCGGTTGCTCAGGGCCGCGCGGCAGATTGTTGAGGTAGTCGCGCAGGCAGTCGAGCAGGGCATGGGCGCCGTCGTAACGGCCGACTAATACCTCGTTCCAGCTGTTGAGCGTCACCTGGTCGAGGGTCAGCACCAGGTTCTCCCGCACCCCGGCGTAGCTCAAAGAGTCGGTGCGCTCGGTAGTCATCAGGATGTTCAGGTCGCGGTGATGCTTGAGCGGGTCGCGGCCGACATTCACCAGGATCAGCACTTCGCTGGGCACGCTGCTGTGCAGCAGGCGTTCTTCGCTGACGGTGCCCAGGGGCAGGGCGATGGTCTGTTGCAGGCTGCCCAGCAGATTGAACAGCTCGAACTCGCTCAAGTCGCTGCTGCCCGGGTGCAGCGCCAGGCGCGTGCTGCTGTCGATCACGCCGTTGCGATGGCACCAGGTCAGCAGCTCCAGCAGTTCGCGGCTGCGCTTGATCGGCGCGAAGTGTTCCCACTCCAGGGCATTCAGGCTGCCGTTGTACAGGCCCCAGTGGGTTTGCCCCGGTTCTTTCTTGTTGGGTGACTGCACCAGGGTCAGGGTGTCTTCGGCCAGGTCCGGGGCGATGCCGGGGTTGATGAATTCGATCTTGCCGGCCTTGCGTTCAAAGGCCGCGTACAGGCGGCGGCCGAGGATATTCAGGTCGCGCTTGTTGACCAGGCCGAGGGTCTGCTCGGTACGGGCGAACTGGGTCAGGAAGCGGTAGCTGTAGTTCAGCTCATTGACCAGGGCCCGGCGTTCGGCGCTGACCTGGCGGACTTTCCACTGGCTGCGGCTGTCGAGCATTGCCAGCTGGCGTTGATCCCAGCCCCATTCGTGGGCCAGCCGTTCGAGCAGCGAGCGCTGCCAGCTCGGGTTGCGCGCGCCGTTATTGCCGGTGAGCTTGCGGTTGACCTTCAGGTACAGGCTGCGCCGTACCAGCTCCAGGCGCTCCGGTTCGCCACGGGCCTTGAGGTATTCCTCGATGCGCCGGTAGACCACGATGTACGGATCCAGCTCGTCGAGGTCCAGGCGATTGGCGAACACCGCCTGTTTGAAGCGCAGGCTCAGGCATTCCACCCGCGGGTGTTCGCTGGCGTAGACCTCGGTCAGCAGCAGCTTGAGCACCGACTTGTACGGCGACTCGATGCCCTTGAACAACTGCCAGAGCCCGGCGCCGATGAATTCGCCCGGCGGAATATGGGCCAGATGGCCAAGGTCGAGGTTTTCGTCGGCAGGGATGAAGCGCTTGGACAGCAGCGTATGGGTGTACTGCTGGTAGCGGGCTTCTTCGTACACCGGCACCAGCCACCACAGCGGCGTACGCCCGGCCAGCCAGATGGCCGTGCGATAGAACTCGTCCAGCAGCAGATAGTGCTGAGTGGTGCCGCAATCGTCCGAGCTCAGCTGGGTGTCGCGATCGCCACGGACAAAGCGGCTCGGGTCGATCAGGAAGAAGTGCGCCTCGGCACCCTGGCTGGCGGCCCAGGTTTCCAGCAGCAGGCATTTCTTGCGCAGTTCGGCGAGTTCGTTTTCGCCGAGATCGGGCGCATGGCAGACCCACACATCCATATCGCTCTGGTCAGCCTGGGCCAGGGTGCCCAGGCTGCCCATCAGGAACAGGCCATGGATAGGTCGCGGTGCATTGCCGGGCCGGACCTTGTAGGAAAACGAGCGGGTCAGGCGCTGGGCTTCGTTGAGCGTTGAGGTGTCGGGTTCGTAGTTCGACAGCCCGGCGGGTGTGCCGCCCGACACATAACCCGGCAATAACGGGTGGTTGACGTGAAAGAACAGCGGCAACAGGTTGAGCACTAGTTGCTGGCGCGGCGATAACCCCTCCATGGCCCGATCCAGACGCCCTTCGTTGAGCTTCAGAAAGCGCGCACGCAGCTGGCTGAGAACCTTGCGATCGATTCCCTCGTCCAGATCTGGGCGGATTTCATGGGTGCGGGTCATTCAAACAGGCTCGCGAAGCTTGAACGTGGGAGGTCTTATAGGTGGAGGAGTTTACAGCCAGTCGAGGGCGAGCTTTAAGCTGAATTTTATTTTTGACGTCAGATTTCCAGCGGACAACTGGAGCTTGCCCGCGGAATCCGACAGGCGGGGATTCCGAGGGCCGTAGGGGAAAGCGTTCAGGCGGCTTCTTTGACCGTCAGAATGGTCAGCAGGCCTTGGGCATGCTCGGCGGCATCGCGGCCCAGGCTGGTCAGGTAACCACCATCGGGCTGGGTAATGAGCTCTTTTTCGAACAGGCGTCGTGCGGCGGCGATAGCTTGGGGGGCAGCGGTCTGATGGATTTTCAGGCCTTCCTGGGAACTGTCCAGGTTGAAGAGTGCAAGGATTTCCAGTTCGGCAACCAACTCAGGGGTATACGACATAAGGACTCCAGACTTTCTAGGAATTAGACGACAGCGTCCTTAAGGTGACCGCAGTTGGGCAGCCTGTCCAGTGTCCGCTGCGGACTTTTACGCCCTTGGGCGGCGGTATTTGGCCGCAGGGCGCGTACCAGTGTAGTCAAGGCTCGCCATCGCGCCGGCCAGGGGCGGACGCGAGGCGTGGCGGGCTTATTTCTTCTCGGGCGGCAGCTCGGGCAGGGCGCGCAGCGCGGCTTCGTACCATTGGGTGTCGAACGCGCGGTCTTCTTCGAGGATCGCGTCGATTTCCACTGCCAGGACGTGAGCCATGAGGTTGAGGATTTCGTCACGCTCATAGCCGACCAGGGTCAGCTTGTTGAAGGTGGCCTTGGCCGCGGGCGGGTTGTCGCTTTCGATCTGGTTTTCGATCGCTTCGATCAGGGTGTTTTCGGCGAACGCTTCTTCGTCGCTGTCGTCGTTGCTGGTACCGGGGGTTGGTTCGCTCATGGCAGGCTCCTCAAGGAAAGGTCGCCAGTTTACCCGTATTCAGGAGCCTGATGCTGCTGGCCAGTCGGCTGTCGAGGATCTATAAGAGTGGCTGCCAACCCCGCACCCGGCCTGGAGGCTATGTGATGCTCAAGCTTTATGGATTCGCCGTCAGCAATTACTACAACATGGTGAAACTGGCATTGCTGGAAAAAGATCTGCCTTTCGAAGAAGTGCCGTTCTACGCCGGGCAAAGCCCTGAGGCGTTGGCCATCAGCCCACGCGGCAAGGTGCCGGTGCTAAGGGTGGCGCAGGGCTTTATCAATGAAACCAGCGTGATCCTCGAATACCTTGAAAGCCAGCCTGGGCCGGCGCTGCTGCCCAGTGACCCGTTCGCGCGTGCCCAGGTGCTGGCGCTGGCCAAGGAGATCGAGCTTTACATCGAGTTGCCGGCGCGGGCCTGTTATGGCGAGGCGTTCTTCGGTATGGCGGTCCCCGAGGCTATCAAGGAGAAGTCCCGCAACGAGCTGGTGCAGGGGTTCGCCTCGTTGGCCAGGCACGGCAAGTTCGCCCCTTATGTGGCGGGCAGCAGCCTGAGCGTGGCGGACCTGTATTTCCTGTACAGCGTGAGCCTGGCATGCGCGGTAGGGCAGAAGCTGTTCGGTGTGGATTATCTGGCCGAGATACCGGCAGCCAAGGCCTTGATGGCGCGTTTGGAGCAGATGCCCAATGTGCAGCGGGTCGCGGCGGACAAGGACGCGGCGATGCCGCAGTTCCTGGCGATGATCGCCAGCAAGAAGTAGGAAGGTTTCAGGTCACTGACTGCGGGCAAGCCGCGCTCTTAAGCTGGAGCGTGGCTTGCCCGCACTAGCTTTTAGCGGCTGCTCAGCAACGCCTGGCCGCGAACCACCGCCGCCTTGACTTGAGCCGGGGCCGTGCCGCCGATGTGGTCACGGGCGTTGACCGAGCCTTCCAGGGTCAGCACGGCAAACACGTCCTGGTCGATCTGGTCGCTGAACTTGCGCAGTTCCTCCAGGCTCATTTCCGCCAGGTCCTTGCCGGTCTCCACGCCATACTTCACGGCGTGGCCGACGATCTCGTGGCAATCGCGGAATGGCAGGCCACGGCGCACCAGGTAGTCCGCCAGGTCGGTGGCGGTGGAGAAACCGCGCAGTGCGGCTTCGCGCATCATCGCGTGCTTGGGCTTGATTGCCGGGATCATGTCGGCGAAGGCCCGCAGTGAGTCGCGCAGGGTGTCGGCGGCGTCGAACAGCGGTTCCTTGTCTTCCTGGTTGTCCTTGTTGTAGGCCAGGGGCTGGCCCTTCATCAGGGTCAGCAGGCCCATCAGGGCGCCGAACACGCGGCCGCTCTTGCCACGAACCAGCTCCGGAACGTCCGGGTTTTTCTTTTGCGGCATGATCGAGCTGCCGGTGCAGAAACGGTCGGGCAGATCGATGAACTGGAACTGCGCGCTGGTCCACAGCACCAGCTCTTCGGAGAAGCGCGACAGGTGCATCATGGCCACGCTGGCGGCGGCGCAGAACTCAATGGCGAAATCGCGATCAGACACATTGTCCAGCGAGTTGCCGCCGACGGCGTCGAAGCCCAGCAGCTGGCAGGTCAGCTCGCGGTCGATCGGGTAGGTGGTGCCGGCCAGCGCGGCGCTGCCCAGCGGCATGCGGTTGGTGCGCTTGCGGCAATCGACCAGGCGCTCGTAGTCGCGGCTGAGCATCTCGAACCAGGCCAGCATGTGATGACCGAAGGTCACAGGCTGCGCGGTTTGCAGGTGAGTGAAGCCCGGCATGATGGTGCCGGCTTCGCGCTCGGCCTGTTCTAGCAGGCCTTTTTGCAAGCGGGTGATTTCCGCCAGGATCAGATCGATTTCGTCGCGCAGCCACAGACGGATATCGGTGGCCACCTGGTCGTTGCGGCTGCGGCCGGTGTGCAGCTTCTTGCCGGTGACGCCGATGCGGTCGGTCAGGCGTGCTTCGATGTTCATGTGCACGTCTTCCAGGTCGACGCGCCAGTCGAAGGTGCCGGCCTCGATTTCGCCCTGGATGGTTTTCAGGCCGTCGATGATGCTGTCGCGTTCGGCATCGGTCAGTACGCCGACCTTGGCCAGCATGGTGGCGTGGGCGATCGAGCCCATGATGTCGTGACGATAGAGGCGCTGGTCGAAGGTGACGGAGGCGGTGAAGCGGGCGACGAAGGCGTCGACGGGCTCACTGAAGCGGCCGCCCCAGGACTGATTGGTCTTGTCAGTGCTCATGAATTCGCTCGTGATCGGCTGGAAGGGAAATGAGGTGAAAAGTTGCCGCGGATAATAACAGGGTTGCCAATCCTGTAGCTGGCGCCGGTCGGCAGGTTTTTATTTCTGCCATGGAGGGCGTGGGCGCTTGTCGCCGACCTCGAGCGCGCAGAGACTAGGCGAGCGAAGGCGGGGTGCGAGGAGTGATGTAACGATATTTATCGATAGAGCAATATCGTCTTGGCAACCGTCTACAGTTGGACTGAAGGAACAGCGCAATCCCGGATGTTTCATCGAGTCTGGTCGCTGATCACGCAACCGTTGTCGCATGCGCTCCGGTCCCGCCGCCACCTCGCGATTCGCGAGGGAGGCGGTCGGGGTGGAAGCCGACTATAAGAAAGGGGGTGTTTGTGTCCTGTATCAGCAGTCCCCATGACCATGTCGTGCAGTGGCGGGCCTTGAACGGCATCGAGCAGGCCCGGGTAAATAATGGTGCCCGTCGTGGGGCACTTTTTGGCCCTCGCACTAGTCTTAGCGTGGATCGCCGTGACGGACGTCACTTCACCTGTCTACGCTATCCTTGTGCGAGACTCACGCAGGAATCCAGCGCAATATGAATGTCCTGATCGTTGATGACGAACCCCTAGCCCGCGAGCGACTGAGCCGCATGGTCAGTGAGCTTGAGGGATACAGTGTCCTGGAGCCCAGCGCCACCAATGGCGAAGAGGCATTGGCCCTGATCGACAGCCTGAAGCCGGATATCGTGCTTCTCGACATCCGCATGCCGGGTCTCGATGGCCTGCAGGTTGCCGCCCGTTTGTGTGAGCGCGAAGCGCCGCCAGCCGTGGTGTTTTGTGCCGCCCCTGATGAATTCGCCCTCGAGGCTTTTGATGTCAGCGAGGTAGGTCACCTGCTCAAACCGGTGCGTTCCGAGCATCTGCTCGAGGCGCTGAAAAAGGCCGATCGCCCCAATCGGGTCCAGCTGGCGGCCCTGACCCGGCCTGCCGCGGAAAGCGGCAGCGGCCCTCGCAGCCATATCAGTGCGCGGACCCGTAAAGGCATCGAGCTGATCCCGCTGGATCAGGTCGTCTATTTCATTGCCGACCACAAATACGTGACCTTGCGCCATGAAAGCGGCGAAGTCCTGCTGGACGAACCCCTGAAGGCGCTGGAGGACGAGTTTGGCGAGCGCTTCGTGCGCATCCATCGCAACGCCCTGGTGGCCCGTGAACGCATCGAACGCCTGCAGCGTACGCCGCTGGGGCATTTCCAGCTGTTCCTCAAAGGCCTCAATGGCGATGCGTTGATCGTCAGCCGACGGCATGTGGCCGGCGTGCGCAAGATGATGCAGCAGCTCTAGATCCGGGCGGCCGGGCGGGTCATGCGCCCCGCCCGCAATGTTCCTGCAGCCAGGGAGGGGCTGTAGTTCCTGATACAAGTCAAAGCTGATTTGGCTGAGCTGTTATCATCTGCCGTATTTTCATCAGTACGGATTGATCCATGTCCTCTCGCGAAATCCGCATCGCTACCCGCAAAAGTGCCTTGGCCTTGTGGCAAGCCGAATACGTCAAAGCTCGTCTGGAAGCCGCTCACCCGGGGTTGATCGTGACGCTGGTGCCCATGGTCAGTCGCGGCGACAAGCTGCTCGACTCGCCGTTGTCGAAAATCGGCGGCAAGGGACTGTTCGTCAAGGAGCTGGAAACCGCGCTGCTGGAAAACGAAGCGGATATCGCCGTGCATTCGATGAAAGACGTGCCCATGGACTTCCCCGAAGGCCTGGGCCTGTTCTGCATCTGCGAGCGTGAAGACCCGCGCGATGCCTTTGTCTCCAATACCTATTCCAGTCTCGACGATCTGCCCGTGGGCAGCGTGGTGGGCACCTCCAGCCTGCGTCGCCAGGCGCAGTTGCTGGCTCGTCGTCCGGACCTGCAGATCCGCTTCCTGCGTGGCAACGTCAACACTCGCCTGGCCAAGCTCGACGCCGGTGAGTACGACGCCATCATCCTGGCCGCTGCGGGCTTGATCCGTCTTGGTTTCGAAGATCGCATCAGCTCTTCGATCAGCGTCGACGACAGCCTTCCGGCTGGCGGCCAGGGCGCGGTGGGCATCGAATGCCGCACGGCCGACAGCGAGATCCATAAGCTGCTGGCGCCGCTGCATCATGTCGATACCGCGGATCGAGTCACCGCCGAGCGGGCCCTCAACAAGCATCTGAATGGCGGTTGCCAGGTACCGATCGCCTGCTATGCGGTGCTCGAAGGCGATCAGCTGTGGCTGCGTGGCCTGGTCGGCGAACCGAGCGGCGGTGTGCTGCTCAGCGCCGAGGCCCGTGCTCCACGTAGCGCTGCGGCGGCGCTCGGCGTGCAGGTCGCGGAGGATCTGCTGGCCCAGGGCGCCGACGATATTCTGCGCGCGGTCTATGGCGAGGCTGGCGAAGAGTGAGCGACTGGCGTGTGCTGCTGACCCGGCCCACGGACGAGTCGGCACTGCTGGCTGAGGTTCTGGGCGAAGCGGGGGTGTTCAGCAGCAGCCTGCCGTTGCTGGAAATCCAAGCCCTGCCTTTTGGCGATACCCAACGCGCCAAAGTGCTTGATCTGCACCTGTACTGCGCGGTGATCGTGGTCAGCAAGCCGGCCGCGCGAATGGCCGTGCAACTGCTCGAGCAGTTCTGGCCGCAGCCGCCGAGCCAGCGCTGGTTCAGTGTGGGCGCCGGCACGGCGCAGATTCTGGCCGATCACGGCCTGGATGTTTTTTTCCCCGAGCAAGGCGATGACAGCGAAGCCTTGCTTGAACTTCCCCAGTTGCGCGAGGCTATTGCACGGCCCGACCCGCGGGTGCTGATCGTGCGCGGGGAGGGTGGCCGCGAGCTGCTGGCTGAGCGTTTGCGCGGCCAAGGTGCTAGTGTCGATTATCTGGAGCTGTACCGCCGCGACCTGCCGCGCTATGCCGACGGGGTCCTGATGCAATGCATCCAGGCGGAACGCTTGAATGGGCTGGTGGTCAGCAGTGGGCAGGGTTTCGAGCACTTGCAGCAGTTGGCCGGCGAGGCCTGGCCACAGGTGGCGCGGCTGCCGTTGTTTGTACCGAGCCCCCGGGTTGCCGAGATGGCGCGTGCCGCCGGGGCCGAGAAAGTTGTGGATTGTCGTGGCGCCAGCGCCGCGGCCTTGCTAACGGCGCTACGGGAGCAACCCGTGCCCGTTCTCTAAATGCAAAGGATGGATACGTGAGCGAAACAGCCTTGCCTAAAGATGATGTCCAGCCGGTAGTCGATGCACCGGCTGAACCCGCAACCCCTGCTCCGCAGCGCCGTGGCAACGGGTTGGCGATCCTCGCCCTGCTGCTGGGGGCGGCCGGCGTCGCTGCCGGCGGCTGGGGTGTCTGGCAGGTGCGCAGCCTGCAGGCCAACAATCAACAGCAGCTGGGGCAGTTGCAGGCCCTGGGTGACGAGGCGCAGAGCCTGAAGCTCAACGAGCAGCGCCTGACGGCGCGTCTGGAGCAGTTGCCGGCGGCCGATGAGCTGGAAGAGCGCCGCCGTCTGGTCGCGCAGTTGCAAGGCGACCAGCAGCGACTCAGTCAGAAGCTGGAGAGCGTGCTGGGTGCCAGCCGTAAGGACTGGCGTCTGGCCGAGGCGGAACATCTGTTGCGTCTGGCCAGCCTGCGTCTTTCGGCCTTGCAGGACATCAGCAGCGCCCAGGCTCTGGTGCAGGGGGCCGACGAGATCCTGCGCGAGCAGAACGATCCCGGTTCTTTCGCCGCGCGCGAACAGCTGGCCAAGAGCCTCGCGGCGCTGCGCAGTACCGAACAACCGGATCGCACCGGGCTGTTCCTGCAACTGGGCGCACTGCGCGACCAGGTGACCGAGCTCACCGAGCTGGCCCCCGAGTACCGCGACCGTGGCGATTCGTTGCTGGGCCTGACCGCCGACGGTGACGGCGCCAGCCGCTGGGCGCAATGGTGGGACCAGATCTCGCGTTACATTCGTATCGACTTCAACGCGGACAAGAATGTGCGGCCGCTGCTCGCCGGGCAAAGCCTGACGCAGGTGCGCCTGGCCTTGAGCCTGGCCCTGGAGCAGGCGCAATGGGCGGCCCTGAACGGCCAGGCGCCGGTGTACACCCAGGCTCTGGCGGAAGCTCGCGACGTGTTGAAGGGCAACTTCAATCAGGACAATCCGCAGAGCAAACTCATGCTCGAGCGCGTGTCCGAGCTGAGCAAACAGCCGGTCACCGTGCAGACGCCGGACTTGGCCAAGACCCTGAGCGCCGTTCAGGCCTACCTGGAGCGACGCAACCTGAGCGCTGAAGAGTCGGTGAAACCACTGGCCAAACCTGCTGCGAATGCCCCGCAGGAGACCAGCCCATGAAGCGCCTGTACGTGATTCTGTTCCTGGTGATCGCCGCCTCGGGATTGCTGGGGTTGGCGATTGCCGAGCATTCCGGGTACATCCTGATTGCCTACGACAGCTTCCGCTATGAGTCGAGCCTATGGGCGACCCTGGCACTGATCGCGGTGATCTGGCTGGTGATCTGGGGTATCAAGGCACTGATCGAACTGGTGATGGCCTCCAGCGGCGTGGTCAATCCCTGGTCGCGGCGCAACCGCAGCCGTCGCGTGCAGATTGCCATCGAACAAGGCCAGATGGATCTTGCCGAAGGCCGCTGGGCCAGCGCCCAGAAGCACTTGCATCGTGCCGCAGAAGCCGAGCGCCAGCCTCTCCTTTACTACCTCGGCGCGGCGCGGGCGGCGAACGAGCTGGGAAATTACGAGCAGTGCGACAGCCTGCTGGAGCGTGCCCTCGAGCGCCAGCCCCAGGCTGAGTTGGCGGTGGCCTTGAGTCATGCCCAACTGCAGACCGATCGCGGTGATACCGAAGGCGCCCTGAGTACCCTGCAAGCCATGCACGAGCGTCATCCGCACAGTGTCCAGGTGCTGCGGCAGTTGCAGCGTCTGCATCAACAGCGGGGCGACTGGTCGGCGGTGATTCGCCTGTTGCCCGAGCTGCGCAAGGACAAGGTCCTGCCCGCTAATGAACTGGCCGAGCTGGAACGTCGGGCCTGGGGCGAGAACCTGACCCTTGCGGCACATCGCGAAGAGGACGGTACGGTCGGCCTGCAATCGCTCAACCGCGCTTGGCAGCAACTGACCGCGGCTCAGCGTCAGGAACCGCAGCTGGTGCTGGCCTACGCCGAGCAACTGCGGCAATTGGGCGCCGGGGCCGAGGCCGAAGAAGTGCTGCGCGTCGCTCTCAAGCGCAAGTACGACAGCCATCTGGCGCGGCTTTACGGCTTGCTGCGGGGCAGTGACCCGGCGCGGCAACTGCAGTTCGCCGAGCAGTGCCTCAAAGACCACCCGAACGACCCGAGCCTGCTGCTGACCCTGGGCCGCCTGTGCCTGCAAACCAGTCTCTGGGGCAAGGCGCGGGACTACCTGGAAAGCAGCCTGCGCCTGCAGCGCAACCCTGAAGCTTGTGCCGAGCTGGCCCGGTTGCTGGCGCAGCTGGGCGATACCGAGCGCAGCAACCAGCTGTTCCAGGAAGGTCTGGGGCTGTTGGACGAGCGCCTCCTGGCATCGCCGCTGCCGGTGCCCGCCAGGGTATAAACCCGCAAGGCTGGGCCGTCCCCGGAGGGGCGGCCCGTCCCGCGACTCCCCCCCGATCTGGCCTCTGTGCCGGTTTGCCGCGCTCGATCTTGTCATGGCGCGCCTTGAAAGGGCCGAGCGCTTTCTCTACCGTGGCAGCCTGTTTCTTCCGTTGTGGATACACCATGTCGCTGGCCGGCTCACGCTTGCTGTTCTCCCTTGTGTTTTTTACCGGTGCCTTGGCCCTGTGGGCTTCGTTTCACCTGGAGTTCGGGGTTGGGCTCGAGCCTTGCCTGTTGTGGGTGGCGCAACGTTTCTTCGCGTTGCTGTTGACCTCGATCAGCCTGGTCGCGGCCCTGCAGGGGCCACAATACCCGGCGAGTGCCCTGTACTGGATGCTGGAGCTGCTCTGCAGCCTGGCGGGTGTCGTTACGGCAGGGCGCCATGTGCTATTGCAGAACATTCCTTCGGATCAGTTGCTGGCGTGCTTGCCGGACATGCCGTTCATGCTCGGCAACCTGTCCTGGGGGCGTGCCTTGCAGCTGGTTTTCACCGGGACCGCGCAGTGCGCGGAGGTCACCTGGACGTTGCTGGACATGAGTGCCGCGGAGTGGAGCCTGCTGTTTTTCATCGCTGTGATGATTTTGAGCGCCTATCGTCTGGCGCGGCTTCTGCCATGGGGCCGGCGCAGGGCGGCCGCGACCTGAGTCGTCGATTTGCGATGGGGCGCAAGATTAAACACTTGTATGAACTTTATCTCCTGCGTACCTTGAAGCGGCTGTCGAGCGGGCATAATCTGGCCCGCACGTGTCACCGCAATTACGTTGCTCGATGCTGTTCTGCCTGGCCGGATGCTGATGTTCAGTCCAGTGGCGGATTCAGAGCGGCATGACCCATAAGGGAAGAGAGATCGCCATGCTCGAAAGTTGTCAGAATGCTCAGGAACGCTGGGGTGGAGTGCATCTGCTGATCGATCGTTGGTTGCAGGAGCGTCACGAACTGGTTCGGGCCTATGATGCTCTCGGCGCGGAGCCTGAGACGCTGGCTGAAAATCGACAGCCGCTGCAGGAGTTCTGCGCAATCCTGGTGGACTACGTCTCCGCCGGCCACTTTGAAATCTACGAGCAGCTGACTGGCGAGGCCAAGGCCTTCAATGACCAGCGCGGGCTCGAACTGGCCGAAACCATTTATCCACGGATCGATGTCATCACTGAAAAGCTGCTGGCGTTCAACGATCTGTGCGACGAAGGAAAATGCGTGGCGGAGAAATTCAAGGAGCTGGGTGGTCTGCTGCATGAACGCTTCGAGCTGGAAGATTGCCTGATCGAAGTGCTGCACAACGCTCACAAGGAAGAGGCCGCCGTTCAGGCCTGACTTGCCGCGAAAGCTTTACCGAAACGGTGCGCATTGCGCACCGTTTTTCGTTTCTGCGCCCCCTAACCGGTAGCCCCCAGCAGCTCGATTTCAAACACCAGTGGCGTGTAAGGCGCGATCAGGTCGCCCGCGCCATCGGCGCCGTAAGCCTGGGCCGAAGGAATCACCAGGCGCCACTTCGCCCCTGTCGGCATCTGTTGCAAGGCGCTGCGCCATCCGGCAATCACACTGTCCAGGCGAAACCACTGCGGCTGCTGATTCTGATCGAACACCGTGCCATCAGGCAGGCGTCCGGTGTAGCGAACCTGTACCGAACCATTGGCTCCCGGCCGTACTCCGTTGCCGGGTGCCAGCTCGGTCAGCAGGATGCCGTTGTCCAGTTCGCGTACACCCGGCTTGGCCTTTTCGGCCGAGAGAAAACGCTGTTCGTTTTCCAGCGCCACTTCGATTCGCGGCTTGTCCGCTTGCTCGCCGACCTGTGCTTCATGCTGGGCGAGGATCTGTTCGATACGCTCGTCCTTGAGTGCCAGGGGCTTGCCTTGGTAGGCCTGTTTCAAGCCCTCCACCAATGCCTGGATCTGCAGGTCCGGCACCTCCTGGCGCAGGCGTTCACCGAGGCTGGCGCCCAGGCTGTAGGCGAGATCGTGAGCATCGTTTTTCTGCGAATCTTCGGCGGCCTGAGCCAGTGGCAACAACACACATAAGGATAAAAAAAGGTAACGCGACATGGGCGTTCTCCGGCCTGAGACGAGGTGGATTATGCCAGCGTGGATGTGGCGGCTGGTGAGTAACTTTCTTGCGCGCGAAGAACATTTTCGATCCTCTGCAACGCATGGCATTCGATACTGTCAACATGCCCTAGCGGCGGTAGCAGCAGAGGTCTAGTATGAGCCGCAACTCACGTCAGCCAGGAGGTAAACCATGTCGGCCAATAAGAAGCCTGTAAACACTCCGTTGCATTTGCTCCAACAGCTTTCGAGCAGCCTGCTCGAACATTTGGAAAACGCTTGTTCCCAAGCCTTGGCTGATGCTGAAAAACTGCTCGCCAAACTGGAAAAGCAACGCGGTAAGGCACAGGAAAAACTGCACAAATCGCGCACCAAATTGCAGGACGCCGCGGCGGCCGGCAAGGCCAAGGCACAAGCCAAAGCCAAGGACGCAGTGAAAGAACTTGAAGACCTGCTCGATGCACTCAAGGCACGTCAATCCGAAACCCGCGCCTATATTCTGCAACTCAAGCGCGACGCTCAGGAAAGCCTGAAACTGGCCCAGGGCGTCGGTCGTGTGAAAGAAGCCGCAGCCAAGGTGCTGAGCACTCGCTCCGCCAAACCGGCCGCCGCTCCAGCGCAGAAAGCCGCAGCCAAGCCGACGGCAAAAGCCCCGGCCAAACCTGCCGCTAAAGCACCGGCAAAAGCTGCCAGCAAACCGGCTGCCAAACCTGCCGCCAAGCCAGTGGCAAAAACCGCCGCAGCCAAACCTGCAGCTGCCAAGCCAGCGGCTAAACCGGCTGCTGCAAAAGCACCTGCGAAACCCGTTGCGAAAACGGCGGCTGCCAAACCGGCTGCAGCGAAACCGGCTGCCAAGCCAGCAGCAAAACCAGCAGCAAAACCCGCCGCCAAGCCAGCGGCTAAAACCGCAGCGGCCAAGCCTTCTGCTGCCAAACCTGCGGCTAAACCGGTAGCGGCAAAAACTGCTGCGAAGCCGGCCGCCAAACCGGCTGCGGCCAAAGCTCCGGTGAAGGCAGCAGCGAAACCCGCGGCCAAACCGGCAGCTAAACCTGCAGCCGCCAAGCCAGCGGCTTCCACTGCTGCCAAGCCAGCAGCCGCTAAACCGGCTGCAGCAAAACCAGCCGCCAAGCCTGCGGTGAAACCTGCTGCCAAGCCGGCTGCAAAACCTGCCGCGAAGAAGCCAGTCGCCGCCAAACCTGCTGCAGCCAAACCGGCCACTGCTCCTGCGGCCGCCAAACCAGCCACCCCGGCAACTCCGGCAGCCAAGCCTGCGGCACCGGTCTCTTCGCCAGCTCCAGCGGCGACTGCTGCGCCAGCTTCGGCGCCGACTGCCGCTCCCGCCAGCGCCACGCCAACCAGCGCTTCCTAAGCGCCGGTCACCGCGACGCGCAGCGCCTGCAGCGCGTCGCGGTTGAGGTTGGCGGCTTCGGCCGCCAGTCCTTCCAGCCAGTCCGTCAGATCCTGCGCTTCACCCTCCGACCATTCTCCCGCCAGCGCCTCCAGGCGCAGCAGCAGTTGCCGCTCGGCCTCCAGCTCCAATGCCTTGACCTGTTCGCGCAAGATCGCCAGTTCTGGATCCGCGCTCGCGGCCGGGCGCCATTGCGTGCGCAGCTGGCGTAGCGGCCTGACGACTTCGTCGTGCCAGGGCTGGCCCAGGGTTCGCAGCTGTTGCAGGCGCTGCGAAGTGCAGGCCACCCCGCGTACGCCGAGCCAGGCCGCGCAGAGTAGAAGGCAGACATTGGCCCCGGCCGCCTGAAGGTTCAGGCAGGCTTCTTCGACGCCCGGGCGGGCGTAGGTCTTGAGGGTGAAGCTCCACAGGTCAGAGGACATAGTGCTACTCGCGCCAGTTGCGAACGAAGCTGGTAGACTCCGCCGCCATTATGATTCGACTTCAGAACCTGACTTTACAGCGTGGTCCGCAACGTCTGCTAGAAGACGCCGAGCTGACCCTGCACGCCGGCCAGAAAGCCGGCCTGATAGGTGCCAACGGCGCCGGCAAATCCAGCCTGTTCGCCTTGCTGCGTGGCGAGTTGCACCCGGATTCGGGCGACTGCTTCCTGCCCGCCGACTGGCGCATCGCCCATATGCGCCAGGAGGTCGATACCCTCGAGCGGCTGGCGGTCGACTACGTGCTCGATGGCGACCTGCGCCTGCGCCAGGTGCAGCGTGAGCTGGCCGCCGCCGAAGCGGCCCATGACGGTGCGGCCCTGGCGCGCCTGCATGCCGAGCTGGACAGCGCCGACGGTTATACCGCCGACGCCCGGGCGCGCAAGCTGCTGGCTGGCCTGGGTTTCAGCAACGAGCAGATGGACCGCCAGGTCGGCGACTTCTCCGGTGGCTGGCGGATGCGCCTGAACCTGGCGCAGGCGCTGATGTGTCCGTCGGACCTGCTGTTGCTCGACGAACCGACCAACCACTTGGACCTCGATGCGATCCTCTGGCTGGAGGACTGGCTCAAGGGCTACCCCGGCACTTTGCTGCTGATTTCCCACGACCGCGATTTCCTCGATGCCGTAGTCGACCATGTGGCTCACGTCGATCAGCGCAAGATCACCCTTTATCGCGGTGGCTACAGCGCCTTCGAGCGCGCCCGTGCCGAACGTCTGGCGCAACAGCAGCAAGCCTACGAGAAGCAGCAGGCGCAACGCGCGCACATGGAAAAGTACATTGCGCGCTTCAAGGCCCAGGCCACCAAGGCCCGCCAGGCCCAGAGCCGGATCAAGGCCCTCGAGCGGATGGAAGAGCTGTCCGCCGCCCACGTCGACTCGCCGTTCGACTTCGTTTTCCGCGAGTCGGAAAAGATCTCCAGCCCGCTGCTCGACCTGTCCGATGCCCGTCTGGGTTACGGCGAGAAGACCGTGCTGGAGAAGGTCAAGCTGCAACTGACCCCGGGTGCGCGCATCGGTCTGCTCGGCCCCAACGGTGCGGGCAAGTCGACCCTGATCAAGAACCTCTCCGGCGAGCTGTCGCCGCTGGGCGGTCGCCTGACTCGCGGCGAGAATACCGTGGTCGGCTACTTCGCCCAGCACCAGCTGGACTCGCTCGATGCCAAGGCCAGCCCGTTGCTGCATTTGCAGCGCCTGGCGCCGACCGAGCGCGAGCAGACCCTGCGCGACTTCCTCGGTGGTTTCGACTTCCGCGGCGCGCGTATCGACGAGCCGGTGCTGAATTTCTCCGGTGGCGAAAAGGCGCGCCTGGCCCTGGCCCTGATTGCCTGGGACCGCCCGAACCTGCTGCTGCTCGACGAACCGACCAACCACCTGGACCTGGAGATGCGCCTGGCCCTGACCATGGCCCTGCAAGAGTTCAGCGGCGCGGTGCTGGTGGTCTCCCACGACCGTCACCTGCTGAAAAGCACCACCGACAACTTCTACCTGGTGGCCGACGGCAAGGTCGAAGAGTTCGACGGCGACCTGGACGACTACGCGCGCTGGCTGGTGGACTACCGCCAGCGCAACGCGCCGGTCAGCACGACCACGGTCAATCCGGACAAAACCGACAAGAAGGCCCAGCGCCAGGCCGCCGCGGCCCTGCGCCAGCAGCTGGCCCCGCACAAGCGCGAAGCCGACAAGCTGGAAACCGAGCTGGGCAAGGTCCACGAGCGGCTGGCGAAAATCGAAGCCAGCCTCGGCGACAGTGGTATCTACGAAGCCGCGCGCAAGGACGAGTTGCGTGATCTGCTGGCCGAGCAGGCCAGGCTGAAGGTGCGCGAAGGCGAACTGGAAGAGGCCTGGATGGAAGCCCTGGAACTGCTGGAAAGCATGCAGGCGGAACTGGAAGCCTTGTCCTGATGGAAGCGTTCAAGTTGCCTGTGCCTATCACGTGGGTCGAGCCGCTGTGGGTCACCGTGCAAATCCTGCTGATCCTGCTGGCTGGCTACGTCACCCAGCGGTTTGTCGCCCGCTGCCTGACCCGCCTGGGTGAACGTTACCCGTTCCCGCCGCAGTTGCTGATGCCGCTGCGCGGCGGCTTGCGCTGGCTGATCATGGGCAGCGCGCTGATCTTCGTCCTGGAGCGGCTCGGGGTGTCGGCGACGGTGCTCTGGACTGCCCTGTCCGGTTTTGTCGCCGTGGCTGCGGTGGCCTTCTTCGCCATGTGGAGCGTGCTGTCCAACCTGCTCTGCGCCATCCTGATCTTCACCGTGGGCCCGTTCCGCATCGGCGATGTGGTCGAACTGGTGGATACCCTCGACAAACCTGGCATCAAGGGCCGGGTGGTGGCAATCAACCTGCTGTACACCTCGTTGATCGAGGCCGAGGAAGCCGGCACCGGCGGCGTCATGGTGCAAGTGCCCAACAGTCTGTTCTTCCAGCGTTCGGTGCGCCGCTGGCGCGGTAGCGATGCGCTGTCGATAGGCTCCGGCGAGAAATAGTCCTGCTGCGCCGTCTCTGTAGCCGCTGCCGAGCATCGCAAGGCTGCGATCGGCTGCGATGCAGACGTGCTCTTGAGATCGCAGGAAGCTCCTGCGTGTCGAGCGCGACCCCGGCCTATCGCAGCCTTCGGCAGTGGCTACAGTCGGTCGGCGATGCCTGTCCGACAAAAATCTATGGTCATCCGCCCGCCGGCGCATTAGCTTAGGCGTCTACGACGAATTCGAGCCGAGGTGTGCGATGGTTCTTGAGACATGGCTGGCGTTTTTTGCCGCCTGCTGGGTGATCAGCCTTTCCCCGGGGGCCGGCGCGATTGCGTCAATGTCCTGCGGTCTGCAATACGGTTTCTGGCGCGGTTACTGGAACGCCCTGGGCCTGCAACTGGGCCTGGCCATGCAGATTGCGATTGTCGCCGCCGGCGTGGGGGCGATTCTCGCGGCATCCTCGACCGCCTTTTACGCGATCAAATGGTTCGGCGTGGCTTACCTGGTCTACCTCGCGGTCAAACAGTGGCGCGCGCTGCCCAGCGACCTGAGCGACGACGCCGCGATCCGGCCGATCGGCAAACCCCTGGCGCTGGTGTTCCGCGGGTTCCTGGTCAACATCAGCAACCCCAAGGCGCTGGTGTTCATGCTGGCGGTCCTGCCGCAGTTCATCGATCCCCACGCACCGCTGGTGAAGCAGTACCTGATCCTCGGCGCGACCATGATTGCCGTCGACCTGATCGTCATGGCCGGCTACACCGGCCTGGCCTCCAAGGTCCTGCGCCTGCTGCGCACGCCTACCCAGCAACGGCGCATGAACCGCACCTTCGCCGGTCTGTTCCTCGGCGCCGCCGGGTTGCTGGCGACCATTCGCAAAGCGCCGGTCTAAGAGGCTGGTCACAGCAAAAAGGCGCCCATCGGGGGCGCCTTTTTTGTATGTGCGCCTCAGGGGATCCGAGAGCATGGGCTAGTCCCGACCACGCCCGGATTTATTTCATCTTTGTTCAGGAAACCCCGGACCCCAGGCGATTCAAGGCTTTGGCCCGGCACGAGGCACGACTGCGCCTGGGTGTCGCGTGTGACAACGCTTGAGTGAAACTCATTGGAAGTGAACAATGTGTTACTTCGTATTTCCATTTGAGATTCGTTCATGACTGCCCCCTCCCGTTTCCTGGCGTGGCTCGTGCTGCCGGTATTGGCCCTGTGCAGTGCCAACCTGCTGGCGGACACCGTAGAAGGCGCGCCCAAGGCGCTGCACCTGCTCGACTACATTGGCGCGGACTATCCACCGACGGTCGAGGCGGGCAAGGTCATTGACGACTCCGAGTACCGTGAGCAGGTCGAGTTTCTCGGCGTGTTGCAGGGGCTGATCGCCGATTTGCCGGCCAAGCCGGAGAAGGCCGAGCTGGAGCAGGGCATCGCCAGCCTGAACGACGCGGTCAAGGCCAAGGCGGACGGCGCCCTCGTCGCCCGTCAGGCGCGGCAGCTGGGTGCCAAGCTAGCGGTGGCCTATGAGGTCAGCCAGGCGCCGATCATCACCCCGGACCCGAGCCGTGGCGTGCCTTTGTATGCCCAGCATTGCTCGGTGTGTCATGGCGATACCGGTGCCGGCGATGGCCCGGCCGGCGTCGGCCTGACGCCGCCACCGGCCAACCTGCGGGATGCGGCGCGCCTGGATCACCTGAGCCTCTACGCGATCTACAACACCCTGGGCCTGGGTGTCGAAGGCACCGACATGCCGTCTTTCGCCGATCAGCTGGATGACCGCCAGCGCTGGGATCTGGCGACCTATATCGCCGGCTTCACCGCCGACCCGGCCGCGGCGAAGGGTGACAAGAGCTACAACCTCGCCGACCTGGCCCGCCAGACCCCAAGCGAAGTGCAGGCCGCCGAAGGCCCGCAGGCCGCGGCCACCTTCCGTGCCCAGCGCGCCCAGCCGCCACAGGTCAAGCGCGGCCCGGCGCAACTGCTCGACTACACCGCCTCGACCCTGGACAAGAGCCTGGCCGCCTACCGCGCCGGTGACCGCGAACAGGCCTACGACCTGTCGGTGGCGGCGTACCTGGAAGGCTTCGAGCTGGTGGAAAGCTCCCTCGACAACGTCGACGCCAACGTGCGCAAGGACACCGAGAAAGCCCTGATGGCCTATCGGCAGGCGTTGCAGGACGGCTTGCCGGCAGAGCAGGCCGGGCAGCGCCTGGATGCCGCCAAGGCCAAGCTGAAAGAGTCGGCGGGCCTGCTGGGCAGCGATGGCCTGAGCTGGTCCCTGAGCTACATTTCCGGCCTGCTGATCCTGCTGCGCGAAGGCCTGGAAGCGATTCTGGTGCTGGCGGCGATCCTGGCCTTCTTGCGCAATACCGGCCAGCAATCGGCGGTACGCAGCGTCAACGTCGGTTGGGGGCTGGCGTTGCTGGCCGGCCTGGCGACCTGGGCGCTGGCGGCGTATGTGATCGACGTCAGCGGCTCCCAGCGCGAGTTGCTGGAAGGCGCCACGGCCTTGTTCGCCAGTGTCATGGTGCTGTGGCTCGGGGTGTGGATGCACGACCGCCGGCACGCCGCGGCCTGGCAGGACTACATCAAGAGCAGCCTGGTGGGCGGTGGCGGCCGTTTCGGTTTTGCGGTGCTGGCGTTCTTCTCGGTCTATCGCGAGCTGTTCGAAGTGATCCTGTTCTACGAAACCCTGTGGCTGCAGGCCGGCCCGGCAGGCCACAACGCAGTGCTGGCCGGCGGCGCCACGGCGCTGGTGCTGCTGGTCGGCCTGGCCTGGGTGATCCTGCGCGGTTCGGCCAAGCTGCCGCTGGCGCTGTTCTTCGGCATCAACGCGGCGTTGCTGTGCGCCTTGTCGGTGGTGTTTGCCGGGCATGGCGTCAAGGCGCTGCAGGAGGCTGGAATCTTCGGTACGCGGCCGGTGGCGTTCTTCGACTTCGACTGGCTGGGCATTCACGCCGATGCCTACTCGCTGACGGCACAGGCGGTGGCGATCGTGGCGATCATCGTGCTCTACAGTCGCAGCCGCATCGCCGAGAAACGGCGGACCCAGGTTTCCTGAGGCATCCGTTTCGCTCATTATCGCGGGCAAGCCTTGCGCCTACGGTTCATCGAGAACTGTAGGCGCGAGGCTTGCCCGCGATGCTTTTCAGGAGGAGTCACGCAATGCGTGTGTGGATCGATGCCGACGCCTGCCCCAAGGCGGCGAAGGATCAGGTGGTGAGGTTTGCCCTCAAGCGCCAGTTCGAGCTGGTGCTGGTGGCGGGGCAGCTGCAGATCAAGCCGGCCTTTGCCTGCGTCAAGCTGATCGTGGTGCCCAGCGGCCCGGATGCGGCTGACGATTATCTGGTGGAACACGCGGTGCCGGGCGAACTGGTGATCTGCAGCGATGTACCCCTGGCCGACCGGCTGGTGAAGAAGGGCGTCGCCGCCCTCGACCCGCGGGGCAAGGAGTTCGATGCGCAGAACATGGGCGAGCGGCTGGCGGTGCGTAACCTGTTTACCGATCTGCGCGAGCAGGGGCAGGTCGGTGGCGGGCAAGGCGCTTATGGGGATCGCGAGAAGCAGGCCTTCGCCAATGCCCTGGACCGGATCCTGACGCGGCTGGCGCGTCAGGCCTGACAATTCCCGCGAGGCGAGGGCGCTTGCCGCTCGCCACGGCTTTTGGGTTACTCGTCGTTTTCGTGGGTCAGTTCCAGCACCCGATCCACCAGCTTATTGATGCCGGCCGCGGCTTCGCTGATGGACTGCGCGAGCATGTAGGCCGGGGTGCTGACCAGCTTGCGCGCCTTGTCCTCGATGATGTCGCCGACGGTGCACTCTGCATGGGTCGCGCCCATCTTGCTGACGGCGGCCGCGGTGTCGGCGTCGTTGCCGATGGTGCAGGTGACGCCCGGGCCATAGATCTTCGCCGCCAATGCCGGCGAGATGCAGATCAGGCCCACCGGCTTGCCGGCTTCGGCGAAGGCTTCGGTCAGCGCCAGGACATCCGGCTGGACCGTGCAGCCGGCCCCTTCCACGGCGAAGTTGGAAAGGTTTTTCGCCGCGCCAAAGCCGCCCGGCACGATCAGCGCGTCGAAGTCTTCGGCGTTGGCCTCGCGGATGTCTTTGACCTGGCCGCGGGCGATGCGCGCCGACTCCACCAGGACATTGCGCGATTCGGGCATCTCTTCGCCGGTCAGGTGGTTGATCACATGCAACTGGGCGATGTTCGGGGCGAAGCACTGCACCTGGGCGCCGCGCTGGTCCAGGCGCAGCAGGGTAATGACGCTTTCATGGATCTCGGCACCGTCGTAGACGCCACAGCCGGAAAGGATCACTGCAACTTTTTTGCTCATGGTTTTTTCTCCAGATTCATGGCGTTAAATGTCCACTAATTTGTTGCCCGTTGCCATAGGGTTATCCCGCCGCCCGACCTAATCTTCGATCAGGATTGCGATCAGGTCGTGTGATGAATTTCATTCTGTATGCAGCGCAGTTCTTCTTCGTGCTGATAGTCCTCGAGCTGCTGGCC
The DNA here is from genome assembly GCF_059424045.1 of Pseudomonas sp. GW456-L12. Classification (NCBI taxonomy): domain Bacteria; kingdom Pseudomonadati; phylum Pseudomonadota; class Gammaproteobacteria; order Pseudomonadales; family Pseudomonadaceae; genus Pseudomonas; species Pseudomonas sp. GW456-L12. The sequence continues at coordinate 61,199 of NZ_JBWKZA010000015.1, forward strand.
GACCGCTGGCGGGGGAACAACTATCGGGTCGCGGACGCTCTCTACATGGATCGCAACTACGGCGGCGTGTTCATTATTTGGGACCGGCTGTTCGGCACCTTTCAGGAGGCGGACGATAACGAGCCGGTGTCTTCGGCGTCACCACGCCCCTGGCCAGCTGGAACCCGGTGTGGGCCAATCTGCAGTTCTATGCCCGGTTGCTGACGATGCGCGGTGTACGCGGCTCTTGGCAGCTACCTGATGAACCTGGGCGACAGCCTGCCGGTCGCGGCCCTGATGCTGGGCTGGAGCGCCGTGGCCTTTGGTCTGTTCGTATTGGGGGTGGTGCTGGAGAATCGCCCGTGGGCGCTGAAGAGGGAGCTGCTGCGGCTGGCGTCGAACCTGCCGCTGGTGTGGCTGGCGCCTCTGGTCGGGCTGTGGCCGGCCAGCGCCTTGGGCTGGGTCGGCCTGATCAGTTACAGCCTGCTCAGTGGCATTGCGCTTTACTGCTGCCGGGGTCGTCTTACTCGACTGGCGTCTTAGACTTGCAGCAATCGCTCTGTTCGTTCTGCTTGACCTGTTCGGCTTCGTAGATCGCCTTGGCCAGTCGCGCATTCTTGAAGCGGCGGCGCAGCCACAGGGCAAAACCCAGGACCAGCAAGGCGCCGAGTACCCACAGTTCGTACTTCTTGATGCTGCCCAGCATGCCTTCGAGCACGGCGCCGAAGTGATAGGCCGCGGCGGCCAGGGCGGCGGCCCAGATCGCCGCGCCAATGCCGTTGAGCAACAGATAACGTCCCGGCGGATATCCCGACAGGCCGATGGCCACCGGCATCACGGTACGCAGGCCGTAGACGAAGCGGAAACTCAGCACCCAGATGTCCGGATGCTTGCGGATATGCTCCAGCGCCCGATCGCCCATCAATTGCCAGCGCGGCTTGCGCGCCAGCAGCTTGCGCCCGTGCTTGCGTCCCAGGAAGTACCACAGCTGGTCGCCGGCATAGCTGCCGAAGAACGCCACGACCACCACCAGGTTGATGTCCATGTATCCGCGAAACGCGAGGAAGCCGGCCAGGACCAGGATGGTCTCGCCTTCGAAGAATGTGCCGAGAAAGAGGGCGAAGTAGCCGAATTCCTGAAGAAATTGTTGGAGCATTGTCTGGATGCTGGCGAAATGAACGCGCAGCCTAACCCTTCGGGCCCATGGAGGAAAGTATCCAAATGTGTCTCGACGTGAACAAATGCTGGCTGGACAATAGCTGCGACTACCGGTCACAGGGTTAAGCACAACTGTCATCCGTTCGTCATAATGGGCGCTTATAACTGTCACGCTCGCCCGCCTGTGCGGGCTCAGGAGTCTGTCGTGAGCTTTACCCCAGCCAACCGTTTGTTTCCCGCCACTCGCCTGCGTCGCAATCGCTGTGATGATTTTTCTCGTCGCCTGGTGCGTGAAAACGTCCTGACCACCGATGACCTGATCCTGCCGGTATTCGTGCTCGACGGTGAGAATCGTCGGGAAGCGGTGGCCTCGATGCCGGGCGTCGAACGCCTGACCATCGACCTGCTGCTGGAGGAAGCGGCGAAGTGGGTCGAGCTGGGGATTCCCGCGCTGGCTTTGTTCCCGGTGACCCCGGCGCAGCTCAAGTCGCTGGACGCCGCCGAAGCCTGGAACCCGGAAGGCATTGCCCAGCGCGCCACCCGCGCGCTGCGTGAGCGTTTCCCTGAACTGGGCGTGATCACCGACGTGGCGCTCGACCCGTTCACCACCCACGGTCAGGACGGCATCCTCGACGAAGAAGGCTATGTGCAGAACGACATCACCGTCGATGCACTGGTCAAGCAAGCCCTGTCCCATGCCGAAGCCGGCGCCCAGGTGGTCGCGCCTTCGGACATGATGGACGGCCGCATCCAGGCGATCCGCGAAGCCCTGGAGCTGGCCGGGCACGTCAACGTGCGGATCATGGCCTATTCGGCCAAGTACGCCAGCGCCTATTACGGTCCGTTCCGCGATGCGGTCGGCTCGGCGCTGAACCTGGGCAAGGCCAACAAGGCCTCCTACCAGATGGACCCGGCCAACAGCCACGAAGCCCTGCATGAAGTAGCCGCCGACCTCGCCGAAGGCGCGGACATGGTCATGGTCAAGCCGGGTATGCCGTATCTGGACATCCTTTTGCGGGTCAAGGATGAATTCAAGGTGCCGACTTTTGTCTATCAGGTCAGCGGCGAATACGCCATGCACATGGCGGCGATCCAGAATGGCTGGTTGAGCGAAGGGGTTATTCTCGAATCCTTGACCGCCTTTAAACGCGCGGGTGCCGATGGCATCCTGACTTACTTTGCCGTTCGTGCTGCTCAATTGTTACGAGAGCAAAAATAGCCCTCCCAGGAACACGCGATGAATACCGAAGGACTCACTGAAGTTGCCGTAAAAGAAGCTCAACCCGTGGTCGAGCAGGTCGTTGAAACACCACCGGAGCTGGAAGCCCCGCCGGTGCAAGCGGACGCACCGCATGTGGCGATGCCGACCCTGGTCATCCCGAGCCTGGATGACAGCAGCCTGTATATCCATCGCGAGCTGTCGCAACTGCAGTTCAACATCCGCGTGCTGGAACAGGCGCTGGATGAGTCCTATCCGTTGCTGGAGCGCCTGAAGTTCCTACTGATCTTCTCCAGCAACCTGGACGAGTTCTTCGAGATCCGCGTCGCCGGCCTGAAGAAGCAGATCACCTTCGCCCGTGAACAGGCCGGTGCCGATGGCCTGCAGCCGCACCAGGCCCTGGCGCGCATCAGCGACCTGGTGCACGGTCACGTCGACCGCCAGTACGCGATCCTCAACGACATCCTGTTGCCGGAGCTTGAGAAACATCAGGTCCGCTTCATCCGTCGCCGTTACTGGACCACCAAGCTCAAGACCTGGGTCCGTCGTTACTTTCGCGACGAGATCGCGCCGATCATCACCCCGATCGGTCTCGACCCGACGCACCCGTTCCCGCTGCTGGTGAACAAGAGCCTGAACTTCATCGTCGAACTCGAAGGGATCGACGCCTTCGGTCGCGACTCCGGCCTGGCGATCATCCCGGCGCCGCGCCTGCTGCCGCGGATCATCAAGGTCCCGGAAGAAGTCGGCGGCCCTGGCGACAACTATGTGTTCCTCTCGTCGATGATCCACGCCCACGCCGATGACCTGTTCCAGGGCATGAAGGTAAAGGGCTGCTATCAGTTCCGCCTGACCCGCAACGCCGACCTGGCGGTGGATACCGAGGACGTCGAAGACCTGGCCCGCGCTCTGCGCGGCGAGCTGTTCTCCCGTCGTTACGGTGATGCGGTGCGTCTGGAAGTGGCCGACACCTGCCCGAAACACCTGTCCGACTACCTGCTCAAGCAGTTCAACCTGAGCGAGACCGAGCTGTACCAGGTCAACGGTCCGGTGAACCTGACGCGCCTGTTCAGCATCACCGGCCTGGATAGCCACCCGGAGCTGCAATACACGCCGTTCACCCCGCAGATTCCCAAGCTGTTGCAGAACAGCGAGAACATCTTCAGCGTGATCAGCAAGCAGGACATCCTGCTGCTGCATCCGTTCGAGTCCTTCACCCCGGTGGTCGACCTGCTGCGTCAGGCGGCCAAGGATCCGCACGTGCTGGCGGTGCGCCAGACCCTGTACCGCTCCGGCGCCAACTCGGAAATCGTCGATGCGCTGGTGGATGCGGCGCGTAACGGCAAGGAAGTCACCGCGGTGATCGAGCTGCGCGCGCGCTTCGACGAAGAGTCCAATCTGCAACTGGCCAGCCGCCTGCAAGCGGCCGGCGCGGTGGTGATCTACGGCGTGGTCGGCTTCAAGACCCACGCCAAGATGATGTTGATCCTGCGGCGCGAAGCCGGCGAGATCGTGCGCTACGCCCACCTGGGCACCGGCAACTACCACGCTGGCAACGCCCGCTTGTATACCGACTACAGCCTGCTGACCTCCGACGACGCCTTGTGCGAAGACGTCGGCAAGCTCTTCAGCCAGTTGATCGGCATGGGCAAGACCCTGCGCATGAAGAAACTGCTGCACGCGCCCTTCACCCTGAAGAAGGGCATGCTCGACATGATTGCCCGGGAGACCCAGTTCGCCCTGGACGGCAAGCCGGCGCACATCATCGCCAAGTTCAACTCGCTGACCGATCCGAAGATCATCCGCGCGCTGTACAAGGCCAGCCAGTCGGGCGTGCGCATCGACCTGGTGGTGCGGGGCATGTGCTGCCTGCGTCCGGGGATCGCCGGCGTGTCGCACAATATCCATGTGCGCTCGATCATCGGCCGCTTCCTGGAGCACACCCGGGTGTTCTACTTCCTCAATGGCGGCGAGGAGCAGATGTTCCTCTCCAGTGCCGACTGGATGGAGCGCAACCTCGACAAGCGCGTCGAGACTTGCTTCCCGGTCGAGGGCAAGAAGCTGATCCTGCGGGTCAAGAAGGAGCTGGAAAGTTATCTCACCGATAACACCCACAGCTGGAGCCTGCAGTCGGACGGTCGCTACATCCGCAACACCCCGACCGGCAACCAGAACCCGCGCAGCGCCCAGGCCACATTGCTGGAGCGCCTGAGCAATCCGGTGCTGGCGGTGCGCTGAGCCCGGGGCTTATTCAGCCCATGAAAAAGCCGGCTTGCCGGCGATGGTGCCCTTTAGAAGGAGCCCATCGCCGGCAAGCCGGCTTTTTTGTGCGGGGCGTTTCAGTGCACGTTGAGGGTGATCCCGACCCGGGTCAGCCATTCCGCTTCCAGGGCGAAGTCGGCCTGGGTCAGCTGGTTCTCGTCGAGCCAGTTTGCCGGGAACATCACCTCCAGGCTGTCGCCGGCGGCGTGCAGCTTCACCTGGGGCATTTCCTGGGTGCCGCGGATGTGGTGGAACAGGATGGCGAAACGCAGCAGCACGCACAGGCGGATCAGCTTGCTGCCTTCCTCGCCGAATTCGGCGAACTTGTCCTTGGGAATGTTGCGGCGGTGACCGCGTACCAGTAGCGCGAGCATTTGCTGGTCTTCGCGGGAGAAGCCGGCGAGGTCGGAGTGCTCGATCAGGTAGGCGCCGTGCTTGTGGTAGTGGTAGTGGGCGATATCCAGGCCCACTTCATGGACCTTGGCGGCCCAGCCCAGCAGTTCGCGCCAGACGCCGTCCTCCAGGTCCCAGTCCTCGGCCACCTGGTCGAAGGCGTGGAGCGCCTTGCGCTCGACCCGGGCGGCCTGTTCCAGGTCGACGTGATAACGCTCCATCAGCGAGCCCAGGGTGCGCTCGCGCACGTCTTCGTGGTGATGACGGCCCAGCAGGTCGTAGAGCACGCCTTCGCGCAGGGCGCCTTCGCAATGGTCCATGCGCTGCAGTTCGAGGGCGTCGAAGATGGCTTCGAGAATCGCCAGGCCGGCGGGGAAGATCGCCCGGCGATCCGGCTTGATGCCTTCGAAGTCGATTTTCTCGGCATCGCCCAGCTTGAACAGCCGACGCTTGAGCCAGGCCAGGCCTTCGGCGTTGACTTCGCCACTGCCGTGGCCGCCGGCCTTGAGCGCCAGGCCAATGGCGCGGATGGTGCCCGAGGAGCCGATGGCTTCATCCCAGGTCAGGCGATGCAGGGCGTGTTCGATGCTCATGATTTCCAGGCGCGCCGCGGTGTAGGCCTGGGCGTAGCGCGCCGGGGTGATCTTGCCGTCGCGGAAATAGCGCTGGGTGAAGCTGACGCAGCCCATCTGCAGGCTTTCGCGCAGCAGCGGCTCGAAGCGCTGGCCGATGATGAATTCGGTACTGCCGCCGCCGATGTCGGCGACCAGGCGCTTGCCCGGGGTATCGGCGAGGGTATGGGACACGCCCAGGTAGATGAGGCGGGCTTCTTCACGACCGGAGATGACTTCCACCGGGTGGCCGAGGATTTCCTCGGCGCGGCGGATGAATTCGCCGCGGTTGCGGGCTTCGCGCAGGGCGTTGGTGCCGACGATGCGCACCGCGCCCAGGGGCATGCCGTTGATCAGTTGGGCGAAGCGCTTCAGGCAATCGAGCCCGCGTTGCATGGATTCTTCGTTGAGTTGACGGTCTTCGTCGATCCCGGCGGCCAGCTGAACCTTTTCACCGAGCCGCTCGAGAATGCGGATTTCATTATGGTGAGCCTTGGCCACGACCATGTGAAAGCTGTTGGAGCCCAGGTCGATGGCGGCGATCAGGGACAGATTCTTGGCTTGGGATTGCGGCATGGTTTGGGGGTCTCGGTCGATAACCTTGCCATCCTGCCACGATCAATCGCTCGCGCCAACGCGCAGCAGTGGCCGAAGGCGCGATCCTTGATGCAAGGCAGGCAAAAGCGCCGAACCCTGCGGGTTCGATCGCGAGCGAGCTCGCTCCTACAGGGGAATGCGGGCCACTGTAGGAGCGAGCTCGCTCGCGAAATAATCTGGCAGGCGCCGCAGAGTCTCAGCCCGCCGCCTCATTGGTCCCGATGAAATTCGCCAGTTCCGGCGTCTGCGGGTTGGCGAACAGCACTTTCGGGTCGCCCACTTCATGCACCTTGCCCTGGTGCATGAACACCAGCTTGTCGCCCACTTCCCGGGCGAAACGCATCTCGTGGGTCACCATGATCAGGGTCATGCCGTCCTTGGCCAGCTGGCGCACCACGCTCAGGACTTCGTTGACCAGCTCCGGGTCCAGGGCCGAGGTGATCTCGTCGCACAGCAGCACCTTGGGCGACATGGCCAGCGCCCGGGCGATCGCCACTCGCTGTTGCTGGCCGCCGGACAGGCGGTCGGGGAAGGCGTCGAACTTCTCCTCCAGGCCGACCCGCTTCAGCATCTCCCGCGCCAGCTCGGCGGCCCTGGCCTTGGGCACCTTCTGCACCACCTGCGGGGCGAGCATGACGTTCTCGCCGACAGTCAGGTGCGGGAACAGGTTGAACTGCTGGAACACCATGCCGACCTTCTGCCGCAGGCTGCGCAGGTCGACGCGGGCGGCATCGAGGTATTCGCCGTCGACTTCGATGACCCCGTCGTTGATTGACTCCAGGCCGTTGAGGGTGCGCAGCAAGGTGCTCTTGCCCGAGCCGCTGCGGCCGATGATCGCCACCACCTGGCCTTCCTCGATACTGAGGTCGATGCCCTTGAGCACATGATGGTCGCCGTAATATTTATGCAGGGCGGAAATTCTAAGCAGAGGCATGCAGTCTCCTTTCCAGGTAGCGCGCACTGAGGGACAGGGGGTAGCACAGCAGGAAGTAACCGAGCGCCACCAGGCCGTAGACCATGAAGGGCTCGAAGGTGGCATTGGCGAGCATGCCGCCGGTCTTGGTCAGCTCGGTGAAGCCGATGATCGAGGTCACCGCGGTGCCTTTGACCACCTGCACCGAGAAGCCCACGGTAGGCGCCACGGCAATCCGCAGCGCCTGCGGCAGGATCACATGGCGCAGCTGTTCATAAGGGTTGAGCGCCAGGCTGGAGGAGGCTTCCCACTGGCCGTTGGGGATCGAGTCGACGCAGCCGCGCCAGATCTCCGCCAGGTAGGCGCTGGTGAACAGCGTCAGGGCGATGGCCGCTGCCAGCCAGGGCGAGATATCCACCCCCAGCAGGGCGATGCCGAAGAACACCAGGAACAGCTGCATCAACAGCGGCGTGCCCTGGAACAGCTCGATGTACAGGCGGGCGAAACCGCTGGGGAAAGCCTTCTTGGAAATGCGCAGGGTCATGATCAGCAAACCGATCAGCCCGCCGCCGACAAAGGCCACCAGCGACAGCAGCAGGGTCCATTGCAGGCCGGTCAGCAGGTTGCGCACGATGTCCCAGAAGCTGAAATCACTCATTGGCTGCTCCTCGCGATATAGCGGCGCCCGACCCAGTTCAGCAGCTGCCGGATCAGCAGGGCCATGCACAGGTAGATCAGCGTGGTCAGGGCGTAGGTTTCAAAGGCGCGGAAGTTGCGCGACTGAATGAAGTTGGCGGCGAAGCTCAGCTCCTCGGTGGCGATCTGCGAACACACCGCCGAACCGAGCATGACGATGATGATCTGGCTGCTCAGGGCCGGCCACACCTTGCCCAGCGCCGGCAGCAACACCACATGGCGGAAGGCCTCCAGGCGCGTCATGGCCAGGGCCGCCGCGGCCTCCAGCTGGCCGCGGGGGATGGCCTGGATGCCGGCGCGGATGATTTCCGTGGAGTAGGCCCCCAGGTTGATCACCATCGCCAGCACCGCCGCCTGCCACTCGGAGATCTGCAGCCCCAGGGATGGCAAGCCGAAGAAGATGAAGAACAGCTGCACCAGGAACGGGGTGTTGCGGATCAGTTCGACGTAGACGCCGAAGAGGGCCGAGAAGGGCTGGATCTTCCAGGCCCGCACCACCGCGCCGACTATGCCCAGGCCGACCCCGAGCAATGCGCCGATGGCGGTCAGCTCAAGGGTGAACAGGGCGCCGCGCAGCAGCAGGCTGGTGTTTTCCAGCACCGGTAGAAAGTCGAACTGATAAGCCATGGATAACCTCCGCGACCGCGATCAGAGGCCAGCCGGCAATGGCTGCTTGAGCCACAGCTGGGCGTTCTTTTCCAGGCTGCCGTCGGCCTTGGCGGTGGTGAGGATCTGGTTGACCTTGTCCAGCAGCTCCGGCTGGTTCTTGTTCACGCCGACATAGACCGGGGAATCCTTGAGCTTGACCTTCATCGCCGGGATGCGTTTCGGGTTGCGTTCGCTGATGGCGACCATCACCACGTTGCCGCTGGCGATCAGGTCGACCTGGCCGGCCAGGTAGGCGGCGATGGTCGAGTTGTTGTCCTCGAAGCGCTTGATGGTCACGCCTTGCGGGGCCACGGCGGTCAATTCGATGTCTTCGATGGCGCCACGGGTGACGCTGATGGTCTTGCCCTTGAGATCGTCGAGGGTGGCGACTGGTGCTTCGGGTGGGCCGAATACCGCCAGGTAGAAGGGCGCGTAGGCCTGGGAGAAGTCGATGACCTTCTCGCGCTCCGGGTTTTTGCCGAGGCTGGAGATCACCAGGTCGACCTTGCCGGTGGTCAGGAACGGAATGCGGTTGGTGCTGTTGACCGGGGTCAGTTCGAGCTTGACCTTGAGCTGGTCGGCCAGCAGTTTCGCGGTATCGATATCCAGGCCGCGGGGTTTCATGTCCGGACCGACCGAGCCGAAGGGTGGGAAGTCCTGGGGCACGGCCACCTTGAGGGTGCCACGGGCGACGACATCGTCCAGGCCGCTGGCGTGGGCGGGCGTCTGACTCAGCATCAGACTGGCAAACAGGGCAGAGAGCAGGGCGCTGAAACGCTTGGTCATGGCAAATCTCCGGATTCACGGGAAGTGATTTCTGCGCAGCGACACAGCACAGCCCGTGCCAAACGCCGGAAAAAGCCCTGGAGCGCCGGGTTTTGCTGGCGTCCTTCGGTCTTACTGGTCTGAACAGTTGATGGCTTTCCTGCCCCCTTATCGAGCGTCCGGAGATGCGCCCGAACCCCCTTGGGGCACGACTTGCCGGGCTCGGCGAATAGCTTTACAACTAGCCTTTTCCTGGACCGGCCAGCCTGCATTCTATGAACTCGATCTCCCGCGCCGTACCCGAGGTGGCGCTGCAAGCCATCCGCCAATTGATCAACGAGCGCGGCTTCGGCCCGGGCGATGCGCTGCCGTCGCAGCGCGATCTGGCCGTGCAACTAGGGGTCAGTCGGGCTTCATTGCGCGAGGCGCTGTCGTCCTTGAGCGCCTTGGGGGTGATCAGCGTGCAGCCCGGCAAAGGCGTGTTCGTGCAGGCCGCGGAATCGCCGGTCAATGGCGCGGGGCTGAGCTGGCCGTTCGCGGCTCAGGCGTCGCCGACGGATATCTTCCAATTGCGCTACGCCCTGGAAGGCTTCGCTGCGGGGCTGGCGGCCGTGACGCTGACCGCCGACGAGCTGGATGCGCTGCAGGATAATGTCGAGGCCATGCGCAACGAGCTGCGGGCCGCGGATTTCGAGGCGGCGGCGCGGCTGGATTTCGAGTTTCACCAGAAGATCCTGCAGGCCAGCGGCAATCAGGCAATGGTGAGCATTCTCAGCACCAGCGCCGAGATATTCCTGGAGAGCCAGAAACTACCGTTCATCCGGCCCGAGCGGGCCATGGAAACCTGGCAGGAGCACCGCAAGATCCTCCGCGGGCTGGCCCGGCATGCCTCTGGGGCGGCGCAGAAGGCCATGCAGGAGCATGTGCGCGGCGCGGCCCTGCGCACCGGAATCGCCTTCGTCACCCCCGCATAGTTTCCAGTTGAGCTATACCCAAATTCATCGGGCACCATAGCGAGAGTCAATCAACTCCGGCTTCCTGAACGCGGGAAGGGCGGCTATGATGGGCCACGTTTTTTTGCTTACAACCTGGAGACTTCCATGAGCAGCGATCTTATCAAACACGTTAGCGACGCTAGCTTCGAGGCTGACGTACTCAAGGCCGAAGGCGCTGTACTGGTCGACTACTGGGCTGAGTGGTGCGGCCCATGCAAAATGATCGCTCCGGTCCTGGACGAAATCGCTGAAACCTACAAAGGCAAGCTGACCGTTGCCAAGCTGAACATCGACGAAAACCAGGAAACCCCGGCCAAGCATGGCGTGCGTGGTATCCCGACGCTGATGCTGTTCAAGAACGGCAACGTCGAAGCCACCAAGGTCGGCGCACTGTCCAAGTCGCAACTGGCTGCTTTCCTCGACGCCAACATCTAAGCGTCGTTGTAAATCGCATCAAAAAAGCCCCGTAAATAGCGGGGCTTTTTCATTATTCAGGGCTAGACGCTCAGAAACTCAGGTGTTACATTCGGCCCCGCACTGGTTTCTCCTCTGCCCCCTGCAAGCCGTCGCCGACGCTCTCCTTTTCGAATAAGTACGCGATCCTGTCGCCTTCTCCGCGGCGCGGCATCATTAAGCCAAAAGCTTAATTTCCCCCCTCCATAAATGATTACGTCATTCCTATATGAATCTGACTGAACTCAAGCAAAAGCCGATTACCGAACTGCTCGAATTGGCCGAACAGATGGGCATAGAAAATATGGCCCGTTCGCGCAAGCAGGACGTGATTTTCTCCCTGCTGAAAAAGCACGCTAAAAGCGGCGAGGAAATCTCCGGTGATGGCGTGCTGGAGATCCTCCAGGACGGCTTCGGCTTTCTTCGCTCCTCCGACGCCTCCTATCTGGCCGGCCCAGACGATATCTACGTCTCCCCGAGCCAGATCCGTCGTTTCAACTTGCGCACCGGTGACACCATCGTTGGCAAGATCCGCCCTCCAAAGGAAGGCGAGCGTTACTTCGCACTGCTGAAGGTCGACACGATCAACTACGATCGTCCCGAGAACGCGAAGAACAAGATCCTGTTCGAAAACCTGACGCCGCTGTTCCCGACCGTGCGCATGAAGATGGAAGCCGGCAACGGTTCCACCGAAGACCTGACCGGTCGTGTCATCGACCTGTGCGCCCCGATCGGTAAAGGCCAGCGCGGTCTGATCGTTGCTCCGCCGAAAGCGGGCAAGACCATCATGCTGCAGAACATCGCGTCGAACATCACCCGTAACAACCCTGAAGTTCATCTGATCGTGCTGCTGATCGACGAACGCCCGGAAGAAGTGACCGAGATGCAGCGCACCGTGCGCGGCGAAGTGGTCGCCTCCACCTTCGACGAACCGCCAACCCGCCACGTGCAGGTTGCCGAGATGGTGATCGAGAAGGCCAAGCGCCTGGTCGAACACAAGAAGGACGTGGTGATCCTGCTCGACTCCATCACCCGTCTGGCCCGTGCCTACAACACCGTGATCCCGAGCTCCGGCAAGGTGCTGACCGGTGGTGTCGATGCCCACGCCCTGGAAAAACCGAAGCGTTTCTTCGGTGCCGCGCGGAACATCGAAGAAGGCGGCTCGCTGACCATCATCGCCACCGCGCTGGTCGAGACTGGCTCGAAGATGGACGAAGTGATCTACGAAGAGTTCAAGGGTACCGGCAACATGGAGCTGCCCCTGGACCGCAAGATCGCCGAGAAGCGCGTATTCCCGGCCATCAACATCAACCGTTCCGGCACCCGCCGCGAAGAGTTGCTGACCGCCGACGACGAGCTGCAGCGCATGTGGATCCTGCGCAAGCTGCTGCATCCGATGGATGAAGTCGCCGCCATCGAGTTCCTGGTCGACAAGCTGAAACAGACCAAGACCAACGATGAGTTCTTCCTGTCGATGAAACGCAAGTAAGTCGAGCGGGACCGCAAAAGCCGGGGAAACCCGGCTTTTTGCTATCTGATTATTGAGGAACGGCAGTTCACTGTTCTGAACAGTCGGGTTCGGCGCTAAACTGCCAGCCCCGAACGCCACGGCCAAAACGAGGCTCACGCATGCAGTATCGCGACTTGCGCGACTTTATCAGCGGTCTGGAACAGCGCGGCGAACTCAAGCGCATCCAGGTTCCGGTGTCCCCAGTGCTGGAAATGACCGAGGTCTGCGATCGCACCTTGCGTGCCAAAGGTCCGGCCCTGCTGTTTGAAAACCCCACCGGCTACGACATTCCGGTGCTGGGCAACCTGTTCGGCACCCCGGAGCGCGTGGCGCTGGGCATGGGCGCCGAGGCGGTCAGCGAACTGCGGGAAATCGGCAAGCTGCTGGCGTTCCTCAAGGAGCCCGAGCCGCCCAAGGGGCTCAAGGATGCCTGGTCCAAGCTGCCGATCTTTCGCAAGATCATTTCCATGGCGCCAAAAGTCGTCAAGGATGCCATCTGCCAGGAAGTGGTCATCGAAGGCGATGACGTCGACCTGGCGATGCTGCCGGTGCAGACCTGCTGGCCGGGCGATGTCGGTCCGCTGATCACCTGGGGCCTGACCGTCACCAAGGGGCCGAACAAGGATCGGCAGAACCTCGGTATCTATCGCCAGCAGGTGATCGGCCGCAACAAGGTGATCATGCGCTGGTTGAGCCACCGTGGCGGCGCGCTGGATTACCGCGAGTGGTGCGAGAAGCACCCGGGCCAGCCGTTCCCGGTGTCCGTGGCCCTGGGCGCCGATCCGGCGACCATCCTCGGCGCCGTGACGCCGGTGCCGGACAGCCTCTCCGAATACGCCTTCGCCGGCCTGCTGCGGGGCAACCGCACCGAACTGGTGAAATGCCGCGGCAACGACCTGCAAGTGCCAGCCACCGCGGAAATCATCCTGGAAGGGGTGATCCATCCGGGCGAGATGGCCGACGAAGGCCCGTATGGCGACCACACTGGCTACTACAACGAAGTCGACAGCTTCCCGGTGTTCACCGTCGAGCGCATCACCCACCGGATCAAGCCGATCTACCACAGCACCTACACCGGCCGTCCGCCGGATGAGCCGGCGATTCTCGGCGTGGCGCTGAACGAAGTATTCGTGCCTATCCTGCAGAAACAGTTCCCGGAAATCACCGACTTCTACCTGCCGCCCGAAGGCTGCTCGTACCGCATGGCGGTGGTGACCATGAAGAAGCAGTACCCCGGCCACGCCAAGCGGGTAATGCTCGGTGTCTGGTCGTTTTTGCGACAGTTCATGTACACCAAGTTCGTTATCGTCACTGACGACGATATCAACGCGCGCGACTGGAACGACGTGATCTGGGCCATTACCACGCGCATGGACCCCAAGCGCGATACGGTGATGATCGACAACACGCCGATCGACTACCTTGACTTCGCCTCGCCGGTCTCCGGCCTGGGCTCGAAGATGGGGCTCGATGCCACGCATAAATGGCCCGGTGAAACCACCCGCGAGTGGGGCCGGGTGATCGTCAAGGATGAGGCAGTGACCCGCCGGATCGATGCCATCTGGAATCAGTTAGGAATAGATTGATGCGTGTAACCTTGCAGCCCTCCGGAGCGGTGCTTGAGACGCTGCCCGGCGAGCGGATTCTCGATGCGGCGCGGCGCCTGGGCTATGAATGCCCGCAAAGCTGCCGCAATGGCAACTGTCATGTGTGCTGCGCCCTGCTGGTGGAGGGCCGTGTCCTGCAGGCCGGCGATGTGCGCGATCATGGCGAGTTCTACACTTGCATTGCAGAGCCGCTGGAAGACTGCATCGTGCTGTGGGATGGCGTCCTTGCGCTGGGAGAACTGCCGGTGCGCAGTCTGTCGTGTCAGGTCACCGAGTGTCTGGAAGTCGGCGGCGATGTCTGGCGGGTCCGCCTGCGGGCGCCCGCCGGCAAGCCACCGCGTTATCACGCTGGCCAGTACCTGATGCTCGAGCGGGAGAATGGCGAGAAGTCGGCATTCTCCCTGGCCTCGGCGCCGCACGCCGGGCGCGAGCTGGAGCTGCACGTACTGGTGCGCGAAAGCAGTGCACAAAGCCTGATCGAACAGCTGCAACGCAACGGCAACGTGCGCGTCGAGCTGCCGTTTGGCGATACCCACCTGGCCGAGCTGCCGGACGGACCGCTGGTGCTGATCGCCGCCGGTACCGGCATGGCGCAGATGCACAGCCTGATCGAGCATTGCCGGGCCAAGGGCTTCAAATACCCGGTGCACCTGTACTGGGGCGTGCGCCGGCCGGACGACTTCTATCAGATCGAACACTGGGACGAATGGAAGAAGCTGCCCAACCTGTTCCTGCACAAGGTGGTCAGCGACCTCTGTGGCTGGGAAGGGCGCTGCGGCATGCTGCACGAGGCGGTGAGCGAGGACATTGCCGACCTGTCGGCGGTGCATGTCTATGCCAGCGGCTCGCCAGCGATGATCTACGCGACCCTCGACGCGCTGGTCGAAGCGGGCATGGATGCGCATCAGATGCGCGCGGATGTATTTGCCTACGCTCCTCGGTCCTGAGTTCTCGGGGCTGTCCCTCGTTATAACTTCCTATATAGCCCATCGGTATTTATTTAATTAGATAAATGCCGGTAGGTTATATGTCACGCATTATTGAAAGTTAAAACTCTTCGATGGCACTTAACTTGCCTTGAAACATATGTGTCTTGGAGTTACAGCCGTGCGTTCTATTAAGTAATTCTTTATCCGCGGGGAGCCGAACGCTATTCGCCATGACAGCCATTGAATCCAGTTTTTTGAATCTGGCTTACCCTCCGCGGCTCGACCTGGGGCCGCAGCTCACCCACGAACAGCTTATCAGCTCGATGCAATCCACCATGGCGCGCCACAAGGGCGGGCCGGTCTGGCTGTTTGCCTACGGTTCGCTGATCTGGCGCCCTGAATGTTCGGCGGTCGAGCGCATGCGCGGGCGGGTGCATGGCTACCATCGCGGTCTGTACCTATGGTCCCACGAACACCGTGGCACGCCGGAGAAGCCGGGGCTGGTCTTTGGCCTGGATCGTGGTGGTTCCTGCAGCGGCTTCGCCTACCGTTTGCCGCAAGAGCAGCTGGAAACCTCGCTGTATGCGCTGTGGCAGCGCGAGATGCCATACCCGTCCTATCGCCCGCACTGGCTCAACTGCCGTCTCGAAGACGGTAGCCGGGTTCAGGCCCTGGGGTTCGTTCTGGAGCGACACCTGCCCAGCTATGCCGGCAACCTGCCGGACCATGTGCTGAGCCAGGTATTTGAAAACGCCTGCGGGCGCTACGGCACCACTCGCGATTATGTCGAGCAGACCGTGCACGCCCTGCGTAGCCACGCCATGCCAGACCGTAATCTGGAGGCGCGGCTCAAGCGCTGTAAGTCAGCCACCCACTAGGCAATGGCTTCGCGACTCTGGCTGGCGACCTGTTTGTGCCACAGGGTCGGGGCCAGGAAGGCCATCGACAGCAGGCAGGCGCCTACCAGCAGGACAAAACCGCCGTCCCAGCCGAAGTGGTCCACGGTGTAGCCCATTGCTGCGCTGGCCGCGACCGAACCACCCAAATAGCCGAACAGACCGGTGAAGCCCGCGGCGGTGCCGGCGGCTTTCTTCGGCGCCAGTTCCAGGGCCTGCAGGCCGATCAGCATCACCGGGCCATAGATCAGGAAGCCGATGGAGAACAGCGCGATCATGTCGATGGTCGGGTTGCCGGCCGGGTTCAGCCAGTACACCAGGGTCGCCACGGTCACCAGGGCCATGAACACCATGCCGGTCAGGCCACGGTTGCCACGGAAGATCTTGTCCGACATCCAGCCGCACAGCAGCGTGCCCGGGATCCCCGCCCACTCGTAGAAGAAGTACGCCCACGAGGTTTTATCCACGGTGAAGTGCTTGGCTTCCTTGAGGTAGGTCGGCGCCCAGTCCAGTACGCCATAGCGCAGCAGGTAGACGAAGACGTTGGCCATGGCGATGTACCAGAGCATTTTGTTGCGCAGCACGTATTTGACGAAGATTTCCTTGGCGCTGAATTCTTCTTCGTGGCTGGCGTCGTAGCCTTCGGGGTAGTCGTTCTTGTACTTCTCGATCGGCGGCAGGCCGACCGATTGCGGGGTGTCGCGCATGGTGACGAAGGCGAACAGCGCCACCATCAGGGCCACGGCGGCCGGGACGTAGAACGCCGCGTGCCAGTCGTTGAACCAGCCCATGCCGAGCAGGAACAGCGGGCCGATCAGGCCGCCGCCGACGTTGTGCGCCACGTTCCATACCGAAACCACGCCGCCGCGTTCCTTCTGCGACCACCAGTGCACCATGGTCCGTCCGCTTGGCGGCCAGCCCATGCCCTGGGCCCAGCCGTTGATGAACAGCAGGATGAACATCATGGTCACGCTGGACGTGGCCCAGGGTGCGAAACCGAAAATGAACATCACCCCGGCTGACACCAGCAGGCCGAAGGGCAGGAAGTAGCGCGGGTTGGAGCGGTCGGACACCAGGCCCATGAGGAACTTGGACAGGCCGTAGGCGATGGCGATCGCCGACATGGCCAGGCCCAGCTGACCGCGGGTGTAACCCTCTTCGATCAGGTACGGCATGGCCAGGGAGAAGTTCTTGCGCAGCAGGTAGTAGCCGGCGTAGCCGATGAAGATCCCGGCGAAGATCTGCCAGCGCAGGCGGCGGTAGGTACTGTCTATTTTTTCGTCAGGCAGGGGCGCCTGATGTGCGGCAGGTCGAAAGAAAGCAAACATTCAAGAGCTCCAAATTTCTTGTTTTGACTGCGGATGCGAATGTTACAGTTTCGTTACCGAAAATAGCACTGCATCTTATCTGGGAGCACGCAACGCTGGAGCATTTGCATGTTCTTTTACGAACATGTCGCTTAAAGATAAGTGGAGGACGTACCTGATGCTTCTGTGTAGGAGCGAGCTTGCTCGCGATGGCGATCCGACAGTCAGCAATGAAGTCGACTGTCACACCGCTATCGCGAGCAAGCTCGCTCCTACATAAAGAAAAGGGGGAGGTTCAGCGAACCTGGACCACCACCTTGCCCACCGCCTTGCGCTGGCCAAGATCGTTGATGGCGCTGGCGGCGTTGCTCAGCGGGTAGACCTGCGAGACCAGCGGTTTCAACTTGCCTTCGGCGAACCAGCCGAACAGCTGCTGGAAGTTCGCCGCGTTGTCCTGGGGCTGGCGCTGGGCAAACGAACCCCAGAACACGCCGATCACCGCGGCGCCCTTGAGCAGCGCCAGGTTGACCGGCAGTTCGGGAATGCGCCCGCTGGCGAAACCCACCACCAGCAGCCGGCCGTTCCAGGCGATGGCGCGGATGGCCTGGTCGAACAGGTCGCCGCCGACCGGGTCGTAGATCACATCGGCGCCCTGGCCGTCGGTCAGGCGCTTGATCTCGTCCTTCAGGCTGGTTTCGCTGTAGTTGATCAACTCGTCGGCGCCGGCGGCCTTGGCCACCGCGAGTTTCTCGGCGCTGCTGGCGGCGGCGATGACCCGGGCGCCCATGGCCTTGCCGATTTCCACCGCCGCCAGGCCGACACCGCCGGAAGCACCGAGCACCAGCAGGGTTTCACCCGGCTGCAGGTTGCCGCGTTGCTTGAGGGCATGCATCGAGGTGCCGTAGGTCATGCTGAAGGCGGCGGCGGTGTTGAAGTCCATCGACGGTGGAATCGGCAGCACGTTGTAGCCTGGTACCGCCACTTCCTCGGCGAAGCTGCCCCAGCCGGTCAGCGCCATGACCCGGTCGCCGACCTTGAGGTGGCCGACCTTCTCGCCGACGGCGCCGACCACCCCCGCGGCTTCGCCACCGGGCGAGAACGGAAAGGGCGGCTTGAACTGGTATTTGCCCTCGATGATCAGCGTGTCCGGGAAGTTCACCCCGGCCGCGTGCACCTGCAGCAGGATCTCGTTCTTCTTCGGCACAGGACTCGCGACGTCTTCCAGCACCAGCGTTTCGGCGGGGCCGAAGGCTTTGCACAGCACGGCTTTCATCAGGGCTATTCCTTTGGGAGTGATGGCCGATAAGTGTAGGTGGGTGAATAACGCGGTCAACGAGCATGCCCCGGCCTGATAGCCAGCCATAAGCTTTGTGCTTGGGCACAGGCGCAGGGGCCTTTATGCTAGACCGTCTACCGGATAAGGAGCGAACTGTGAAAGCGTGGATCATGTTGATGCTGGCCCTGTCTCTGCCGATGGCAGCCATGGCCGAGGAAGCCAAAGAGGGCGAAGCACCGAAAGTCAGTTACATCAGCCTGAACCCGCCGTTCGTGGGCAACTACGGTCTGGATGGTGGCCCGAAGCTCAAGGTGTACAAGGCCGACGTCGCCCTGCGGGTGACCGGCGATGCCGCCGCCCAGGCGGTGAAGGCCAACGAGCCGTTGATCCGCAACCAACTGGTGGCGCTGTTCGCCCAGCAGACCACGGAAACCATGAACAACGTCGAAGCCAAGGAAAAACTGCGTCAGGAAGCCCTGAAGCAGACCCAGCAGGTGATGAACGACGAAACCGGCAAGCCGGTGGTGGAAGACCTGCTGTTCAACAACCTGATCATCCAGTAATGCTGGATCTGTAGGAGCGAGCTTGCCCGCGATAGCAATAGGGCGAGCCCCGCCCAGTTCCAGCCTGGCGGCTGATCGCGAGCAAGCTTCGCTCCTACAAGAAGTCATCGAGATCACCTCAGGACGCCAAGCTCTTGCGGAACCGCGCCAAGGCGATGCCGAAGAACAGCAGGCCGATCACTGCCAGGGCCAGCAGGTCTGGCCAGACCACCTCGATGCCGGCGTCGCGAAACAGGATCGCGGCGCTGAGGCTGACGAAGTGGGTCGACGGCGAGCCCTGCATCACCCATTGCAGCCACTGGGGCATGCTGTCCAGCGGGGTACTGCCGCCCGATAGCAGCAACATCGGGATGATCACCGGAATCGCCAGCAGGCCGAATTGCGGGGTCGAGCGCGCCAGCGTGGCGAGAAAGATCCCCAGCGCGGTGCTGGCGAACAGGTAAAGCCCGGTCACCGCGAGGAACAGCGCCTGCGAGCCGGCCAGCGGCACGCCCAGCACACCCTTGACGATCACCTCCAGCGACATCCAGGTGCAGAGCACCACCACCAGCATGTTGCTCCAGATCTTCGCCAGCATGATCTCCAGGGCTGTCAGCGGCAGCACCAGCAGATGGTCGAGGGTACCGTGCTCGCGCTCGCGCAGCAGCGCCGTGCCGGTCAGGACAATGGCCAGGATGGTGATGTTGTTGACGATCTGGATCACCGCGAGAAACCAGCCGCCCTGCAGATTGGTGTTGAACAGCGCGCGACTGGTCAACAGTGCGGGCATCCGGCTCGCCGGGTCGGCCTGGCTGTAGTTGAGCAGTTCGCGCTGGAAAATCCGCCCGATATAACCGGCGCCCATGAAGGCCTGGCTCATGGCCGTGGCGTCGACATTCACTTGCACGCTGGGTTGGCGCCCGGCCAGCAGATCGCTCTGGAAGTTGGCCGGCACATTGATGACGAAGGTGAACTGGCCGCTGTCCAGGACCTGGTCCAACTGGTTGTAGGGCAACTGCACCGGGCTCTGGAATTCCGGTGGTTGCAGGGCCTCGGCCAGCTGGCGCGAGAGCTGGCTGTGGTCTTCGTCCACCAGCGCCACGCTGGCGTTGTGCACGCCGATCACCGAACCGGCCGCCGGCATGTAGATGGCCACGGTGAAGGCGTACAGCAGAAACAGCAGCAACACGCTGTCGTGTCGCAGGCTGGTGAGCTCCTTGAGGCCCAGGCGCAGGATGTGGCTGAACCGGTGCATCAGGCCTCCTGTTTTTTCAGCATCGCCAGGCTCAGCCCGGTGAACCCGAGGAAGAACCCGAACAGCGCCAGGCACTGCGGCCACAGCTGGCGCAGGTCCAGGGCCTTGGTGAAGGTGCCGACGGCAATGTCGAGAAAGTAACCAGCGGGGAACAGCTGCCCCATCAGCGCCGCGGCGCCGTCCAGCGACGAGCGCGGCACGATCAGCCCGGAGAACTGGATGGTCGGCAGGCTGGTGATGATCATGGTGCCGAGGATCGCCGCGATCTGGGTACGGGTGAACGCGGAAATCAGCAGGCCCAGGCTGGTGGTGGCGAGCACATACAGCAGGCCGCCGAAGGCCAGGGTCAGGCCGCTGCCCTTGAAGGGCACGCCGAACAGCCAGCGGTTCATGGCCACCAGCAGCGCCAGGTTGATCAGGCTCAGGCCCAGGTAAGGCGCCTGTTTGCCCAGGAGAAACTCCAGGCGCTTGAGTGGCGTGGCGTAGAAGTTGGTGATCGAGCCCAGCTCCTTCTCGCGCACGATGCCCAGCGCCGTGAGCATCGCCGGGATGAACGCCAGGATCAGCGCCATCACGCCAGGGCCGATGGCATTCACGCTGACCACGTCCTGGTTGTAGCGAAAGCGGGTTTCCAGGCGGGCCGCGGGTGCTCGCCCCAGGGCCGGGCTGCTGTGTTCGGCGAGCAATTCGATATTGGCCTGATGCACCGCCTCGACATAGTTGCGGCTGGTCTCGGCGCGAAACGGCATGCCGCCGTCGAGCCAGGCGGCCACCGCGGGCTGGCGCCCGGCGTACAGGTCGCGACCGAAACCTGGGGGAATCTCCAGGGCCAGCTTGATCTCCGAGCGTTGCAGGCGCCGATGCAGTTCGGCGGCGTCGCGGATCGGCTGCTGCTCCTTGAAGTAGCGGGAGCTGCGGAAGGCTTCCAGGTAAGCGCGGCTTTGCGGGGTCTGGTCCTGGTCGTAGACGGCGAAGGCGAGGTTTTCCACGTCCAGGGAAATGCCGTAGCCAAAGATCACCATCATGAACAGCGCCCCGAGCAAGGCGAACCCCAGGCGCACCCGGTCGCGCAACAGTTCCTTGCCTTCGCGGGTGGCCACGGCGATCAGGCGCGCCAGGCGCAAGCGCCGACTGTCGCTGTGAATGGCGCTGCTGACTTCGGGCTGGGCGGTCGCCGGGGGAGCAGGTTCCGGCGCGCCCTGGGCGTCTTCCAGGCAGCGGACAAAAGCGGCTTCCAGGGTTTCGCCGGCGAACTGTTGCTGCAGGGCGGCCGGTGTATCGCAGGCCAGTACCTTGCCGGCGTGCATCAGCGAGATGCGGTCGCAGCGCTGGGCTTCGTTCATGAAGTGGGTGGACAGGAAGATCGTCACCCCCTGTTCCCGCGACAGCTCGATCAACAGCCGCCAGAAGTCGTCGCGGGCCGCCGGGTCCACGCCCGAGGTCGGCTCGTCGAGAATCAGCACTTCCGGGCGGTGCAGCACCGCCACCGCCAGGGACAGGCGTTGACGCAAGCCCAGGGGCAGGGCGCCGGAGGGTTGATCGGCGATCTCCTGGAGAGTGAAGCGGCGGATCAGTTCTTCGATCCGCGGGCCGCTCTCGGCCTTGGGCAGGTCGAACAGCCGGGCGTGCAGCACCAGGTTCTGGCGCACGCTGAGTTCGCCGTACAGCGAAAAGCTCTGGGACATGAAACCCACGCGCTTGCGGGTGGCCAGGTCCCTGGCGTCCACCGGGTTGCCCAGCAGTTTGGCGCTGCCCTCGGTGGCCGGCATCAACCCGGTCAGGACCTTCATGGTGGTGGTCTTGCCGCAGCCGTTGGAGCCGAGAAAGCCGAAAATCTCACCCCGGCCAATGGCGAAGCTGACCTTGTTCACGGCCGTGAAATCGCCGAAACGCAGGGTCAGCTCATGGGCTTCGATAGCAATTTGCTGGTTGTCCGTGGTTCTTGGCGGGATCACCAGCGGCTGGTTGCCGTGCCCGCTGTCGCCTTGAAAGTGGGTGAAGGCATCGTCGAGCTTGCCGCTGGGCGTGGCGATGGCCAGTTCCCGGCTCAAGCCCTGGGCAATCAGCCGGCCGCGGTCGAGCATCAGGCAGTGCTCGAACTGCTCGGCTTCCTCCATATAGGCGGTGGCCACCAGCAGCGTCAGTTGCGGGCGCTGGCGGCGAACCTCGTCCACCAGTTCCCAGAAGCGCCGGCGGGACAGCGGATCGACGCCCGTGGTGGGTTCGTCGAGGATCAGCAGGTCCGGCTCATGGATCAATGCGCAGCACAGCCCGAGCTTCTGCTTCATCCCGCCGGACAGCTTGCCCGCGGGCCGTTCGGCGAAACGCAGTAGGTCGGTGGCCAGCAACAGGTTGTGCATGCGCTGTTCGCATTCGCTTTTCGACAGGCCGAACAGGGTGGCGAAAAAGCGGATGTTTTCCTCGATCGACAGCTCGGGATACAGGTTGCCACCCAGGCCCTGGGGCATGAAGGCGATCCGCGCGTACAGGCTGTTGCGATGGCGGCGTTGCTCGATGGAGCCGCCGAGCACCTGCAGTTGGCCCTGCTGCAGCTTCTTCACCCCGGCGATCAAGCCCAGCAGGCTCGACTTGCCGGCGCCATCCGGGCCGATCAATCCGCAGCGGGTACCGCCGGGCAGGCTGAAGGCGAGGTCGACCAGGGCCTGCTGCGAGCCATAGTGATGATTGATGCCTGTGGCCTGCAGCGCCAGTTCGTTCATTGCAGGTTGGCCGGCCAGCCCACGGTCGCGGTGCGCACGTAACCGGCGCCGGGCATGCCCGGCTTGGCCTGCGGTACGGCGCTGGGCTGGGTCAGTCGCAGCTTGACGCGAAACACCAGCTTTTGGCGCTCATCGCGGGTTTCCACTTCCTTGGGGGTGAACTGGGACTTGGCCGCGACGAAGCTGATCTTCGCCGGCAGTGGCTGATCGGGCAGGGCGTCGAGCAGGATCCGCGCCTCGCTGCCGACAGCCAGGCGCCCGGTCACCGAGGCGGACAGGTAGAGGTTCATGTACTGGTCGCTCGGGTCGATCAGCAGCAACACCCGGCCGCCGGCGCCCAGCACTTCGCCCGGTTCGGCCAGGCGCAATTGGATGATGCCGTCGATGGGCGCGCGCAGGCTGCTGTCGTCGATCTCGCTGGTCAGCTGGGCGACCATGGCCTTGGCCGAGCCAATGGCGGCGCGCACCGCGGCGACCTGGGCCTGGGCTGCCTGGACGGCGGCGTTGCCGGTGTTCAGGCGCGCCTGCTGCTGGTCGATGATCTGCTGGCTGGCGTAACCACGGTTGAACAGTTCCCGGGAACGCTTGAGTTCCTGGTTGGCCAGCAGCAGTTCGCTCTGGCGCAGCTGCACATTGGCTTCGGCCGCCGCGAGGTTTTCCCGGGTGCGCACCACGTCGGCCTCGGCCTGGGCGCGCTGGGCCTCCAGGGTGCGGGTGTCCATGCGGGCCAGCAGCTGGTCCTTGGACACTCTGTCGCCTTCGTCGACGAGCACTTCGGCCAGGCGTCCGGGCGTCTTGCTGGCGATCTGCACTTCGGTGGCTTCAAGCCGGCCGTTGCCCATGCTCAGGCCTTCGGGCAGGCGGTCCAGGGTGGACTTCCAGTAACCAAAGCCGCCCGCGATCAGCAGCAATGCCAGCAAGGCGAAGGCAAAAAGGCGGGAGGAACGGTGATTCGTCGGCATTGGGGGGCATCCCTGCGGCTATAGCGTCTTGGGCTCTGTATGAAAAGTGGCTGCGCTCGGCCATGCTGCGTTAAAAACAGGCTCGGAATGCTCATGTAGGTCCCTACACTCCGCTTCCTCGCCTGTTTTTGCCTTGCCTGACCTTCGCTCGCCTACTTTTCGTACAGGCCCCAGTCTGGCGGTTCAAGCCGTTGGGCGACTTGATGTCCGTCAAATGAACGGGCAAGCCTAGTACGTTGTGCGCGGGATGCCTGCCTGAGTATCGCTTGCGGTCTGTTCAGCGCAGCGCGAGCACCGCCGCCCACTGTTCGGCGGTCACTGGCATCACGGACAGCCGGCTGCCTTTCTGCACCAGGGGCAGTTCGGCGAGGGCGGTTTGCTGCTTCAGATAATCCAGGCGCAGCACCTTGGGGAAGGTTTCGACATGGGCGACGTCGACGGCGCTCCAGGCATTTTTCTCGGCGCTGGCCTTGGGATCGAAATGCGGGTTTTCCGGTTCCAGGGCGGTCGGGTCGGGGTAGGCGGCCTCGATGATTTGGCCGATCCCGGCAATGCCCGGTTCGGGACAGCTGGAGTGATAAAAGAAGAATTGGTCACCCACCGCCATGTTGCGCAGGAAGTTTCGTGCCTGGTAGTTGCGTACGCCGTCCCAGCGCGCCTGTTTCTTGAGCGCCAGGCCCTCGATCGAGAGTTCTTCCGGTTCGGATTTCATCAGCCAATAGGCCATTTTCTGTGCTCTCCAGAGGGACGTGGGCAAGTTGTCGGGCAATTTTATGACAAACCGACAGTCGGTTGACGCCAGCATTTGCGTGTCGGTTCACGTTATCGCAGAATGCCGGGATTTTAAGCTTGACGCTGCTGCACGGCCTGTTATGGAAACCGTCGCTGTCATCGTGTGGGATTTGCCTGAGGGGGGCAATCGATGCAACGCAAACCGGATTTACTATGGATTTTGGTTATTTTGTTCGGTTTGGGCGTAGTGACAACCGGTTATGCGCAGAGCCTGTGGGCCAACAAGACCGACGCACCGGTCGAGCTCGCGCAACAGCAGCAGCCTTACAAGCGTTGATTCCTTCCAAGGCGCCGCTCTCTCCTGGTGGCGCCTATTTCGCGAAATACCATTTCTTGTCAGTCACCGTTCCTTGCAGCGGTACATCCCAGCTCGCCTGGTCCAGTTTCACGACTTTCTGACATTCGTGGGCCAGCCCCAGTAGCGTCGGCTTGCGCCAACTTTTGCGCCGGGCCAGATAGGCCAGGCTGCGATCATAGAAACCACCACCCATTCCCAGGCGTCCGCCCGCCTCATCGAAGCCGACCAGCGGCAACAGCACCAGATCCAGGGCCCAGACCTTGCGTTGCCGGGCCAGACTCACCTGTGGCTCGGGAATGCGGAAGCGGTTGGGGCGCAGCTTTTCGCCGGGGCGAACGCGCTGAAACACCATCTTGGTCCGTGGCCAGGCGCTGAGCACCGGCAGATAAGTCGCCTTGCCCCGGCGTTGCGCGGCCAGCAGCAGCGGGCGCGGGTCGATTTCACCGTCCATGGGCAGGTAAAGGGAGATGTGTTTGGCGCGGCGGAACAACGGATGCTGCGCCAGTTGTCGATACAGCCCACGAGAGGCCTGGCGTTGTTCGCTGGCGGTGAGGGCGCGGCGGGCTTTGCGCAGTATGCGTCGAAGTTGCGGGCGGGAAAGCGGCGCCGGTTCGGTCATGGTCGCTCGGGTCCGGGAGGAGTACGGCAGGACAGCGTACCAAATAACCCCTGATCGAAAAAAACGGAGCCGAAAAAACGGAGCCCCAAAAAAACAATGCCAGCTATTTGCATAGCTGGCATTGGCATGGAATTCAGGCTCCCCGGATGAACCGCTGTCGACTTAGCCCTTGAACCCGAAAGTTCAAGGCGGAAGATGCAGTAGGCGTTAAGGCTTTCCGTCTAGCGGACATGCACACCGGCCCAACGTGCAACTTCCAGGGTAGTGCGAATCGGCTCAGGGACATCGCCAACTGGCAAGCACCCCAGGGAGTGGTGGGGATTATACCGCAACCACCCTCAGGAATCAGCCTTGGTTGTATCGGTGTCGGTGGCGAGCACCAGATCCACGCGCTCGAGCAGGTCGCGCACCTGTTCGCGGGTCGAACCGCTGGCTTGCACGTCAGGGCGGTCCTGCTTGTGCAGCAGATCGTGGGTGATATTGAGGGCGGCCATCACCGCGATACGATCGGCGCCAATGACTTTGCCGCTGCTGCGGATCTCGCGCATCTTGCCATCCAGGTACCGGGCGGCGCTCACCAGATTGCTACGCTCTTCCTGGGGGCAGATGATCGAGTACTCTTTGTCGAGGATCTGCACGGTAACGCTATTGCTTGAACTCATGAGTCTTGCTCCAGGGCCTTGAGGCGCGAAATCATCGATTCGACCTTACGCCGGGCGATTTCGTTTTTTTCAATGAGGTGCGCGCGTTCCTCGCGCCAAGTCTTTTCCTGAGCTAATAAGAGTGCGTTTTGACTCTTTAGTTGCTCGACCCGGCCAATTAGCAGTTCGAGTCTAGCCATCAGCGCTTGCAGATCGGTGTCTTCCATTGGATCCCACTGGATTTGTCTGATGAGTGGCAACTGCCTGGGCAAACGAGTTGACGGCCTCGATGGTCTTGGCGCGTCTGCCGATGCTAGGATACAAGGCCTCCATTCTAGACATTGCGCCGCTTGGCGCCTAGCTGCCCATGCCCATTCAGAATTCCCCGTACAACGCCTTCGCCACCCTGCTCAGCAGCAGCGGTCACCCTGTCTCGCCCGCCGAATTGCATGGCCTGTTGCTGGGTCGCAGCTGCGCCGGCGCCGGCTTCGAAGTCGACGGCTGGCTGATCGACGCCGCCGAGCTGCTCGAAGGCGAGCCGCAGGACAATGTTCGCAACGCCTTGATCGGCCTGCAGGAAATGGTCAAGGGCGAGCTGACCAGCGACGACATGACCGTCGTCCTGTTGCTGCCTACCGACGATGCCCCGCTGGCCGAGCGCGCCGCGGCCCTGGGTCAGTGGTGCCAGGGTTTCCTCACCGGCTTCGGCCTGAACTCCCGCGACAGCAGTGCCCTGAGCACCGAGGCCACGGAAGTGCTGCAGGACCTGGCGGCGATCGCCCAGGTACAGGATGCGCTGGAAGAGTCCGACGACGGCGAAAGCGACTACATGGAAGTGATGGAATACCTGCGGGTCGCCCCGCTGCTGCTGTTCACCGAGACCAACAAGACGGTTGAACCGGCCGCCAAGCCTTCTCTGCATTGATCGCTCGATAGGGAAATCCGTCTGCCCATGATCCATATCCCGAAATCGGAATACACCCGCCGCCGCAAGGCGCTCATGGCGCAGATGGAACCCAACAGCATCGCGATCCTGCCGGCTGCCGCGGTGGCGATCCGCAACCGCGACGTCGAGCATGTCTACCGCCAGGACAGCGATTTCCAGTACCTAAGCGGCTTCCCGGAACCCCAGGCGGTGATCGTGCTGATGCCCGGTCGCGAGCATGGCGAGTACATCCTGTTCTGCCGTGAGCGTAATGCCGAGCGCGAACTCTGGGATGGCCTGCGGGCTGGCCAGGAGGGCGCGATCCGCGATTATGGCGCCGACGATGCCTTCCCCATTACCGACATCGACGACATCCTGCCGGGCCTTATCGAAGGCCGCGACCGGGTGTATTCGGCCATGGGCAGCAACCCCGAGTTCGATCGCCACCTGATGGAATGGATCAACGTGATTCGCTCCAAGGCACACCTGGGCGCCCAGCCGCCGAACGAATTCGTTGCCCTGGATCATCTGCTGCACGACATGCGTCTGTATAAATCGGCGGCGGAAGTGAAGGTGATGCGCGAGGCCGCGCGGATTTCCGCCCAGGCCCATATTCGAGCCATGCAGGCCAGCCGCGCCGGCCTGTACGAGTTCAGCCTGGAAGCCGAGCTGGACTACGAGTTCCGCCGGGGCGGGGCGAAGATGCCGGCCTACGGCTCGATCGTCGCCGCTGGGCGCAACAGCTGCATCCTGCATTACCAGCAGAACGACGCGTTGCTCAAGGACGGCGACCTGGTGCTGATCGACGCCGGTTGCGAGATCGATTGTTATGCCAGCGATATCACTCGCACCTGGCCGGTGAACGGCAAGTTTTCCGCCGAGCAGAAGGCGATCTACGAGCTGGTGCTGGCCTCCCAGGAAGCCGCCTTTGCCGAGATCGCGCCGAACAAGCACTGGAACCAGGCCCATGAAGCGACCGTCAGGGTGATCACCACCGGGCTGGTCAAGCTGGGTCTGCTCGAAGGCGAGGTGGACGAGTTGATCGCCAGCGAAGCCTACAAGGCGTTTTACATGCATCGCGCCGGCCACTGGCTGGGCATGGATGTGCATGATGTCGGCGAGTACAAGGTCGGCGGCGAATGGCGGGTACTGGAAGTCGGCATGGCCCTGACGGTCGAGCCGGGCATCTACATCGCGCCGGACAATCAGAACGTGGCGAAGAAATGGCGCGGCATTGGCGTGCGCATCGAGGATGACGTGGTGGTAACCAAGCAAGGCTGTGAAATTCTCACCGGTGGCGTGCCCAAGACCGTGGCCGAGATCGAGGCCCTGATGGCCGCCGCCCGGAGCTGCGCAGCATGAACCGGGTCAATCTGGCGATCATCGGTGGTGGCCTGGTCGGTGCCAGCCTGGCCCTGGCCTTGCAGGCCGGCGCCAAGGAGCGCGGCTGGAAGATCGTGCTGATCGAGCCGTTCGCTCCGGGCGATACCTACCAGCCCAGCTACGATGCGCGCTCTTCGGCGCTGTCGTTCGGCGCGCGGCAGATCTATCAACGGCTGGGTGTGTGGCAGGAAATCTCCCGCCGCGCCGAGCCGATCAAACAGATCCATGTCTCCGACCGTGGGCGGTTTTCCACCGCGCGGCTGTCGGCCATGGAGGAGGGCGTTCCCGCCCTGGGTTATGTGGTGGAAAACGCCTGGCTCGGCCAATGCCTGTGGCAGGGGCTGGACAAGGACGTGGTGAGCTGGCGCTGCCCGGCCGAAGTCACGCGCATGGAGCCGCTGGAAGATGGCTACCGCCTGACTCTCAACGATGAAACCAGCCTGGATTGCGAGCTGGCGGTGCTGGCCGACGGCGGTCGCTCGGGGCTGCGCGAGCAACTGGGGATCGGGGTGAAAAAGCGCCCCTACAACCAGAGCGCGCTGATTGCCAATATCACCCCGAGCGAAGCCCATAACGGCATGGCCTTCGAGCGCTTCACCGACGACGGCCCGATGGCCCTGCTGCCGCTGCCGGACAACCGCTGCGCACTGGTCTGGACCCGCCTGGGCATGGACGCGCAGCGCCTGGCCGCGCTGGACGAACGCAGCTTCCTCAGCGAACTGCAGGGGGTATTCGGTTATCGCCTGGGCACCCTGAAACAGGTCGGCGCGCGGCATCTTTACCCGCTGGCGCTGGTGGAGGCCGAGGAGCAGGTGCGTCCTCACCTGGTGGTGCTGGGCAACGCTGCCCATAGCCTGCACCCGATTGCCGGGCAGGGTTTCAACCTGTCGTTGCGCGACGCCCAGGCGCTGGCCGATGCCTTGCTGGTCAGCCCGACGCCGCCGGGCGATTTCAGTATCTTGCAGGCCTACCGCGAGCGGCAGCGCCTGGACCAGGACCTGACCGTGGGCTTCTCCGACCAGGTCACCCGGCTGTTCGGCAGCAAGCTGCCGCTGGTGTCCCTGGGGCGCAATATCGGGCTGCTGGGCCTGGACCTGCTGCCACCGGCCAAACGCTGGTTCGCGCGGCAAGCCATGGGCCTGGGTACCCGTCCCGATGCGTGAGTGGTTGAGCCCGCGACCGGGCATGGAAATCCAGCACAGTGTCGGCAGCCAGGTAGCGCGGTTCGACAAAACCCTTTACGTGCGGCTCAAGCCGCAAGCGAGACAGGCTTAAAGCATGGAAATGCGTGCAGATCTGCTGATTGTCGGGGCCGGAATGGTCGGGAGCGCCCTGGCGCTGGCGTTGCAGGACAGCGGCCTGGAAGTGCTGCTGCTCGATGGCAGCCCGCTGAAGGTCAAGCCCTTCGACGACGAAGCACCGTTCGAGCCGCGGGTGAGCGCATTGTCGGTGGCCAGCCAGCGGATTCTCGAGCGCCTGGGTGTCTGGGAAGGGGTGACCCGGCGGCGCAGCAGCCCGTATGCCGAGATGCAGGTCTGGGATGGCAGCGGCACCGGGCAGATTCACTTCTCGGCTGCCAGCGTGCATGCCGAGGTGCTGGGCCACATTGTGGAAAACCGCGTGGTCCAGGACGCGTTGCTGGAGCGCTTGCATAACTGCGACATCGGCCTGCTGGCCAATGCCCGCCTGGAGCAGATGCGCCGATCTGGCGACGACTGGCTGCTGACCCTGGCCGATGGCCGCAGCCTGCGCGCCCCGCTGGTAATCGCCGCCGACGGCGCCAATTCGGCGGTGCGGCGCCTGACCGGCTGCGCTACCCGCGAATGGGATTACCTGCATCACGCCATCGTCACCAGCGTGCGTTGCGCCGAGCCGCACCAGAGGACCGCCTGGCAGCGTTTCACCGACAACGGCCCGCTGGCGTTCCTGCCGCTAGAGCGCGACGGGCTGCACGATTGGTGTTCGATCGTCTGGTCGACCACGCCCAGCGAGGCCGAACGCCTGATGGCGCTGGACGACAGCGACTTCTGCCGTGAGCTGGAACGCGCCTTCGAAGGGCGCCTGGGCGCGGTGTTGAGCGCCGACCCGCGGCTCTGCGTGCCGTTGCGCCAGCGTCATGCCAAGCGTTACGTGGCAGAGGGCCTGGCCCTGATCGGCGACGCGGCTCATACCATCCATCCGCTGGCCGGGCAGGGGGTCAACCTGGGCTTCCTTGATGCCGCGGTGCTGGCCGAGGTGCTGCTGCAGGCGGCCAGCCGCGGCGAACGCCTGGCCGACACCAAGGTGCTCAGCCGTTACGAGCGGCGGCGCATGCCGCACAACCTGGCGTTGATGGCAGCGATGGAAGGCTTCGAACGGTTGTTCCAGGCCGATCCGCTGCCGCTGCGCTGGTTGCGTAATACCGGGCTGAAAATGGTCGACCAGATGCCCGAGGCCAAGGCGCTGTTCGTGCGCCAGGCGTTGGGCCTCAGCGGGGATCTGCCGGAACTGGCCAAGGCCTGACCGTTCTCGCGAGTGGTCGAACCGCTCAACCGGCGGCTCCCGCAGGGGCCGCGCGGACATGTGTGGGCGCGCGTCTGCTCTGAACCCACGCTGGCGATGCATCAGCAACATCTCGTAACGCCTCGCCCTCCGGTTCAGTTTGAGAAGCTAAATAGTAGTCCTTATCATTTACTCCCCTTTGATTTCGAGAGACCGCTCCCATGTTGGCACCGAAGCGTCTACTGACCGCCCTGGCCCTCACCCTCATTGGCGGCACTGTCCAGGCAGCCGACGAAGTGGTGGTCTACTCCTCGCGTATCGACGAGCTGATCAAGCCGGTCTTCGATCTCTACACCCAGAAAACCGGGGTCCAGGTGAAGTTCATCACCGACAAGGAAGCGCCGCTGATGCAGCGGATCAAGGCCGAGGGCGAGAACGCCACCGCCGACCTGCTGCTCACCGTCGATGCCGGCAACCTGTGGCAAGCCGAGCAGATGGGTATCCTGCAGCCGTTCACCTCCAAGGTGATCGACACCAACATCCCCCTGCAATATCGCGCCGCCTCGCACGCCTGGACCGGCCTGAGCCTGCGGGCGCGGACCATCGCCTACTCCACTGCGCGGGTGAAACCGTCCGAACTGACCACCTACGAAGCCCTGGCTGACAAGCAGTGGGAAGGCCGCCTGTGCCTGCGCACGGCGAAGAAGGTCTACAACCAGTCGCTGACCGCGACCCTGATCGAAACCCACGGCGCGGCGAAAACCGAAGAAATCGTCAAGGGCTGGGTCAACAACCTGTCCACCGACGTGTTCTCCGACGACGTCGCGGTGCTCGAGGCGATCAGCGCCGGCCAGTGCGACGTGGGCATCGTCAACACCTACTACTACGGCCGCCTGCACAAGCAGAAGCCGGATCTGCCGGTCAAACTGTTCTGGCCGAACCAGGGCGACCGCGGCGTGCACGTCAACCTGTCGGGCATCGGCCTGACCAAGCACGCACCACACCCGGAAGCCGCCAAGGCCCTGGTGGAATGGATGACCACCGAGGAAGCGCAGAAGATCTTCGCCGACGTGAACCAGGAATTCCCGGCCAACCCGAGCGTGCCGCCGTCCGCCGAAGTGGCCGCCTGGGGCAAGTTCGTGGCCGACACCCTGCCGGTGGAAGTCGCCGGCAAGCGCCAGGCCGAGGCCATTCGCCTGATGGACCGTGCTGGCTGGAACTGATCCGCTGGTTATACTGCGCCCCGCCTTTGCGGGGCGTTTTGTTTAACCGGTTCGTAATTGCCTTTTATTGATCCATCTCGTTCGAGAGTCTTTCGTGGCCCATCCCGCCCAACGTCGCTGGTACCCGCTGGTTTTTGCCGTCGCCGCCCTGGTGCTGCTGCCGCTGAGCGTGCTGCTGCTGTCGTGGCAGGTGATCGACCAGCAGATCTGGTCGCACCTGTGGGAGACCCAGATGCCGCGACTGCTGGGCAACACCCTGACCCTGGTGCTGGGCGTCGGCGTCGGCGTGACGCTGCTGGGGGTGAGCCTGGCCTGGCTGACCAGCCTCTGCGAGTTTCCCGGAAGGCGCTGGCTGGACTGGGCGCTGATGCTGCCTTTTGCGATTCCGGCCTACGTGCTGGCCTTTGTCTTCGTCGGCCTGCTGGATTTTTCCGGCCCGGTGCAGACCCTGCTGCGCGAATGGTTCGGCACGGGCCTGCGCCTGCCGCGGGTGCGTTCCACCGGCGGGGTGATCCTGGTCCTGGTGCTGGTGTTCTATCCCTATGTGTACCTGCTGGCGCGCACCGCGTTCCTGGCCCAGGGCAAAGGCCTGATGGAAGCCGCGCGGGTGCTTGGGCAGACGCCCTGGCAGGCGTTCTGGCGCGTGGCCCTGCCCATGGCGCGGCCGGCCATCGGTGCCGGCGTGGCCCTGGCGCTGATGGAAACCCTGGCCGATTTCGGCGCGGTGGCGGTGTTCAACTTCGACACCTTCACCACCGCCATCTACAAGACCTGGTATGGCTTCTTCAGCCTGTCCAGCGCCGCGCAGCTGGCCAGCCTGTTGCTGCTGGCGGTGATGCTGGTGCTGTACGGCGAGCGTCGCGCCCGTGGCGCCAGTCGCTCTGGCAACGAGCGGCCGCGGGGCAAGGCGCTGTACCACCTGCATGGCATCAAGGCTCTGGCGGCCACCAGTTGGTGCGCGTTGGTGTTCGCCTGCGCCTTTGTCATCCCAGTGCTGCAGCTGGTGGTGTGGTTCTGGCAGCGTGGCCGTTTCGACCTCGACGAGCGTTATGCCGGGCTGATCCTGCACACCCTGTACCTGGGCGCCATGGCGGCCCTGATCACGGTCAGCGTGGCCCTGCTGCTGGCGTTCGCCCGACGGCTGGCGCCGACCCGGGTGATCCGCTCCGGCGTCAGCCTGGCCAACCTGGGGTATGCCTTGCCGGGCTCGGTGCTGGCCGTGTCGATCATGCTGGCCTTCAGTTATCTGGACCGCGAGCTGGTGATCCCGCTGTCGGGCTGGCTGGGTGGAGCGGGCAAGCCGTTGCTGCTGGGCAGCCTGGCGGCGTTGCTGCTGGCCTATCTGGTGCGGTTTATCGCGGTGGCCTACGGGCCGCTGGAAAGCAGCCTGGCGCGGATCCGCCCGTCGTTGCCGGAGGCGGCGCGCAGCCTGGGGGTCAGCGGACCGCGACTGTTTTTCAAAGTGTATCTGCCGCTGTTGCTGCCCGGCACCCTGAGCGCGGCGCTGCTGGTGTTCGTCGATGTGCTCAAGGAAATGCCCGCCACCTTGCTGATGCGCCCGTTCGGCTGGGACACGCTGGCGGTGCGGATCTTCGAGATGACCAGCGAGGGCGAGTGGGCGCGTGCCGCGTTGCCGGCCCTGACCCTGGTCCTGGTGGGATTGCTGCCGGTGATCGGACTGATCCGACGCTCCGCTCATCGAATCGGTTAGGTGCCAGTGTCACACCTTGCGGCTACAATGCGCGGCATTCGGTGTGGTCGATCTTTCTGATCGGGTCTTTTGAATTATCTGAGAGCCTTCTATTTCACGGCTTCCAGCTCATACAGCGACCGCCCGCACCTTCGCCACGCCCGGAAGGAGAAACCCATGGGACAGCGCACGCCTCTGTATGACCTTCATCTCGCCCTGGGCGCGAAGATGGTCGATTTTGGCGGTTGGGATATGCCTCTGCATTACGGCTCGCAGGTCGAGGAGCACCATCAGGTGCGACGCGATTGCGGGGTTTTCGATGTATCCCACATGACCGTGATCGATGTCGACGGCCCCCAGGCCAAGGCCTGGCTCCAGCACCTGCTGGCCAACGATGTCGAACGCCTGCAAAGCCCCGGCAGGGCCTTGTACAGCGCCATGCTCAATGAGCACGGCGGTATCGTCGACGACATGATCGTCTACCGCACCGAAGCCGGCTACCGGCTGGTGGTCAATGCCGCCACCCGTGACCAGGACATGGCCTGGATGCAGGCGCAGCTGGGCGCTTTCCAGGTGCAACTGCACGAACGCTCCGAGCTGGCGATGCTGGCGATCCAGGGGCCCCACGCCCGCCACAAGATCGCCGAGCTGGTGACCCAGTCGCGCGGCACGCTGATCCAGCAACTCAAGCCCTTCGAAGGCCAGGCCGATGGCGACTGGTTCATCGCGCGCACCGGGTACACCGGTGAGGATGGCCTGGAAATCGTCCTGCCGGCCGACCAGGCCCCGGCGTTCTTCAACGATCTGGTGGGCGCGGGGATCTCGCCGATCGGCCTCGGCGCCCGCGATACCTTGCGCCTGGAGGCCGGCATGAACCTGTACGGCCAGGATATTCACCAGGAGGTTTCACCGCTGGTGGCCAACATGGCCTGGAGCATCGCCTGGGAGCCGGCGTCGCGTAAGTTCATCGGGCGCACCGCGTTGGAGGCCGAGCGCGCGGGTGGGGTGAAGCACAAACTGGTCGGCCTGGTGCTGGAAGAACGCGGCGTGCTGCGTGCCCATCAGGTGGTTCGCATCGCCGATGTTGGCGAAGGAGAGATCACCAGTGGTAGTTTCTCTCCTACGCTTAGCAAATCGATCGCCCTGGCGCGGGTGCCCATGGCTACCGCCGACCGCGCAGAAGTGGAAATCCGTGGCAAGTGGTACCCGGTCCGGGTGGTAAAACCGACCTTCGTGCGTCATGGCAAAACCTTGATCTAACTTATTTCCGGCGGGATCTACCGCTGACATTTCTTCTTGAGGACACAGAACATGAGCGATATCCCTGCTGACCTGCGTTTTGCCGAAAGTCACGAATGGGCCCGTCTGGAAGCCGATGGCACCGTGACCGTGGGCATCAGCGACCACGCTCAGGAAGCCCTGGGCGACGTGGTGTTCGTCGAGCTGACCGAAGTCGGCAATGTCTTCGGCGCTGGCGACCAGGCCGGTGTGGTGGAATCGGTGAAGGCCGCTTCCGACATTTACGCGCCAGTGGCCGGCGAAGTGATCGCGGTCAACGAAGACCTGAGCGGCAGCCCGGAGCTGCTCAACAGCGACCCGTACGGCGCCTGGATCTTCAAGCTCAAGCCGGCCAACGCTGCTGATCTTGAGAAGCTGCTCGACGCAGCCGGTTATAAGGCCGCTATCGGCGAATAACCGCTGCCGCAAGCCAAGCTGTTACAAGAGCGCCGTGTTCCCTTATCGGATATGCGGCGTTTTTCGTTTAAGACAATGCGACAACTCAAGTCACTGGCCTAGCGACGGAGCGATCTGGCCAGCAGCACGGCTTTGCTTACCCTGACATGAAGTTCGGCTATTTCTTCTGTTGTCAGGCTCCGTGCCGGTTCGCCGCTGACCCAGGCGCCCTGGTTGTTGTAGGTGACGGTTTTGGTTTCTCCGTCGTTCACGCTGATGGTGTAAGGATTGGACAGAGTGCTGGGGATTAACGAGCCCGCTGTCTGGCCTGGGCCGAACCATAATTGAAACTCGTTCTTGGGTGTCATGGTAGCGACACCTATATTCATGCCGCCTGAACAGTTCACCCAGAGATTGAGTCCGGTAGAGTCCAATAATATTTCGCTGGGGTTGGCCGAAAGTTCGTTATTTATTGAAACATCTCCTGGCGTGCCACCGTTCTTTGCAGGGCTGAATACACCGTACTTAGTCAGGGTGGTTATCTGGCCGGTGTTGATGGGCAGGTTCTTTCCGCCTGAAGTAAAGTTGACATCTCCCTCTTGCACGGGCGTATTTGTAAAGTTGACCATGTAAGAGTCATTGGTGATATTGAAGACGTTCTTATATTGATAGGACGGCTGGTTGGGTGCGGCGAAGGGGGGCTTTGCAAACCAGATGACGGTGAAAGTACTGTTTACTTTCTTCGCCAGATAGAGGCTGTAGTTGTTTACCTTTTGGGCAACAAGTTGATCTTCTTCGATATAGATGATGATGGTCTGTTTGCTCATGGCTAATCTCACGTTCATCCCGTGGATGATTTCGGTGCAGAGTCTCGAGTCCTGCTGGCCGGGTTCGACGCCATCAACAAAAAAACCCTGTAGATCGGCGATATACAGGGTTTTCTTGTTTGAGCGGCGTTTGCGAGCGAAAGACTGCCAAGGGTATCGCGTGGTGCTCTGCGTCCTTCGCGCAACCGATGCTCGAGCCCGTCCCGCGGACTATGCCGCGATCCCGGCCCTGGCGTGAAGTGCCTTGATTTCAGCAGCGCTCAGGCGTTTGGCCGGTTCGCCGGTCACCCAGGTTCCACTGTCGGTGTAGGTAATGGTGATGCTGCCGCCATCCTGCAGGGTCACCACATAGGGGTTGGACAGGTTGGTGGCGATCAACGAACCGGTTTCCTGAATGTTGCCGAACCAGACTTGGTATTGGCTTTTTGGTGTCAGCGTCGCAGTACCGATGTTCATGCCGCTCTGGCGATTCACCCAGATGTTATTGCCGTTGGAGTCCAGCAGGATTTGATGTGGATTGCCTTGCAGCAGGTTGTTGATCAGCACGTCCGAGGGTACGCCGCCATTCTTGGCCGGGGTGAACACACCATTGGCATCGAGGGTGGTGATCTGGCCGGTACTGATCGGCAGGTTCTTGCCGCCGGAGGTGAAGGTGACATCGCCACTGCTGACCGGGTCATTGGTGTAGTTGACCATGAACGACGGGGTGGTGACATCGAAAGTGTTTCTATATTGGTAACTAGGGTTGTTGACGGTGGCAATAGGTCCTTTTGATTGCCAGATGACAGTGAAGTCATTGTTTACTTTCTTGGCCAGATAAAGGCTGTAGTTGTTGTTTTTTTGTGCAATCAACTGCTGTTCTTCGATGTATAGAATTATTTGTTGGCTGCTCATTTCTTGAACTCCATTTCGAATAGATTGAAACATGGATTTTGTAACGGTCTTTGCAACTACGTAGTGGCCTTTTGTCTCAACTGCGCAGTCATCAGTAAACATAGCATGCAAAAAATTGAACTATAGAACTATTGGCTATTGTCTTTGGTGCTGTCTGTATTGCGGAAATTCAATGTTTTGAATCGTGCTGGCTTATCATGTGTTTATGTGCGCAGTTAGACAAAGTTCTGTCGGGAGTCTGGTTTTTGGCACAAGGAAGTTGGCCGGTGGCGCTGATATATAGCGATTGGCAACTATCTTTATCGCTGAAATAAAAACGCCCAATGCAGGGCATTGAGCGTCTTGAATAGTGCAAGGGCTGGCCGTTCAGGGGCCGGTATCTGTTTATGCCTCTTGCAAGACCGCCTTCACCGCCGCTACCGAGCGCTCGACATCACCCTTGCTCATGGCCGTGAACATCGGCAACGAGACGATCAGGCGTCCCACCCGTTCCGCCACCGGGAACATCCCCTCCTTGAAACCGCGCTCGCGGTACAGGCTCAGCAGGTGAATCGGCGGGTAGTGATAGCCGATGCCGATCCCGCGCTCCTGCATCTGCTCCATAAAGGTCGCCCGCGCCGGTTTGCCGTCATGCCGCTCCGGCAGTACCAGCTGGAACAGGTGCCAGTTGCTGTTGCCGAAGTCCGCCGGGGGCAGCTGGGCGCCGTAGCGGGTTTCGAAGTCGCTGCCCAGGCATTCGAAGTAATGCCGGGCCAGTTCGCGGCGATGAGCGGTGAGGGTTTCGAGGTGGGCGAACTGGCCCAGGCCGATGGCGGCCGCGACGTCGGTCATGTTGAATTTGCCGCCCAGCACGTCCACGTCCAGGCCGTCGAAGCCATGTCGGGTCACGCCCTGCAGTCGATACTTCTCCGCCAGGCGAGCCTCTTCGGCGGTGTTCAGCACCAGGGCGCCGCCTTCGCTGCAGGTGACGTTCTTGTTGGCCTGGAAACTGAAAGAGACCAGGTCGCCGCCAGCGCCGATGCGCTCGCCATTCCAGCTTGAGCCCAATGCCTGGGCGGCATCTTCCACGACCCGCAGGCCGTGCTTGCGCGCCAGGGCGTAGAGGCGTGCCATATCGACCGGCAGGCCGGCGAGAAACACCGGGATGATGGCCTTGGTCCGGGGCGTGATGGCTGCTTCCACCTGGGCCAGGTCGATGTTGCGGGTGATCGGGTCGATGTCGGCGAACACCGGGGTGGCGCCGACTTCGAGAATCACGTTGGCCGTGGCCACCCAGGAGATCGGCGTGGTGATGACTTCATCGCCAGGGCCGATGCCGGCGATACGCAGGGCGATCTCCATGGTGCAGGTGCCGGAATTGAAGGTGCGCACCGGGCGCCCGCCGCAGTACTGCGAGAGTTGCGCCTCGAAGGCCTGGACCTTGGGCCCGCTGGTGATCCAGCCCGAACGCAGCACTTCGCCTACGCTGGCGATGGTGGCTTCATCGATGGTGGGTTTGGAAAACGGCAGGAAAGGCAGCTGGCTCATGACGATGGGATACTCGATAAACAGTGGTCGAGGCAGGGCGGCGGGCCGCGCCGGAGTCGAGCATCATGCTACCGGTTCGCCCGGGGTGCCATACCGTCGGCGTGCGGGATCGGCTGCTATGCTGCTTTGACCGTGTTCCATCGACGCCGAGCGCCGCCTGAGAGAGAGCCCGTCATGTCCCAGTTGCCGTCCTTGAGTCAGTTACGCGATCCCAATGCCTTTCTGCGGCGTCACCTCGGGCCCGACGCCGCCGAGCAGCAAGCGATGCTCGACAGCCTGGGCCTGGGCAGCCGGGTCGAGCTGATCGAACAGACCGTGCCGCCGGGCATCCGTTTCAACCGTCCGCTGGACCTGCCGCCAGCGCTGGACGAGCAGGCCGCCCTGGCCAAGCTGCGCGGTTACGCCGAGCAGAACCAGGTCTGGACCAGCCTGATCGGCATGGGTTATCACGGCACCCTGACCCCCACGGTGATCCTGCGCAACGTGCTGGAAAACCCCGGCTGGTACACCGCCTACACGCCCTACCAACCGGAAATCGCCCAGGGCCGGCTCGAAGCCCTGCTCAATTTCCAGCAACTGACCATCGACCTCACCGGCCTGGAGCTGGCCAACGCCTCGCTGCTGGACGAAGCCACGGCCGCCGCCGAAGCCATGGCCCTGGCCAAGCGCGTGGCCAAGTCGAAAAGCAATCTGTTCTTCGTCGACCAGAACTGCCATCCGCAGACCCTCTCGGTGGTGCAGACCCGTGCCGAAGGGTTCGGCTTCGAACTGGTGGTCGACAGCCTAGACAACCTCAAGCGGCACCAGGTGTTCGGCGCCTTGTTGCAATACCCGGACACCCACGGCGAGATTCGCGACCTGCGGCCGCTGATCGATCACCTGCACGCGCAGCAGGCGCTGGCCTGCGTGGCGGCCGATCTGTTGAGCCTGTTGCTGCTGACGCCGCCGGGCGAGCTGGGGGCCGACGTAGTGTTCGGTTCGTCCCAGCGCTTTGGCGTGCCCATGGGCTACGGCGGGCCCCACGCAGCGTTCTTCGCCAGCCGCGAGGAGTACAAGCGGGCGATTCCGGGACGGATCATCGGCGTGTCCAAGGATGCCCGGGGCAACGTGGCGCTGCGCATGGCCCTGCAGACCCGCGAGCAGCATATCCGCCGCGAGAAGGCCAACTCGAACATCTGCACCGCCCAGGTGCTGCTGGCCAATATCGCCAGTTTCTACGCGGTCTATCACGGCCCGGAAGGCTTGCGGCGCATCGCCCAGCGCGTCCATCGCCTGACCTGCATCCTTGCCGCCGGCCTTGAGCGCAAGGGCATCGAGCGGCTGAACCGGCAGTTCTTCGACACCCTGACGCTGGAGGTCGGCGGTAGCCAGACGGCCATCATCGAGAGCGCCAAGGCCGCGCAGATCAATCTGCGGATCCTCGGACGCGGGCACCTGGGCCTGAGCCTGGATGAAACCTGCGACGAGAGCACCGTCGCCCGGCTGTTCGATGTGTTCCTCGGCGCCGACCACGGGCTGGACGTCGCGCAACTGGATGCTGAAACCCTGGTCCCGGGCATCCCCCAGGACTTGCTGCGCAGCACGTCTTACCTGAGCCATCCGGTATTCAACAGCCATCACAGCGAAACCGAGATGCTGCGCTATCTCAAGCAGCTGGAGAACAAGGATCTGGCGCTGAACCAGTCGATGATCCCGCTGGGCTCCTGCACCATGAAGCTCAATGCCAGCAGCGAGATGATCCCCATCACCTGGCCCGGCTTCGCCAACCTGCATCCCTTTGTCCCGCCGGAACAGGCCCTCGGCTATTCGCTGATGATCGAGGAGCTGGAGCGCTGGTTATGCGCCATTACCGGCTTCGATGCGATCTGCATGCAGCCCAACTCCGGGGCCCAGGGCGAGTACGCCGGGTTGCTGGCGATCCGCAAATACCACGAGAGCCGCCAGCAGGGAGAGCGCAATATCTGTCTGATTCCCGCCTCGGCCCACGGCACCAACCCGGCCTCGGCGCAGATGGCCGGCATGCAGGTGGTGATCGTCGATTGCGACGCCGCCGGCAACGTCGACCTGCAAGACCTGAAGGACAAGGCGCAGATTGCGGGCGAACACCTGGCGTGCCTGATGGCCACTTATCCTTCGACCCACGGGGTGTACGAAGAGGGCATCAGTGAGATCTGCGAGGTGATCCACAGTCACGGCGGCCAGGTGTACATGGACGGCGCCAACCTCAATGCCCAGGTCGGGCTGACGCGGCCGGCCGATATCGGCGCCGACGTTTCCCACATGAACTTGCACAAGACCTTCTGCATTCCCCACGGCGGCGGTGGCCCGGGCATGGGGCCGATCGGCGTGCGGGCGCACCTGGCGCCGTTCGTGGCCAACCACCCGGTGGTGGCCATCGACGGGCCGCTGCCGCAGAACGGCGCGGTCAGCGCGGCGCCCTGGGGCAGCGCGAGCATCCTGCCGATCAGTTGGATGTACATCGCCCTGATGGGCCCGCAGCTGGCGGATGCCAGCGAGGTGGCGATCCTCTCGGCGAACTACCTGGCCGAACACCTGAGCGGGGCCTTTGCGGTGCTCTACAGCGGGCGCAATGGCCGGGTCGCCCACGAATGCATTCTCGACCTGCGGCCGCTCAAGGCGCAGACCGGCATCAGCGAAGAGGATGTGGCCAAGCGTCTGATGGACTACGGTTTTCATGCGCCGACCATGTCGTTCCCGGTGCCGGGCACGCTGATGGTGGAACCCACCGAAAGCGAGTCCAAGGCTGAGCTGGACCGTTTTATCGAGGCCATGCTGAGCATTCGTGCCGAAATCGCCCAGGTCCAGGAAGGCAACTGGCCGGCCGAAGACAACCCGCTCAAGCGCTCGCCCCATACCCTGGCGGACATCGCTGGGGTCTGGGAACGGCCCTACAGCATCGAGCAGGCAGTGATCCCCAGCCCCCACGCCAGGGCGCACAAGTACTGGCCGACGGTGAACCGGGTCGACAATGTCTACGGCGACCGCAACCTGTTCTGCGCCTGCGTACCGGTGGATGCCTATCGCTGAGCTCGAACGGCGGGCAAAAAAATGCCGCTCTCGTGAGCGGCATTTTTCGTTGCGTCAGCCTGGCTACAGGCTGGCGGTCACTGGGCGACGGCGTTTTTCGCCAGGATCGCGTTGGCCAGCTCCATGTCGGTGGCCTGCAGGCCTGGGTTGTCGGCCCGGACTTTCTGCATCGCGGCTTCCAGGTACGGACCGCGGATGTTGCCTTCGCTGGCGACGAAGCTGCTGGCGTCGTCCTGGGCGGCGCCGATCAGCTTGTGATCCTTGGAAGTCAGGTAGGTGGACGCGGTGGTGGCGCCGGTGGAAAGGATGTTACGCCAGAAGCTGTCGGCCATTGCCGAACCTACAGGCAGGGAAAGCAGGGCCAGGGTGGCGACAGCTGTTTTGAGACGCATGGTGGGTGACTCCAACTAGGGGGGAAAACTGAGCCCTTTGATAGGCGTTGGCCCGATTGAGTTCCCTGCTGCTCCAACAAGCTTTCGCCTGTGTGGACGGGGGCTGAGCGGTACTTCGGCGTTGAGTCGGCGCACTGGAACGCAGCAGTCGCATTTGTCACCATGGGCGACTTTCTCGACTGCACGGATGCTTGCCTTGATTTTTGGCGCGATGATGTATGGAACCCTGCT
This sequence comes from Pseudomonas sp. GW456-L12, assembly GCF_059424045.1. NCBI lineage: Bacteria > Pseudomonadati > Pseudomonadota > Gammaproteobacteria > Pseudomonadales > Pseudomonadaceae > Pseudomonas > Pseudomonas sp. GW456-L12. Next base: position 103,537 of record NZ_JBWKZA010000015.1, read on the forward strand.
GAACCTGGTGTTGCTGTCCTTTATCGGACTTCCCTTGCTGTTGATTGCCTTGCTCATTCCGGCCTGCCGACACCGGATGCGTCGTCAGCCCCTGCACTTCGGTGTGCTTGCAGGGGTATGCGTAATCATCGTGGTTTGCGTACTGTGGAAAATCCACCGGGACAATCAACTGAATAAGGCGCACCACCCGCAACTTGAGCAGGACGTACAGCTTGATGGCCTGCAATTGCCCGCAGGTGCCAAGCTGAATCTGAGAACACTTGAACCCCTGGATGCGCAAGGCCGGCCGCAACCGCATGGACTGCGCAGCCTCTTTTACGCCGAATTCGCTGCACCACACAGGATCAACGGTGTGGAGGTTACAGAGTTGCAGATGTACGGCAGCGGCCCTCTCTCAAAAATGCTGCTGAGCCGTGACCAGGTCGTTGCGGGCTGGCCTGCGCCGGCGGCACCTGGGTAACGCTGGACATTGCCGACGCGGACCGCTTGCAGCCCAGTCGCTGGCGCTTCTCTGCCTGCACCCTGGTGACCGGGGCCGATGTGGCCGGGGTGAAGTGGCCGGACTCCAGCGAGGTCAGGCAGTACGACGGCAGGTTCAGCATCGACACCATCGGTCTGGCTTCACCGGCGGTGGTTATCCAGGGGATAGCGCTGTCGGACCTGAGCCTGGACCTCGACGAGCAGCGGCAACCCGGACGTTGGCGCGGGCAACTGGCGCAAGACCTGACCCTGGGCGATTGGCACTACCCCCGCGGCATGAGGGTTCGCCAGGACACGCCGGGGACCCTGATGTTCAGCCCGAGCAAGTCGGACTGCGCGCAGAACCTGCGTACGGGGGAAGCGCTCGACGCCGGGCGCTCGATACAGCAACGCCGTGATAACGGAGCGGTGCTGTGGATCAAGCCCAATGCCGGATTGGGTGTCGCCGACTGGTAGCGGGCCGCTGCGGGCTGTCGTCGGTGGTATCTTTTCACGGGTGGCCCGGGCCCTTCTTACAACTGAAAACGCGTCACCGAGGTCTGCAAGGTGGCGACGGAGCGCTCCATGTGTTCGACCGTCGTCGCCAGTTCATGCATGGCCTGGCTGTTGCGTTGCGCAACCTGATTGATCATCTCCACCTGTTGCGCCACTTCACTGCTGGCCTTGGACTGCTCGCCGATGGTGTGGGAAATCTCCTCGACCATCAGCGCCGAGCGTTGCGCGCCTTCGCGGATTTCGTTGATCGAGGTGCCGGCCTGCTGGGCCATGCTCACCCCGTCGTTCACCCGGCTGACCCCGGTTTGCATGCTGCGCACCGCCTGGCTGGTGGTTTCGCGGATGCGCTCGATCATGCCGGTGATTTCCCGGGTCGATTGCGCCGTGCGCCCGGCCAGGCTGCGCACTTCGTCGGCGACCACGGCGAACCCGCGCCCGGCCTCGCCGGCGCGGGCTGCCTCGATCGCGGCGTTCAGGGCCAGCAGGTTGGTCTGCTCGGCGATGCTGTTGATCACCTGGATGATCGAGTGGATTTCCTCCGAGGATTGGCCAAGGGCGGTGATGCTTTGCGACGACTGATTGACCGCCTCGGCAATATGGGCCATGCCATCGACCACCCCAAGGATGACCTGGCCGCCGCTGCCGGCGAGGGATTCCGACTGTGCCGAGATGTCCTGAGCGTTACGCGCATGCTCGGCCACCTGGGCGATATTGCCGATCATCTGCTCCATGGCCGCGGCCATGCTGTTTGCGCCCTGGGCCTGCTCGTTGGCCCCGCTGGCAATGCCCTGGGAGGTCTGGCTCAGGTTGTGGGAGGTGCCTTGCAGGCCTTCGCTTTCGCGGCGAATGGTGGTGATCATGTCCCGCAGGTTGTTCTGCATCTCGCCCAGGGCTTTTTGCAGCTGCCCGGCCTCGTCGTCGCTGTCGACGCTGATCGGCAGGCTGAGGTTGCCCTGGGCGATGGCCCGGGCCGTGGCAACCGATTTTTCCAGGGGACGCAGTACCGAGTGCAATAACCGGCGAGTCAGCAGGCAGAGCGCCAATACGGCCAGCAGGCTGCCGCCAACCAGCCACCAGCCGGCCTGGCGCACGGCTTTTTCGCTGGCTTCGCGAGCCTGCGCGGTACTGGTTTCGATCTTGCTGCTCAGGGTCTCGTTGCGGCTTTCCACCTCGCTGAAGCTCTTGGCGAACGCCGGCATTGCCGCGCGGGCGGCGACAGGGTCGCGCAGCGCCTGTTCGGCAATCTGTTGCGCGGCGCCAATGTAGTTTTCCAGCACCGGCTGCAGCTCGCCGATGGCCTGGCGAATGTCCGGCGCCAGGGGCAGCCCGGCATTTTCCGCGAGGGCCTTGCGGAACCATTCGCCATGTTCGCGCAGGTCGCTTCTGATCTGCTCGCCCTCGCTGGCAGTGCCGGGCTGGCTGGCGAAGGCGGCCAGCACATCGGCCCGCAGCGCGTCGTGCATCATGTCGGCTTCCAGGTGATTGCGCAGCGCGCTGGCATTGAGCTGGCTGTCCGCCAGCGCTTGCGCCAGTCGCACCTGGCCCCACCAGCCGATGCTGGAGACGAGTGCGATGGCCAGCACACTGACCGCTCCGGAGACGATCATTTTCTGACGGATGTTCATGCCCGTTCCCTGCTCGCTTGGACGTGTGCCTAAGCGTAGTCCAGAGGCACGGGAAGCCACTGGCGAGGGGCCTTATCGCTGCTCGCTTTGTGGCGTGACCCGCAATATTTCTTCGAGGGTGGTCAGCCCGGCCGCGACTTTCTGCGCTCCGGACAGGCGCAGGCTGCGCATGCCTTCCAAGAAGGCCTGGCGGCGTATGGCGAGCAGGTCGGCGTCGGCGCTGATCAGGGCTTTGAGGCTGTCGCTCAACTGCATGATTTCATACACCCCGGCGCGGCCCCGGTAGCCGGTATCGCGGCATTCCAGGCAGCCGGTGGCGCCGTGGGCATGGCTGGGCAGCGGTGCCTGCCAGGGCCGGGTCAGGCTTTGCCAGTCGCCTTCGTCCAGGGTCAGCGGGGTCTTGCAGTGCGGGCACAGGGTGCGCACCAGGCGCTGGGCCATGACTCCCAGCAGCGTGGCCTTGATCAGGTAAGGCGCGACGCCCAGTTCCAGCAGGCGGCTGATGGCGCCGGGCGCGTCGTTGGTGTGCAGGGTCGACAGCACCAGGTGGCCGGTGAGCGCGGCCTGGATCGCCATCTCCGCGGTTTCCAGGTCGCGGATCTCGCCGATCATGATGATGTCCGGGTCCTGGCGCATCAGCGCGCGCACGCCGCTGGCGAAGGTCAGCTCGATGTTGTGCTGGACCTGCATCTGGTTGAACGCCGGCTCGACCATCTCGATCGGGTCCTCGATGGTGCAGAGGTTGACCTCCGGCGTCGCCAGCTTCTTCAGGGTGGTGTACAGGGTGGTGGTCTTGCCCGAACCGGTGGGGCCGGTGACCAGGATGATGCCGTTGGGCTGGCGGGTCATTTCCTGCCAGCGCCGCAGGTCGTCGCTGGAGAACCCCAACTGGTCGAAGTCCTTGAGCAGCACCTCGGGGTCGAAGATGCGCATGACCATTTTTTCGCCGAAGGCGGTGGGCAGGGTCGACAGGCGCAATTCCACTTCGCCGCCTTCCGGGGTCTTGGTCTTGACCCGGCCGTCCTGGGGTTTGCGTTTTTCCGCGACGTTCATCCGGCCCAGGCTTTTCAGGCGGCTGACCACGGCCATGGTGACCTGGGGCGGGAACTGATAGACGTTGTGCAGCACCCCGTCGATGCGAAAGCGCACGGTGCCTTGTTCGCGGCGCGGCTCGATGTGGATATCGCTGGCCCGTTGCTGGAACGCGTACTGGAACAGCCAATCGACGATGTTGACGATGTGCGCGTCGTTGGCGTCGGGCTCCTGATCGCTGGCGCCGAGGTTGAGCAGTTGTTCGAAATTGCCCGGGGCGTGGCTTTTCTGGTCGGCGCTGGCGCCGGTGACCGACTTGGCCAGGCGGAAGAACTCCACGGTCAGGCGCTGGATTTCCACCGGGTTGGCCACCACCCGCTTGATCGGCAGTTTCAACACGTGGGTCAGGTCGGCTTCCCAGGCACTGACGTAAGGCTGGGCGCTGGCCACCGTGATGGCCTCGGCGTCGATCGACACCGCGAGGATCTTGTGGCGCTGGGCGAAGGCGTAGGACATCAGCGGGGTGACGGCGGCGACGTCGATTTTCAGCGGGTCGATGCGCAGGTACGGCTGGCCGGCCTGTTGCGCCAGCCACAGGGTCAGGCTTTCCAGGTCCAGGCGCCTGCCGGGCCGGCTGAGGTCTTCCAGGTGCTGGCTGGCGAGAAACTCCAGCGGATGCAGCTGGCTGTTGGCGGCATTACGACGGGTGGTCAGGGCGTGTTCGGCCGAGTCCTGGCTGATGAAACCCTGGGCGACCAGGTCGCGCAGCAGGTCGTTGAGATCCAGCCAGTGGTCCTGGGTAACGAGAGGAACGGACATGCGGGCTCCTTGTGAACAATCCGGCAGCAGGCGGGTTAGATGCGCCTCTGACCACGCAATGCCAAGAATAGTCCCGGGATGACGACCGCCAGTCGCCCAAGCGTTGCAGGGTTTTGCCTGGCGCCCTCAGCCGGCGGCCTGCAACGGCTCGCGCTCGGCCAGTTGCAGCTGTACCGAACACACGCTGATCAGGTTGCGCAGTTTTTCCGCGATGACCTGGGCGCGGTGCCAGCTCAGGCCGTCGAGCAGCACTTCCATCAGCAACGAGCCGTCCTGCTGTTGCACCTGGACTTGCTGTGGCAGCAGGGACTGCAGGGCGAAATGATTGAGCACCCGGCACAGCACATCGGCTTCGGCGTCGGTGACCAGTTGGTAATGCACCCGGCAATGGGTGTTGGCGACATTCCACACATCGGCGCGGGAACTGACGGCTTCGAGAGAGGGCATGGGGTTCTCCAGATCAATGGAGAAATTTTTACATTCGGTTGCGGGTATTTTTTATCTAAGATGAACGTATTTTCCGGATTATCGAATTGGATAATTCGTCTTTAAAGATTATTGAGGGTTTTCTATGCATAGCGAGCTGGACGCTTACGACCGCCGCATCCTGGCGCTGCTGCAAGAGGACGCTTCGCTGTCCAGCGCGCAGATCGCCGAGCAGGTGGGCTTGTCGCAGTCACCTTGCTGGCGGCGGATCCAGCGGCTCAAGGAGGAGGGGGTGATCCGTGGCCAGGTGACCTTGCTCGACCGCAAGAAGATCGGCCTCAACACGCAGATCTTCGCCGAGGTCAAACTCAACGCTCACGGCCGTTCCAACTTCACCGAATTCACCGAGGCGATCCGCGGTTTTCCGGAAGTGCTGGAGTGTTATGTGCTGATGGGGGCGGTGGATTTCCTGTTGCGCATCGTCACGGCGGACATCGAGGCGTACGAGCGTTTCTTCTTCGAGAAACTGTCGATGGTGCCGGGGATCCAGGAAGTGAATTCGATCGTGGCGCTGTCGGAAATCAAGTCCACGACCAGCCTGCCGGTCCTGCGTTGATGCAGTTGGCGCTATCGCGAGCAAGCTCGCTCCTACAAGGGGTTACCGCGAACCTGTAGGAGCGAGCTTGCTCGCGATCAGGCCGTTACATGCGCAGCAGGGTTTTCCATGCGCGGTTCTGGAACACCGTGATCGCCTGTTGCTTGCGGGCATCCAGGGTTTCGTCGGTGATCGGCTCGTTGGCCAGCTGCGCCAGCTTGTTCAACTCGCCGTATAGGCGGTCCAGCTCCGGGATTTCCAGCACGCTGCGCGCGTGATGCAACCAGGACTGGATGCGTTCGATGCGCGGCAGTTGCTCGGCCAGGTCTTCCGGTTGCTGCTGGTAGCGTGGCAGTTGCAGGGCGCTGGCTTCGTCGGCCAGCAGGCGCGGCAACCAGCTGCCCAGTTGCGCCGCACCCTGGCGGTTGCCACGGGTATTGCGCTCGGCGGTCCAGCTGCGGGCCAGCAACCAGCGCGAGGTGTTCAGCGAGAACAGGCCCCAGCGCACGTCCTGCAGCTCTTCGATGAACTGCTCGGGCGCGGCCTTGCGCACGTCTTCGTCGTCCAGGCCGGCTTGTACCAGCGGGCGCCAGTCTTCCAGCAGGCCGTCCAGCGACGCGCGCAACTCGGCGGTCGCCTGGCGCGGCGCGGCCTGGCCCAGGCTGCTGACCAGGGCGCGCAGTTCCGCCAGGTTCTCGACCCAGTCCTGCAGCAGGCGCCAGTGACCGTTGAAGCGATATTGCTCGGCCAGGCGCTGGCTGCTGCCCAGCAGGTGCCAGGTCAGCGCCGCGAAGGCGTCGTCCAGCGGCGTTTGCGCGCTCAGCTCCGGAGCGGGCAGGCTCAGGGAGTAGCTGTTGGCGTCGAACAGGCGGTAGCCGCGCTCGGCCTTGCTGATATCGCAGGGCATCAGCGGCAGGGTGGCGGCCAGCTCGGCGGCCAGCTCCAGCAGGGCGGCCGGTTCGCCTTCGCGCAGTTCCAGTTCCAGCTCGCAGATCTCTTCCTTCTGCTTGCCGGCGATCACGTGGCCCAGGTCCAGGGCGGCTTCGATCACCACCTTGGCCTTGCCGCGGCCCCAGGCGATTTCCGCGCGCTCGCGGACGAAATCGGTGGTGAAGATCGGCTTGAGGGTCTTCTTGTCCAGCTCGGCCAGTTGCTCGGGCCAGCATTCGCCGTCGAGTTTCTTCAGGTCGAGCTTGGCTTTGGCCAGGTGCCAGTCGTACTCGTTGCGTTCCGACAGGCCGGCGACGCTCTGGCCGCGGGTCTTGAGGGTCTGGATCACTTCTTCGCCGTCGCGGCGCAGGCGCAGGGCGACCTTGGCGCGGGCCAGGTCGCGCTCGGGCGTGTCGAAGTACTGGTTCATCAGTTCGCGGTGTTCCCAGCCACTTTTGTTGCGTTTTTTCAGGAGCGGGTGCTCACGCAGGGCGGCGAGGGTTTCGCGGCTGACGCGGAGTTTGATTTCGGTTTCTTTCTGCATGGCCGGAAAATCCAGGATCGGGAGCGCAGCCGGGGGAAATGTGTGGCTGCCAAGGCCGTGCAGTGTACAGGACTCGCCGCGTCGAGGTGCCGTGGCGGTTTATTCCTGTCGCAGGATGGCTCTATGATGGACTTCATCTTGGAACCCGGGAGCCAGCGCATGCCATTGCCGTCCATGAAAGAGCAGTTCGCTGCGCTGATTGCCACACCTTCGGTCAGCTGTACCCAGCCGGCGCTGGATCAGTCCAATCGTGCGGTCATAGACCTGTTGGCGAGCTGGCTCGGCGACCTGGGTTTTGCCTGCGACATCCAGCAGGTCAGCCCCGGCAAGTTCAATCTGCTCGCCAGCTTCGGCAGCGGCCCCGGTGGCCTGGTGCTGGCCGGACACAGCGACACCGTGCCCTACGACGGCGCGTTGTGGCAGACCGACCCGCTGAAGCTCACCGAGGTCGACGGACGCTGGGTCGGCCTCGGCAGCTGCGACATGAAAGGCTTTTTCGCCCTGGTCATCGAGGCGGTCCGGCCGCTGCTGGACCAGCCTTTCAAGCAGCCATTGCTGATCCTCGCCACCTGTGACGAGGAAAGTTCCATGGCGGGCGCCCGCGCCCTGGCCGAAGCCGGCCGGCCATTGGGGCGCGCCGCGGTGATCGGCGAGCCGACCGGGCTGCGGCCGATCCGCATGCACAAAGGCGTGATGATGGAGCGCATCGATATTCTCGGGCGCAGCGGCCATTCCTCCGACCCGAGCCTGGGCCATAGCGCCCTGGAAGCCATGCACGATGCCATCGGCGAACTGCGCGGCCTGCGCCTGGCGTGGCAGCGCGAATTCCGCAATCCGCAGTTCAGCGTGCCGCAGCCGACCCTGAACCTTGGGTGTATCCACGGTGGCGACAACCCGAACCGGATCTGCGGTCAGTGCTCGCTGGAGTTCGACCTGCGGCCGTTGCCGGGCATGGACCCGCAGGCGCTGCGCGCGGCCATCCGACAGAAGCTGGTGCCCGTGGCCGAGCGGCATCAGGTGAAGATCGACTATGCGCCGCTGTTCCCCGAAGCGCCGGCCTTCGAGCAGGCCGAAGACTGCGAACTGGTGCGGGTGGCCGAACGCCTGACCGGCCATCGCGCCGAAGCAGTGGCGTTCGGCACCGAAGCGCCTTATCTTCAGCGCCTTGGCTGCGAGACAGTGGTACTGGGCCCGGGCGACATCGCCTGTGCTCACCAGCCGGGGGAATACCTCGAAATGTCACGCTTGCAGCCTACCGTGCATCTACTACGTGAACTGATTAACCATTACTGCCTGACGCCGGCCTGATTTCTACTAAATCACCGACGGCCAAGCCCGTACCTCAAGGAGAGCGAGCGTGTCGCCAAGCCTGTTCCGACGATAACCACCAGCCCGCTGTGCGTTTTCCCGTTTCGTCCTTTTATAGGCTGCTTCTTATTTACAGGCTCAGGTTATGCCCGATTACGTCAATTGGCTTCGTCACGCTTCTCCTTATATCAACGCCCACCGCGACTGCACCTTCGTGGTCATGCTGCCCGGCGACGGCGTAGAACATCCGAACTTCGGCAACATCGTCCATGACCTGGTGCTGCTGCACAGCATGGGTGTGCGCCTGGTGCTGGTGCATGGCTCGCGTCCACAGATCGAAACCCGCCTGGCCGCCCGTGGCCTGACCCCGCATTACCACCACGGCATGCGCATCACCGATGCGGCGACCCTGGAATGTGTGATCGACGCCGTCGGCCAGTTGCGCATCGCCATCGAAGCGCGGCTGTCCATGGACATGGCGTCCTCACCGATGCAGGGTTCGCGGCTGCGGGTCGCCAGCGGCAACCTGGTGACCGCCCGGCCGATCGGCGTGCTCGAAGGCGTCGACTATCACCACACCGGCGAAGTGCGCCGGGTCGATCGCAAGGGTATCAATCGCCTGCTGGACGAGCGCTCGATCGTACTGCTGTCGCCCTTGGGCTACTCGCCGACCGGGGAAATCTTCAACCTCGCCTGCGAAGACGTCGCCACCCGCGCGGCCATCGACCTGGCTGCCGACAAGCTGCTGCTGTTCGGCGCCGAGCGTGGCCTGTTGGATGAAAGCGGTAACCTGGTGCGCGAACTGCGTCCGCAGCAGGTGCCGGCGCATTTGCAGCGTCTGGGCGGCAACTATCAGGCGGAACTGCTGGATGCCGCGGCCGAAGCCTGTCGGGGTGGAGTGGGGCGCAGTCATATCGTCAGCTACGCCGAAGACGGCGCGCTGCTGACCGAGCTGTTCACCCGTGACGGTGGCGGTACGCTGGTGGCCCAGGAGCAGTTCGAACTGGTCCGCGAGGCGGCCATCGAGGACGTCGGCGGTCTGCTGGATCTGATCAGCCCGCTGGAAGAGCAGGGGATTCTGGTGCGGCGTTCCCGCGAGGTGCTGGAGCGTGAGATCGAACAGTTCAGCGTGGTCGAGCGCGAGGGGATGATCATCGCCTGTGCCGCGCTCTACCAGATCGCCGATTCCGACGCCGGGGAGCTGGCCTGCCTGGCGGTGAACCCGGAATACCGCCACGGCGGTCGCGGCGACGAACTGTTGGAAAGGATCGAAACCCGGGCCCGGGCCCAGGGCCTGAAAACCCTGTTTGTCCTCACCACCCGTACCGCCCACTGGTTCCGCGAACGCGGTTTCGCACCTAGCAGTGTCGAGCGCCTGCCTTCCGCGCGGGCCTCGCTGTACAACTACCAGCGCAACTCGAAGATCTTCGAAAAAGCCCTCTGAGCATCACTCCCTTCGGCAACCCGCTCTTGACAGGAGCGGGTTTTTGCTGGGCCCGCGCGCAAGCGATTTGTGTTTCAGAAAAATAAATTCGCCTGACACAAAAACTGTAACAAATTGACGCGACCATCGGCGCAAAGCCATTATTGCGTCGCCTTTTTGATACTGGTTGACGTATCTGGCTTATGTTTTAACTGATCGATCTAAAGGTCAGCGGGGAAATACCATTCAGGAATCAGACGGTACGCCGATACCTTGTGCCACGGCTCGAGCAGGCATACCTGGCGATATTCCCGAACGGTATGAAAAAGAATGAAATAATTCTTTTTGGGATTATGAAAAACTCATTACCCTGCAAGGAGCAAATCATCGCGATTAGACCTTGGTCGTAGACACAGTTGGTTACGATTGACTTATGAGTCACGGTCTGGCGCTAATCGCCCACCGATGGACCCGGGGCATCAGACCCTGGGCCTGAGTACACAAGAATTAGAAACGAGAGGAGCGAAACATGAACAAGTCCACCTTGGCCCTGGCTGTGGCCGTTGGGGTTCTGGCGCAGCAGGCAGGCGCCGCCGGTTTCATCGAAGACAGCAAGGCCACTCTGGGTCTGCGTAACTTCTATATCAATACTGATAACCGTGATGCCGATACCAAGGCGTCCGGCGCACAGAACAAGCAGGAAGAGTGGGGCCAAGGCTTCCAGCTCAACTTCATTTCCGGTTACACCGAAGGCACCGTTGGATTCGGTCTCGACGCCATCGGCCTGCTGGGTATCAAGCTGGACTCGGGCGGCGGCACCAACGGCGCCTCTGCTACTTCTTATGGCGGCACTGTCTTCCCGAGCGAGTCCAACGGCAAAGCAGTCGATAACTACTCCAGCCTGGGCCTGACCGCCAAAGCCAAGATCTCTCAGACTGAGCTGAAGCTCGGTACCCTGCAGCCAAAACTGCCAGTCATCGTGACCAACGATGGTCGTATGCTGCCGCAAACCTTCCAGGGCGGTCAGATCACCTCGAACGACATCAAGGACCTGACACTGGTTGGCGGTCAGATCGAGCATGCCAAGGGTCGTAACTCCAGCAACAACGAAGAACTGTCGATTGCCGGCGCCAACGCGCACACCGCTGCTGGTCGCGACAGCAACAAGTTCATCTACGGTGGTGGTGACTACAAGATCACTAAAGATCTGACCGCTCAGTACTACTACGGCAACCTGAAAGACTTCTACAAGCAGCACTTCGTTGGCCTGCTGCACAACTGGGCTATCGGCCCGGGCGTATTGAAGTCTGACCTGCGCTACTTCAACAGCCGCGACGACGGTGCCAACGGCCATGACTCGGCCTACTACACCACCGGTGACTACGGTACCGGCATCACCAAGGGCAAGGTTGATAACAACCTGATCAGCGGCCTGTTCCTGTACTCGGTTGCCGGCCATACCTTCGGTGGTGGCTACCAGGTCAGTAACGGTGACAGCGATTTCCCTTGGCTGAACCAGGGTGATGGTTCGTCGGCTTACCTGACTACCGACATGCAGATCGCCAAGTTCGCCCGTGCTGGTGAACGTACCTGGCAAGCTCGCTACTCCTACGATTTCGCCAAGGTAGGCGTGCCTGGCCTGACCGCCGGCGTGATCTATCTGCGTGGCGACAACATCGATACGACTGGCCGAGAGGGTTCCGTTACCCCTCAGCGTTCCGTTTCGGTTACCAACGCCAGCGAGTGGGAACGCGACCTGACCGTGGCCTACGTGATTCCGGAAGGTCCACTGAAAAACCTCGGCCTGACTTGGAAAAACGCCATGTGGCGTAACGACATTCCGGGCCAGCGCTCGCAGGACGAAAACCGCCTGATCGTCAGCTACTCGATCCCGCTGTTGTAATCCGACGTTAAAACCTCGCCCGGCGCAATGCCGGGCGAGGTGTTGTCATCCAGGTCGGACCCACCCCCGCAGGTCCTCCCCGAAACCCCTCTTTACAGCTACTCAAGGCCTTCTCGAACCTTGTCGAGGATGGTGTGCCCTGGGCGTGCGCGAATCCAGTGAAGAGATTTTTAATATTCCTTTACAGTCTAAATAAATCGATATTTATTCTTTTTAAATATTCCCAGGCGCAGGCACAGTAGGGCTCATAACGCACTCACAGGAGCAGCAACATGAGCCTCAGACTTGGCGACATCGCCCCCGACTTCGAACAGGATTCCAGTGCCGGCAAGATTCGCTTCCATGAGTGGCTCGGCGACAGTTGGGGCGTGCTGTTTTCCCATCCGGCGGACTTCACCCCGGTGTGCACCACCGAACTGGGATTCACCGCCAAGCTCAAGGAGCAGTTCGCCCAGCGCGGCGTGAAAGCCATTGCCCTGTCGGTGGACCCGGTGGACTCGCACCACAAGTGGATCGAGGACATCAACGAAACCCAGAACACCCTCGTCAACTTCCCGATCCTGGCCGACGCCGACCGCAAGGTCTCGGACCTGTACGACCTGATCCACCCGAATGCCAACGACACCCTGACCGTGCGTTCGCTGTTCGTCATCGACCCGAACAAGAAGGTGCGCCTGACCATCACCTACCCGGCCAGTACCGGGCGCAACTTCCACGAGATCCTGCGGGTGATCGACTCGCTGCAGCTCACCGACAACTACAAGGTGGCCACCCCGGCCAACTGGCAGGACGGTGATGAAGTGGTGATCGTGCCGTCGCTCAAGGACGAAGAGGAAATCAAGAAACGCTTCCCCAAAGGCTATCGCGCGGTCAAACCCTACCTGCGCCTGACTCCACAGCCGAATCGCTAAGCCGTTTTCGATTACGCGGCGGCGTGTTGCTGTAGGAGCCAGCTTGCTGGCGATGGGGTCAACACGGCGTGTCAGGTACGCCGCTTCGCGAGCAAGCTCGCTCCTACAAAGATTGATGTATCCACAAAGCAGGGGTTTTTGGGCCGTTTCGACGGCCTATTTTTTTGCCTGGAAAATGGCTTTTCTTATATTCATTTAAAGAATAAACAAATGAAAAAATAAGATTTATGGATATATAAATAGGCTGTTAAGGTCTGCTCAGCTCAGCGAGATCGCAAACCGCGAATCGCCCATTACCGCTAAAGGAAACCTCTGCATGCTGGTCGTCTCACTCGGTGGCAGTCCCAGCCAACGCTCCCGCTCCGGGGTGCTGCTGGAACACGCCAAACGCTGGTTGCAGCAACAAGGTGTGGAAGTGGTCGACTATCAGGTCCGGGATTTCCCGGCCGAGGATCTGCTCCACGCGCGCTTCGACAGCCCGATGGTGATCGACCTGTTGCAACAGATCGAACAGGCCGATGGCCTGCTGATCGCCACCCCGGTCTACAAGGCATCGTTTTCCGGTGCGCTGAAAACCGTGCTCGACCTGCTGCCGGAACGCGCCCTGAACCACAAGGTGGTGCTGCCGATGGCCACGGGCGGCAGCATCGCCCACATGCTGGCGGTGGACTACGCACTCAAGCCGGTGCTGTCGGCCCTGAAGGCCCAGGAGATGCTCCAGGGCATCTTCGCCGAAGACAGCCAGATCGCCTACGGCGAAGGCAACGCCCAGGCGCAGCTGGCGCCGGCGCTGGAGCAGCGTCTGCGCGAAGCCCTGGAACAGTTCCACAGCGCCATGGCGCGGCGTCCCAAGCCGCTGGACCCGAATCTGTTGAATGACCGTTTGTTGAGTGCTCGCTGGAGCATTTGAGTCCTACCCGAATCTGAAGTACTGGCCTTACTTAGCCGCCAACGGCCTAGCAGGTGCAGCCAAAACCCAACAGCAAAAAGGAGAGCGCCATGCGCCCTGTGATTTTGCGTCGTGGTCTGGTCGCTCTGTTTGCTGCGGCTGTGTCCTTCGGCGCCATCGTTCAAGCCCAAGCGGCCGAAACCCTGCGTATCGGCTATCAGAAATACGGCACCCTGGTGCTGCTCAAGGCCAAGGGCTCGCTGGAGAAGCGCCTGGCGGAGCAGGGCGTGCAGGTGCAATGGACTGAGTTCCCCGGTGGCCCGCAGTTGCTGGAAGGGCTGAACGTCGGCTCCATCGATTTCGGCGTCACCGGCGAGACTCCTCCCGTATTTGCCCAGGCCGCCGGTGCCGACCTGTTGTACGTGGCCTACGAGCCACCGGCGCCGACCAGCGAAGCGATCCTGGTCCCCAAGGATTCGCCGATCAAGTCGGTGGCGGAGCTCAAGGGCAAGAAGGTGGTCCTCAACAAGGGCTCCAACGTGCACTACCTGCTGGTCCGCGCCCTCGAAGACGCCGGCCTCAAGTACAGCGACATCCAGACCGTATTCCTGCCGCCCGCCGATGCCCGCGCCGCCTTCGAGCGTGGCAGCGTCGATGCCTGGGTGATCTGGGACCCCTATCAGGCGGCGGCCGAGAAGCAGCTGCAAGCCCGCACCCTGCGTGACGGCAGCGGCATCGTCGACAACCACCAGTTCTACCTGGCGACCAAACCCTACGCGCAGCAGCACCCCGAAGTGATCAAGACCCTGGTGGAAGAAGTGCGCGCGGTGGGCGAGTGGTCCAAGGCCAACCCGGACGAGGTGACCCAGCAGGTGGCGCCACTGCTCGGCCTGCCGGCGGACATCACCCTGACCTCGGTGAAACGCCAGGGCTATGGCGCGCACTTCCTGACCCCGGACGTGGTGGCGGCCCAGCAGAAAATCGCCGACAGCTTCCACCAGCTCAAGCTGATTCCCAAACCCCTGAGCATCAAAGACGTGATCTGGACGCCTCCAGCCGCCGTTGCCAAAGCGCCGTAACTCGATCCCCTTAGGAGACAACTCCATGAGCCTCAATATTTTCTGGTTCCTGCCCACCCACGGCGACGGCCACTACCTTGGCACCGCCGAAGGCGCTCGCGCCGTCGACCACGGCTACCTGCAGCAGATCGCCCAGGCGGCCGACCGCCTCGGTTTCGGTGGCGTGCTGATCCCCACCGGGCGCTCCTGCGAGGATTCCTGGCTGGTGGCGGCCTCGCTGATCCCGGTGACCCAGCGCCTGAAATTCCTGGTCGCCCTGCGCCCCGGGATCATTTCTCCGACGGTGGCGGCACGCCAGGCGGCAACCCTGGATCGCCTGTCTGGCGGCCGGGCGCTGTTCAACCTGGTGACCGGCGGCGATCCGGACGAGCTGGCCGGCGACGGCCTGTTCCTCAGCCATGAAGAGCGCTACCAGGCTTCGGTGGAGTTCACCCGCATCTGGCGCCGGGTGCTGGAAGGCGAAACCGTCGACTACGACGGCCAGCACATCAGCGTGAAGGGCGCCAAATTGCTTTACCCGCCGATCCAGCAACCGCGTCCGCCGCTGTACTTCGGCGGCTCCTCGGAAGCCGCGCAGGACCTGGCCGCCGAGCAGGTGGACATGGTCCTGACCTGGGGCGAACCACCGGCCGCGGTGGCCGAGAAGATCGAGCAGGTCCGGGCCAAGGCCGCCAAGCAGGGACGCAGTGTGCGCTTCGGCATTCGTTTGCATGTGATCGTGCGCGAAACCAACGCCGAGGCCTGGCAGGCGGCCGAGCGCCTGATCTCCCACCTGGACGACGACACCATCGCCCGCGCCCAGGCGTCCCTGGCGCGCTTCGATTCGGTCGGCCAGCAACGCATGGCGGCCCTGCACGGCGGGCGCCGTGACAAGCTGGAAGTCAGCCCCAACCTCTGGGCCGGTGTCGGCCTGGTACGGGGCGGCGCGGGCACCGCGCTGGTCGGCGATGGCCCGACCGTGGCGGCGCGGATGCAGGAGTACGCGGACCTTGGTATCGACACCTTTATCTTCTCCGGTTACCCCCACCTGGAAGAGTCGTACCGGGTGGCCGAACTGCTGTTCCCGCACCTGGATATCGAACGTCCCGAGCTGCCCAGGGGCGCCGGCTACGTCAGCCCGTTCGGCGAAATGGTCGCCAACGACATCATCCCCAAAGCTGCGTCCCAGAGCTGAGGCGTGGCCATGAACAGACAAACCTTGTTCCATCGCCTGGCGCCCTGGGCCCTGCCGCTGCTGTTACTGGCGGTATGGCAGTTGTCGGTCTCGGCCGGCTGGCTGTCGACGCGAATCCTGCCGGCACCCAGCGCGGTGATCGAAGCCGGGATCGGCCTGGTGCGCAGCGGCGAAATCTGGACCCACCTGGCTATCAGCGGCTGGCGCGCGGCGATCGGTTTCCTGATCGGCGGCGGCATTGGCCTGGCCCTGGGCTTTATCACCGGCCTGTCGAAGTGGGGCGAGCGCCTGCTGGACAGCTCGGTGCAGATGATCCGCAACGTGCCGCACCTGGCGCTGATTCCCCTGGTGATCCTGTGGTTCGGCATCGATGAGTCGGCGAAGATTTTCCTGGTGGCCCTGGGCACTCTGTTCCCGATCTACCTGAACACCTACCACGGCATCCGCAACGTCGACCCGGCGCTGGTGGAAATGGCGCGCAGCTATGGCCTGTCCGGCTTCGCCCTGTTCCGCCAGGTGATCCTGCCGGGCGCCTTGCCTTCGATCCTGGTAGGCGTGCGGTTTGCCCTGGGCTTTATGTGGCTGACGCTGATCGTCGCGGAAACCATCTCCGCCAGCTCCGGCATCGGTTATCTGGCGATGAACGCCCGGGAGTTCCTGCAGACCGACGTGGTGGTGCTGGCCATCGTCCTGTATGCCGTGCTCGGCAAACTGGCGGACCTCGCCGCGCGCGGCCTGGAGCGTGCCTGGCTGCGTTGGCATCCGGCCTATCAAGTGGCGAGGGGAGGTGCGCAATGACGGCTCAACAACCTCCACGCCTGCTGCGCGGTATTCCGCTGGCGGTGCGCAAGCTGCAAAAGACCTTCGGTTCGCGCCAGGTGTTGCGCGAGATCGACCTGCATATTCCGGCCGGGCAATTCGTCGCGGTGGTCGGCCGTAGCGGTTGCGGCAAGAGTACCTTGCTGCGCTTGCTGGCCGGCCTCGACAAACCCACCGGCGGTGAACTGCTGGCCGGTGCCGCGCCGCTGGGCCAGGCCATCGAGGACACCCGCCTGATGTTCCAGGAGGCGCGCCTGCTGCCCTGGAAGAAGGTCATCGACAACGTCGGCCTGGGCCTCAAGGGCGATTGGCGCCCCCAGGCCCTGGAAGCCCTGGAGGCGGTGGGCCTGGCTGATCGCGCCAACGAGTGGCCGGCCGCCTTGTCCGGTGGCCAGAAGCAGCGGGTGGCCCTGGCCCGGGCGCTGATTCACCAGCCACGCCTGTTGCTGCTGGACGAGCCTCTGGGCGCGCTGGATGCCCTGACCCGGATCGAGATGCAGCAACTGATCGAGCGCCTGTGGCAGCAGCATGGCTTCACTGTCCTGCTGGTGACCCACGACGTCAGCGAAGCGGTGGCGGTGGCCGACCGGGTGATCCTGATCGAAGAAGGCGAGGTCGGTCTCGACCTGCTGGTGGAGCTGCCGCGCCCACGGGTGCGTGGCTCCCATCGATTGGCGGCGCTGGAAGCCGAAGTACTCAACCGCGTGTTGTCGCTGCCCGGGTCGCCGCCCGAGCCGGAACCCGTTTCACCCTTGCCCACGCAATTGCGCTGGGCGCAATAAAAGCAGCGGCAAGCTTTTAGCTGCAAGCTGCAAGAAGGAGTCGAGTGCTTTTACTTGCAGCTTGCCGCTTGAAACGTGCCGCTTATTTCGACCCGAGGAGAAATCGTATGACTATCAAGGCCATCAACGTTCGCAACCAGTTCAAAGGCACCATCAAGGAAATCGTCGAAGGCGACGTGCTCTCGGAAATCGACGTGCAGACCGCCTCCGGCATCGTCACGTCGGTGATTACCACCCGTTCGGTGCGGGAGCTGGAGCTGGCGATCGGCAGCGAAGTGATCGCGTTCGTGAAATCCACCGAGGTATCGATCGCCAAGTTGTGACCGGTGCGCGACAACCGGCCCCGGACGGCGTGAGCCCTTCGGGGCTTTTTTGTGGGCGCTGACGGCTACAGGGCAGGGCGCTTGGGCAGGTAAGGCGGCAGGTACAGCCCCAGGTAGGCATCGAACACCCGCATGCCTTCCTCGGCCATGCGCTCGGTGATCTGCCCATGCTGCTGGACCGAGCGCGCGTAGACGCGGTCGCCCAGCTCCATGGCCAGGGCGAATACATCGACGTCCGCGGGCAGCGCTGGCAGCTGGAAGTGCTGGTCGAACAGCTTGTGCATCAGGTCGCCCAGTTCGATGTCGTGCTGGCGGTCGGCCTGGGTGACCTCGGTGAGGCCATGCTGGGCCAGGATCAACTGGCGGGCCGCGGCGTCGGCGCTGTAGATGGCGAGCATGCGCTGTTCGACCAGGCGCGACAGGTCGTGCCAACTGCTCAGGGCGGTGTGGTCGATGGGCTCTTGCAGGCAGGCGCGGAACGCGGCGTGGATGTCGGCGGTCAGGGCTTCGAGCAGGGCGGGAACGCTGGCGAAGAAGTGGTAGACCGAGGAGGGCGGAATCTCCGCGCGCTCGGCCACGCTGTAGATCGACAGGCTGGCCACGCCCTCGGCGGCAAGCAGGGTGCGGGCGGCATCGAGTATCGAGTCGATCCGGGCCTGGCTGCGTGCGCGGGGTTTGCGGGGGGTGGCTACGCGTGTCATGGGAGTCTCCTGCGGGGCAGCGGGCATTGTACGAGGCGTGTCGGGTGTTGTCTGCCAGGACGCCTTCGCGGGCAAGCCTCGCTCCTGCAAGATGGAAATGGCATACGCTCCGATCCTGTAGGAGCGAGGCTTGCCCGCGATCCGCCGCAAGGCGGCCATAAAAAAACGCCACGGGCCTTTGCGGCCGGTGGCGTTTTTTTGCTGCAGCCGCTTACACGGTGTGCAGGTACCAGTTGTACTCGAGGTCGGAGATCGAGTGCTCGAACTCCTCCAGCTCGCTTTCCTTGCAGGCCACGAAGATATCGATGTATTTCGGATCGATGTACTTGGCCATGACTTCGCTGTCGTCCAGCTCGCGCAATGCATCGCGCAGGTTGTTCGGCAGGCTCTGCTCGTTCTGCTCGTAGGAGTTGCCTTCGGTTGGCGCGCCCGGTTCGATCTTGTTGACCAGACCGTGGTGCACGCCCGCCAGCACCGAAGCCATCAGCAGGTACGGGTTGGCATCGGCACCGGCGACACGGTGTTCGATGCGCACGGCGTCGGAAGAACCGGTCGGTACGCGGATGGCCACGGTACGGTTGTCCAGGCCCCAGCTCGGCGAGTTCGGCACATAGAACTGCGCGCCGAAACGACGGTAGGAGTTGACGTTCGGGCAGAGGAAAGCCATCTGCGCCGGTAGGGTCTCGAGCACACCGCCGATCGCGTGACGCAGTGCGGCGTTCTGCTCGGGATCCTCGCTGGCAAAAATATTCTTGCCGTCCTTGTCCAGGACCGAAATGTGGACGTGCAGACCATTACCCGCCTGGCCTGGGTAAGGCTTGGCCATGAAGGTGGTGTCCATCTCATGGTCGTAGGCGATGTTCTTGATCAGACGCTTGAGCAGTACCGCATAGTCGCAAGCCTTGATCGGGTCGGCGACGTGGTGCAGGTTCACTTCGAACTGCGCCGGAGCACTTTCCTTGACGATGGCGTCGGCCGGGATGCCTTGTTCTTTCGCGCCTTCGAGAATGTCCTGCAGGCAGTCGACGTACTCGTCGAGGTCGTCGATCAGGTAGACCTGGGTCGAATGCGGGCGCTTGCCGGAGATTGGCGAGCGTGGCGGCTGTGGCCGGCCATTCACGTTCTCCTGGTCGATCAGGTAGAACTCCAGCTCGAAAGCCGCGCAGATGGTCAGGCCCAGCTCGTCGAACTTGGCAACGACTTGACGCAGCACTTCGCGCGGGTCGGCGAAGAAGGGGTCGCCTTCGAGTTCGTGCATGGTCATCAGCAGTTGCGCGGTGGGGCGCTTCTGCCAGGGCTCATTGCACAGGGTATCGGGGATTGGATAGCAGATTCGATCGGCGTCGCCGATGTCCAGGCCCAGGCCGGTGCTTTCCACCGTCGAGCCATTGATATCCAGAGCAAATAAAGAGGCCGGCAGGTTGATGCCTTTCTCGTAAACCTTGTGGAGGCTGGTGCGTTCGATGCGCTTGCCGCGCACCACACCATTCATATCCGCAATCAGAAGGTCAACGTACAGAACCTCAGGATGTTCCTTAAGGAACGCGTTCGCTTCGTTAAGCTGAACGGCACGCGGGGGTACCGACATGATGCAACACCTTTGTTGTTAAAAATATCAATCATTGATCTTTTCAGGTTTCAGTCAACCCGAACGGCATGCCGAAGTCAAGCGAGGCCTTTTTTGCCCTAAAAAAGCGCCTGTGGGGCATTTTTGGGGCGCTTTTCTGGCTTCGGAGGGCTTGGCCGCCGCAGCCTTGAGCGGGCCGTGTTGTATTTTTTACGGGGGTGTTGTGTAAAAAAATGAACAAGGCTAAGCTCGATTTAAACCCATAACAGCAATAATACCGGGGTGTTTCATGTCTCGCCTGCCGTTAATCGGCGTCACCGCCTGCTCCAGGCAGATCGGTCTGCATGCTTATCACATCAGTGGCGACAAGTACGTCCGCGCAGTGGCAGTAGCAGCCAAGGGCGTGCCCATGATCCTCCCGTCCCTGGCCGATATTCTGAGCCCGTCCGATATTCTGGACGGTCTGGATGGCATCCTCTTTACTGGTTCACCCTCCAATATCGAACCTTTTCACTATAGCGGTCCCGCCAGCGCGCCGGGAACCGCGCATGACCCTGCCCGTGATGCCAGCACCCTGCCGCTGATCCGCGCCGCGGTGGCGGCCGGGGTTCCGGTACTGGGGATCTGCCGCGGTTTTCAGGAAATGAACGTGGCCTTCGGCGGCAGCCTGCATCAGCGGGTCCACGAAGCCGGTCCGTTCATGGACCACCGTGAGGACGATAGCCAGCCAGTGGAAGTGCAATACGCTCCGGCCCATGCGCTGCATGTGCAGCCGGGTGGGGTGCTGGCCGGGCTCGGCCTGCCGGCGCAGATTGAAGTCAATTCGATTCATGGCCAAGGCGTTGAACGTCTGGCGCCGGGCCTGAAGATAGAGGCCCTGGCACCCGACGGGTTGATCGAAGCCTTCTCCGTCGAGGGGGCGCCGATCGAGGGAGGCAAGGCTTTTGCTTTGGGGGTGCAATGGCACCCCGAATGGCAGGTAAGCTCTAACCCTCACTACCTCGCCATCTTCCAGGCATTTGGCGATGCCTGTCGCAAGCGGGTCATTCAACGCGACGCCAATGCGTCACAAAAACCTGGCTTATAAGAGCCAGGAAACTCACGCCTAGAGGCATTTATGAGTAACAACCTCGACCAGCTCACCGATTGGTTGAAAGACCACAAGATCACAGAAGTCGAATGCATGATTGGCGACCTGACCGGGATTACCCGGGGCAAGATCTCGCCGACCAACAAGTTCATCGCCGAAAAAGGCATGCGCCTGCCCGAGAGCGTGCTGTTGCAGACGGTGACCGGCGACTATGTCGAAGACGACATCTATTACGAACTGCTGGACCCGGCCGACATCGACATGGTCTGCCGCCCGGACCAGAACGCGGTATTCCTCGTGCCCTGGGCCATCGAGCCGACCGCCCAGGTGATCCACGACACCTACGACAAGCAGGGCAACCCGATCGAGCTGTCGCCGCGCAACGTGCTCAAGAAGGTCCTGAAACTCTACGCCGACCACGGCTGGCAGCCGATCGTGGCGCCGGAGATGGAGTTCTACCTGACCAAGCGCAGCGACGACCCGGACTACCCGTTGCAGCCACCGGTCGGTCGCTCCGGGCGCCCGGAAACCGGTCGCCAGTCGTTCTCCATTGAAGCGGCCAACGAATTCGACCCGCTGTTCGAGGACGTCTACGACTGGTGCGAACTGCAGGAACTGGACCTCGACACGCTGATCCACGAAGACGGCACGGCGCAGATGGAAATCAACTTCCGTCACGGCGACGCCCTGTCCCTGGCCGACCAGATCCTGGTGTTCAAGCGCACCATGCGCGAAGCCGCGCTCAAGCACGAGGTGGCTGCCACCTTCATGGCCAAGCCGATGACCGGCGAGCCGGGCAGCGCCATGCACCTGCACCAGAGCATCATCGACATCGAGACTGGCAAGAACGTCTTCTCCAATGAAGACGGGACCATGAGCCAGCTGTTCCTCAACCACATCGGCGGCCTGCAGAAGTTCATCCCCGAGCTGCTGCCGCTGTTCGCGCCTAACGTCAACTCGTTCCGCCGCTTCCTGCCGGACACCTCGGCACCGGTGAACGTGGAGTGGGGCGAAGAGAACCGCACCGTGGGCCTGCGTGTGCCGGATGCCGGGCCGCAGAACCGCCGGGTGGAAAACCGCCTGCCGGGCGCCGACGCCAACCCTTACCTGGCCATCGCCGCCAGCCTGCTGTGCGGGTTCATCGGCATGGTCGAAGGCCACAACCCGAGCGCGCCGGTGGTCGGCCGCGGTTACGAGCGCCGCAACCTGCGCCTGCCGTTGACCATCGAGGACGCCCTGGAGCGCATGGAAAACAGCAAGACCATCGAGAAGTACCTGGGCAAGAAATTCATCACTGGCTACGTCGCGGTCAAGCGGGCCGAGCATGAAAACTTCAAGCGCGTCATCAGTTCGTGGGAGCGGGAATTCCTGCTCTTCGCCGTCTGATGCGCGGGGCGCCGCCGTCACCGGCGGCGCCCTCACCGGAAAATCAGGAGAGTTCCAATGACCAGCAACAACCCGCAAACCCGTGAGTGGCAAACCCTCAGCAGCGAGCACCACCTGGCCCCGTTCAGCGACTTCAAGCAGTTGAAGGAGAAGGGCCCGCGGATCATCACCAACGCCGAGGGCGTTTATCTCTGGGACAGCGAGGGCAACAAGATCCTCGACGGCATGGCCGGGCTGTGGTGCGTGGCCATCGGTTATGGCCGCGAAGAACTGGCCGACGCCGCCAGCAAGCAGATGCGCGAGCTGCCGTACTACAACCTGTTCTTCCAGACCGCCCACCCGCCGGCGCTGGAACTGGCCAAGGCCATCTCCGATGTGGCCCCCAAGGGCATGAACCATGTGTTCTTCACCGGCTCGGGCTCCGAAGGCAACGACACCATGCTGCGCATGGTTCGCCACTACTGGGCGATCAAGGGCCAGCCGAAGAAGAAAACCATCATCAGCCGGGTCAACGGCTATCACGGCTCCACCGTGGCTGGCGCGAGCCTGGGCGGCATGACCTATATGCACGAACAGGGCGACTTGCCGATCCCGGGCATCGTGCATATCCCGCAGCCTTACTGGTTCGGCGAAGGCGGCGACATGACCCCGGACGAGTTCGGGATCTGGGCGGCCAACCAGCTGGAAGAGAAGATTCTCGAAGTCGGCGTCGATAACGTCGGTGCCTTCATCGCCGAGCCGATCCAGGGCGCGGGCGGCGTAATCGTGCCGCCGGAAAGCTACTGGCCGCGGATCAAGGAAATCCTCGCCAAGTACGACATCCTGTTCGTCGCCGACGAGGTGATCTGTGGGTTCGGGCGTACCGGTGAGTGGTTCGGTAGCGATTTCTACGACCTCAAGCCGGACATGATGACCATCGCCAAGGGCCTGACCTCCGGCTACATCCCCATGGGTGGCCTGATCGTGCGCGACGAAGTGGTGGCGGTGCTCAACGAGGGCGGCGATTTCAACCACGGTTTCACCTATTCCGGGCACCCGGTGGCCGCCGCCGTGGCCCTGGAAAACATCCGCATCATGCGCGACGAAAAAATTATCGAGCGCGTCAAGGCAGAAACGGCACCGTATTTGCAGAAACGCCTGCGGGAACTGAACGATCACCCGCTGGTGGGTGAGGTTCGCGGAGTCGGCCTGTTGGGCGCCATCGAGCTGGTTCAGGACAAGGCCACCCGTGCGCGGTATGTCGGAAGAGGCGTCGGCATGATCTGCCGGCAGTTCTGCTTCGACAATGGCCTGATCATGCGCGCCGTGGGCGACACCATGATCATCGCTCCGCCCCTGGTGATCACCAAGGAGGAGATCGATGAGCTGGTGAGCAAGGCCCGCAAGTGCCTGGACCTGACCTTGAGTGCGTTACAGGGCTAAGTGCTAGGCTCTGAGCGGAGTACCCCGCGGTACTTCGCTCGGGGCGGCCATAAAGGATGGGGGCTTCTGTTGAAAGCCCGCCTTGGAACTTGCCAGACTACCGCCTGTTTTTAGTTGCCTGGCAACCGGTCGCTGAACACAAGGTTAAAAAGAATAATTGGAGCATGACGCATGAAGGCAATAGGTATGAAGAAAGCTGGCAAGACCCTCCTCGCCATGTCCCTGATGGGCGCGATGGCGGCAGTGGCCCAGGCAGACGACAAAGTGCTGCACGTTTACAACTGGTCCGACTACATCGCACCTGACACCATCGCGAACTTCGAGAAAGAGTCCGGGATCAAGGTGGTCTACGACGTTTTCGATAGCAACGAGACCCTGGAAGCCAAACTGCTGGCAGGCAAGTCCGGTTACGACGTGGTCGTGCCGTCGAACAACTTCCTGGCCAAGCAGATCAAGGCCGGTGTTTATCAGGAGCTGGATGTCTCCAAGTTGCCCAACTGGAAAAACCTGAACCAGGATCTGCTCAAGGCGGTTTCGGTCAGTGACCCGGGCAACAAGCACGCTTTCCCATACATGTGGGGTTCCATCGGCATCGGCTACAACCCGGAGAAGGTCAAGGCTGCGCTGGGCGTCGACAAGATCGATTCCTGGGACACCCTGCTCAAGCCCGAGAACATCGCCAAGCTCAAGGGCTGCGGCGTGAGCTTCCTCGACTCGCCAACCGAAATGATCCCGGTCGCGCTGCATTACCTGGGCTTGCCGACCGACAGCCAGAAGAAAGACGACATCAAGAAAGCCGAAGAGCTGTTCCTCAAGATCCGTCCTTCGATCACCTACTTCCACTCCTCCAAGTACATCTCGGACCTGGCCAACGGCAACATCTGCGTAGCGGTCGGTTACTCGGGTGACGTGCAGCAGGCCAAGTCCCGCGCCGCCGAAGCCGGCGACAAGGTGAAAGTCAGCTACGTCATTCCGAAAGAAGGCGCCGGCACCTTTTACGACATGGTCGCTATCCCCAAGGATGCGGAAAACGTCGAGGGCGCCTACAAGTTCATGACCTTCCTGCAGAAGCCTGAAGTCATGGCCGGCATCACCAACGCCGTGCGTTTCCCGAACGGCAACGCCGCCGCAACGGCACTGGTAGAAAAAGACATCACCAGCGATCCGGGCATCTACCCACCAGCAGACGTGCAGGCCAAGCTGTATGCGATCGCCGATCTGCCGGCCGCCACCCAGCGTGAGTTGACCCGCAGCTGGACCAAGATCAAATCCGGCAAATAAACCGGTTTGAGGCAGCAACCGCTGGCTGTCGTCCCCGCGAGGGCGGTCAGCGGTGCAATTAAATGACAGAAAGTTTTGCTGGATCGGTTTATCGAAGGTAAGTTGCGCGCCGGTTTTGTTGCTGGGCAGCTCTTGGCTGTCATGTAGTGCGGGCAACTCAGGCCCAATTGTTGAGAGGACCTCCACTTGCCTATTTCTTTATTTCGCAAAGCCATGCTGGTGGGCGCCGGGCTGACGCTGGCCGTCAGCGCTTATGCCGCGCCGACCGTGCATATTTATAACTGGTCTGACTATATCGGTCAGAGCACATTGGCGGACTTCGAAAAGGCCACCGGCATCAAGCCGCTGTACGACGTGTTCGATTCCAACGAAACCCTGGAAGGCAAGTTGCTCGCCGGTCGTACCGGTTATGACGTGGTCGTGCCGTCCAACCACTTCCTGGGCAAGCAGATCAAGGCCGGGGCGTTCCAGAAGCTCGACAAGGCACAGCTGCCCAACTATTCCAATCTCGATCCGGTGCTGCTCAAGCGCCTGGAGAAAAACGACCCGGGCAACCAGTACGCCGTGCCTTACCTGTGGGGCACCAACGGCATCGGCTACAACGTCGAGAAGGTCAAGGCCGCGCTGGGCGTGGACAAGATCGACTCCTGGGCCATGCTGTTCGAGCCGGAAAACATCAAGAAGCTGTCGAGCTGCGGCGTGGCCTTCCTCGACTCCGCCGATGAAATGCTCCCGGCGGTGCTCAACTACATGGGCCTGGACCCCAACAGCCAGAACCCCGACGACTACAAGAAGGCCGAAGCCAAGTTGCTGGCAGTGCGGCCTTATGTGACCTACTTCAACTCCTCGAAATACATCTCCGACCTGGCCAATGGCGAAATCTGCGTGGCCGCGGGTTTCTCCGGCGATGTGTTCCAGGCCAAGGCGCGCGCCGCCGAAGCCGGCAAGGGCATCGAAATCGCCTATGTGATTCCCAAGGAAGGCGGCAACCTCTGGTTCGACATGCTGGCCATTCCCAAGGACGCCGGTAACGTCAAGCAGGCCCATGCCTTCATCAATTACCTGCTCAAGCCTGAGGTGATCGCCCAGGTCAGCGATTCCGTCGGTTATGCCAACCCGAACCCCAAGGCGGGCGAGCTGATGGACCAGTCGGTCCGCAAGGACGAAGCCGTTTACCCGGCGCAGGAGATTGTCGACAAGCTGTACGTCAACTCAGAGTTGCCGCCCAAGATCCAACGACTCATGACCCGCAGCTGGACCAAGGTCAAGTCGGGCAAATAGCGTCAATCGCTCAAACTATCCTGGGTTCGCCCGCCTTGGGCGAACTGCACTCTTTTTTTCTGGGAGTTTCGTAAATGGCAGTTGCCTCCGGCGCCTACAAGAAAGCCCTCGAGGGCGACCAGACACCGAAGCAGGTGTTGGTCAAGATCGACCGGGTCACGAAGAAGTTCGACGAGACGATTGCCGTGGACGACGTGTCCCTGGAAATCAAGAAAGGCGAGATCTTCGCCCTGCTCGGCGGTTCTGGCTCGGGTAAGTCCACCCTGCTGCGGATGCTCGCGGGGTTTGAACGGCCCACGGAGGGGCGCATCTACCTGGACGGTGTGGACATCACCGACATGCCGCCCTACGAGCGGCCGATCAACATGATGTTCCAGTCCTATGCCTTGTTCCCGCACATGACTGTGGCGCAGAACATCGCCTTCGGCCTGCAGCAGGACAAGATTCCCAAGGCCGAGATCGATGCCCGCGTGGCCGAGATGCTCAAGCTGGTGCAAATGAGCCAGTACGCCAAGCGCAAGCCGCACCAGCTCTCCGGCGGCCAGCGCCAGCGCGTGGCCCTGGCCCGCTCCCTGGCCAAGCGACCGAAACTGCTGCTGCTCGACGAACCGATGGGCGCCCTGGATAAAAAGCTGCGCTCGCAGATGCAACTGGAGCTGGTGGAGATCATCGAGCGGGTCGGCGTGACCTGCGTGATGGTGACCCACGACCAGGAAGAGGCCATGACCATGGCCGAGCGCATCGCGATCATGCACCTGGGCTGGATCGCCCAGATCGGCAGTCCGATCGACATCTATGAGACCCCGACCAGCCGCCTGGTCTGCGAATTCATCGGCAACGTCAACATCTTCGAAGGTGAAGTGATCGACGACGCCGAAGGCCACGCCACCATCACCTGCAAGGACCTGGACCGCAACATCTACGTGGGCCACGGCATCAGCACCTCGGTGCAGGACAAGTCGGTGACCTACGCCATCCGCCCGGAAAAACTCCTGGTGACCCCGGACATGCCGACCTGCGAATACAACTGGTCGAGCGGCAAGGTGCACGATATCGCCTACCTGGGCGGTCACTCGGTGTTCTACGTCGAGCTGCCGAGCGGCAAGCTGGTGCAGTCGTTCGTGGCCAACGCCGAGCGTCGCGGCGCGCGTCCAACCTGGGGCGACCAGGTGTACGTCTGGTGGGAAGACGACAGCGGCGTGGTACTGCGCTCATGAACATGCGAAAGCTCAAGCGCCGCCTCAATCGAATAATTCCCGGTGGCCGTCAGATGGTCATCGGGGTTCCGTTCCTCTGGCTGTTCCTGTTCTTCATGCTGCCGTTCTTCATCGTCCTGAAGATCAGCTTCGCCGAAGCGGACGTGGCCATTCCGCCGTACACCGAGATCTACAGCTTCATCGACCAGAAGCTGCAGGTGCTGCTCAACCTGGGCAACTACGCGATGCTCGGCGACGACGAACTGTATATCGCCGCCTACCTCGGTTCGCTGAAGATGGCGTTCTTCAGCACGCTGCTGTGCCTGCTGATCGGCTACCCGATGGCCTATGCCATCGCCAGCGCCCGCAAAGAGCTGCAGACCGTGCTGGTGCTGCTGATCATGATGCCGACCTGGACCGCGATCCTGATCCGCGTCTATGCCTGGATGGGCATCCTCAGCAACAACGGCCTGCTCAACGGCTTCCTGATGAGCATGGGCTTGATCGATGAGCCGCTGCAGATCCTCAACACCAACCTGGCGGTGTATATCGGCGTGGTCTATTCGTACCTGCCGTTCATGATCCTGCCGCTCTACGCCAACCTGGTGAAGCACGATACCAGCCTGCTGGAAGCCGCTTCGGACCTGGGTTCGAGCACTTTCAACAGCTTCTGGAAAATCACCGTGCCGCTGTCGAAGAACGGCATCATCGCCGGCTGCATGCTGGTGTTCATCCCGGTGGTGGGCGAGTTCGTGATCCCGGAACTGCTCG
Organism: Pseudomonas sp. GW456-L12; assembly: GCF_059424045.1. Classification (NCBI taxonomy): domain Bacteria; kingdom Pseudomonadati; phylum Pseudomonadota; class Gammaproteobacteria; order Pseudomonadales; family Pseudomonadaceae; genus Pseudomonas; species Pseudomonas sp. GW456-L12. The sequence continues at coordinate 131,789 of NZ_JBWKZA010000015.1, forward strand.
GCGGTCCGGAAACCCTGATGATCGGTAAAGTGCTCTGGCAAGAGTTCTTCAACAACCGTGACTGGCCGGTGGCATCGGCCCTGGCAGTAGTGATGCTGGCGATCCTGATTGTGCCGATCATTCTCTTCAACCGCAGTCAGGCCAAAGAAATGGAGGGCAAGGAATGAAGCGCTTCAGTTTCTCGAACCTGATGCTGGTGGTGGGTCTGCTGTTCATCTACCTGCCGATGCTGATCCTGGTGATCTACTCGTTCAACGCCTCCAAGCTGGTGACGGTCTGGGGCGGCTGGTCGGTGAAGTGGTACGTCGGGCTGCTGGACAACTCGCAACTGATGGGCTCGGTGGTGCGCTCCCTGGAGATCGCCTGCTACACCGCGATCGCCGCGGTAGCCCTGGGTACCCTGGCGGCCTTCGTGCTGACCCGTATCACCCACTTCAAGGGCCGCACCCTGTTCGGCGGCCTGGTCACCGCGCCGCTGGTGATGCCGGAAGTGATCACCGGCCTGTCGCTGTTGCTGCTGTTCGTGGCCATGGCGCAGATGATCGGCTGGCCGCAGGAACGCGGCATCGTCACCATCTGGATCGCCCACACCACGTTCTGCGCGGCCTATGTGGCGGTCGTGGTGTCGGCGCGTCTGCGCGAGCTGGACCTGTCCATCGAAGAGGCGGCCATGGACCTCGGCGCGCGGCCGTGGAAGGTGTTCTTCCTGATCACCATCCCGATGATCGCGCCATCGCTGGCGGCCGGCGGCATGATGTCCTTCGCCCTGTCCCTGGACGACCTGGTGCTGGCGAGCTTCGTCTCCGGCCCGGGCTCCACCACCTTGCCAATGGAAGTGTTCTCGGCGGTGCGCCTGGGGGTGAAACCGGAGATCAACGCCGTGGCCAGCCTGATCCTGCTGGCGGTGTCGCTGGTGACCTTCCTGGTCTGGTACTTCAGCCGCCAGGCCGAAGAGCGGCGCAAGCGCGCCATCCAGCAAGCCATCGAAGAGGCCGCGGCCGATTCCTGGAAACAGCCGGACGTGCGCCGCGCACAGGCCCCGGAAGCGGCCTGATACGCGCCAGCCGCAAGGCGTTGACCGCGACAAGACATCGCCCCTGTTCAGGGGCGATGTCGTTTTCGGGGGTGGCCCCGGCCTTGAGTGCCGCGTCGACTGGATCGCCAGCCAAGCTGGCTGCTGCGGGTCAGGCGTCGTTCACCACAGGGGTTACTGCGCCGTCCGCGCGGGCAACAGCTTCAGAGTGCTGTGGGTATTGGCCGTGACCTCTTCTTCGTTGAAGTGCGCCTGCTGGTACACCCCTTCGATATAAGCCTCGGCCTGATCCTGATAGTGCTTGTCGAACAGCACGCCGCTTTGCCCGACCGGGTTGATGCTCAGGCTGTGGGCCGGATCGGCGAAGTCGATCAGGCGCCGGGTGGACGGACCATAGGTCACCGGCCAGGGCGCCGGGCCGATCTTGGCCGATTGATTGTTCGGCACTTCGTGGGTGCCCGGTGCGGCGAACGGGCCGACGTTGAACACCCGGTCCAGGGGCTTCTGCAGGCCCAGCGGATGACCGTGGGTCAGGGTATGCGCCTGGCCCCACAGCCATTTCGTCGAGTCGTCGCCAAAGGTCGCCTTGAGATGAGCGAGGCTGGCGCGCCAGGCGACCCTGACGGTGTCGGCGCGGCTTTCGTGGCCCAGGGTGTTGCGGTTGTCCCACCACGGCGAGTCGGCGGAGGCGGCCAGGCGTGGCAGCGCGGCGTCGATCACCCGGGTGGACAGCAGGGTGTCGAAGAAGGCGTCGCCCAGCTCGTCATGGAAGGCCGCGTCGGTGAGGTTGAACAGGAACTGGTTGAACAGGGTGGCGCTGGTGGAGTCCAGCGGGTAGTCGCCTTTCCACTGCGCCAGTTGCTCCACCAGCTTGAGCTCCTGCGGGTCGCTCACTACTTCGCGCAGGATTGGCAGCAGCGGCGCCAGCAGGCGCGGGCCATAGGCGGTGGTGGTGCCCAGCTGGAGTTTCTGGCTGGCGTCGATATCCCATTTCACGCTCTTGTCGCCGAGCTGGCGGTCCAGTTGCTGGCCACGGTCGGCGAGGTTGTAGTAGCCGGGAATCTCCATGCCGGTGGGTGAGACCGGCTGGAAGTTGGCCGAAACGATATAGCCGCGCGCCGGGTTTTCTTCCTGCGGGTTGGCACTGAACGGGTAGAAGCCCTCCTTATCTGCCAGCGAAGTGCTGCCGTCGAGGATGAACGTGCCCTTGGCGCCGATCGGGCGTTTTGGCAGCAGTGCCGCGGCCCACCAGCCGATGTCGCCCTTGGCGTTGGCCCAGACGATGTTCAAGCCCGGCGCCTGGACCTTGGACGCGGCACTGCGGGCCTTGGCCAGGGTGTCGGCGCGGTTGAGCTGGTAGAAGCCGTCGAGGATCGGGTTCGGCGTTTCGAGGAAGGCCCACCACATGGCGATCGGCGTCTTGCCGGCATTGGCCCCGAGCACATCGTTGATGATCGGCCCGTGGGGCGACTGGCGCAGGATCTGGGTGACCGGCGGCTGGCCCTTCACCGCAATCTGCTGCTCGCTGTTGACCAGGTCGACCCACTTGCCGCGGTACCAGACCTGGTTGGCGTTGTTCGGGTTGACCTTCTCGGCGATCAGGTCCAGATCGTCGTTCTGGAACATGGTCAGGCTCCAGCCGAAGTCCAGGTTGTGGCCGAGAAAGGCGAAGGGCACCAGCGCCTGGTGATGACCGTAGAGTTCGAAGCCTGGTGCCGACAGCTGGGCCTCGTACCACACCGACGGCACCGCGAAGCGGATGTGCGGGTCGCCGGCCAGCAACGGTTTGCCGCTCTTGGTGCGGCTGCCGGACACCGCCCAGGCGTTGCTGCCCTCGAATTGCGGCAGGCCGGCGTCGGCCAGGGCCTGCTCGCTCAGCCGGGCGATGGCGCCCAGGTCCTGCCAGTCGCTGGCGGCCAGGCTTGGCGCCAGCGGGCCACGACCCTTGGCCAGGGCGCCCTTGGGCTGCCAGTCGAGGTCGAAGACTTTCAGGTAGTCGCTGCCGAGCTGGTCGCGCACGTAGGTCAGCAGCGGCTCGGTGCGGAAGGCCGCGGCGAAGCTGTAGGCCATGTAGCCGGCGACGCTGATGCTGTCTTCGGCAGTGAAGGAACGCTTGGGAATGCCGAGGACATCAAATTCGATCGGTTGCGGATGGCTGTTCTGATACTGGTTGATCCCGTCCAGGTAGGCTTGCAGGCCCTTCCAGGCAGGGGACTGGCGATCCAGCCCGGCGACGTAGCTGTCGGCGCGCTCGCGGATGCGCAGGCTGCGGAACAGTTTGTCGGTGTCGAGCAGTTTGGGGCCGAGTACCTCGGCCAGCTCGCCGCGGGCCAGGCGCCGCATGACTTCCATCTGGAACAGCCGGTCCTGGGCGTGGACATAACCCAGCGCGCGGTACAGGTCGGTTTCATTTTCCGCGCGGATATGCGGCACGCCGCGTTCGTCGTAGCGCACCGTGACCGAGCCCTGCAGGCGCTCCAGTTCGACCTGGCCCTGGCGCGACGGCTGCTTGCTGTACAGGTACCAGCCCCCTCCCGCGGCAAGGGCAAGGATCAGGACGACGAGTACGGTCAGGCTGCGTTTCATGGTGACTCCTTGTTCTTTCTGCGATTTGCCTGCCGTGGGGAAGGCAAACATTTAGCACAGGCCTTCTGTGCCGGGCATCCGTTGTCTGGGAAAAGTCAGGAATGCCTTAATCCGTCTGTTTCGGCCATGGACAATAACAGCCCACCGCCAAGGTGTGGGTGGCGCTGACCGCGCGGCCTTCGTGCAGGGCCTGGAGGATAGGTTCGATAAAGCTGTTGCTGGAATTGCAGGTCAGGCCTTCGCTGTAGGGGCCGAAATAGGCCAGGGTGCCATTGCGGTCCCAGATCGCCACGGCCGGGCTGGCGGGGATCTGCTCCGAGCCGGGCAAGCCGTCGAGGATTTTCAGGCGGCTCAGGGTGGTGGGCAACTGGCCGTGGCTGCCGGCCTTCTGCACCGAGTAGAACTCCACGCCCTGTGGGCCGTAGTGTTCGATCAGCTCGGCCAGGTGCTGCTGGTTACCGACATTGCACGGGCAGGCCGGGTCCCAGAAATGCACCAGGCGGATGGCACCTTCGCCGGCCAGCCCGGGCGGCAGTTGCAGCGGGTCGCCGGAAAACACCGCGGTGTGTTCGCTGAAGGTGCGCAGGAAGCGTCCCTGGAACCAGTCGTAGGCGACCCACAGCACCCCGGCGCACAGGAGGGCGAGCAGGCTGGCAAGCAGGGTCGTGCGGTAGGGCAGACGCATACGGATCATTCCTCGAAGGTCGCGTAGCTTGCCATGCTTGCCCCGACAGATGAATATCGCAGGCCGATAAAGCCTGTTTCGCGTTCCGCGCCACCCTGGGAAACCCCTTATGCCTGCGACCTTCGACCCCGACCTTCTGCGCGCCAGCCTGCGGCCCTTGGCCGAGGCGCAGCCGCTCTCGGCCCAGGCGCAGGCCTATCAGCGTTTCTATGGGCTGGATCTGCCGGTCAAGCGTGGGCTGGGGCGTTTCGCGGTCGGCGGTTTTGAGGTGGTCGGCCAGGTCTGGTGGCCCGAGCAGCCAGTGGCGACCTTGTTTCTGTTGCACGGTTTCTACGATCACATGGGCTTGTACCGGCATGTGATCGAGTGGGCGCTGCAGCGGCAGTGGGCGGTGATTGCCTGCGACCTGCCGGGTCACGGCCTGTCCAGCGGCGAGCGCGCCAGCATCGATGATTTCGCGGTGTACCAGGCGGTGCTGCAAGGCTTGTTCGACGAAGCCCGGTCCCTCGATCTGCCCCAGCCCTGGCACCTGTGCGGGCAAAGCACGGGCGGGGCGATCGTGATCGATCACTTGCTCAACCAGGGCGCGCAGAGCCCGGCCCAGGGCCAGGTGATCCTGCTCTCGCCGCTGGTGCGCCCGCGTGCCTGGGGCTGGTCGAAGCTCAGCTATTACATGCTCCGGCCTTTCGTCAAAGGCATCGCCCGGCGCTTCAGCGAGAACTCCACCGACCCCGATTTCCTGCCGTTCCTGCAGCGCGACCCGTTGCAACCCCTGCGCCTGCCGACTGCCTGGGTCGGCGCGCTGGCGCAGTGGATCAAGCGCATCGAGCTGGCCCCGCGCAGCAGCCGGCAGCCGCTGATCGTTCAGGGGCAGGCGGACATGACAGTGGATTGGCAGCACAACCTGCAGGTGATCCGGCAGAAGTTCCAGCAGCCCCAGGTGCTGATGCTGCCCGAGGCGCGGCATCACCTGGCGAACGAGGCGGCGCGCATTCGCCAGGAATACTTCGCCTTCCTGAACCAGCATCTTTGAAGGTATTCACGCGCCTGTAGCCGCTGCCGCAGGCTGCGACAGGTCCGCAGGACCTCAGTGGTCGCAAGATCGGCGCGACCGTACCGGTGATCGTCCGAACGCGGCCCGAGCCTGCGGCAGCGGCTACAAGGGGCGCCTAGGGCGCGAGGCTCGAGGTGCTCTGGCCGACGGCCAGCCCGGCGCGGATCGCGGCGAGGGCGGCTTGGTAGTAGGCCTTGCCTTCGGCGGACTCAGCGAAGTTGGCGAACTCTTCCAGCTCGGGGTCGGACAGGTCGCGATAGACGTACAGCAGGGTGTTGTTCAGGTCGTTGCCGATCTGCACCATCAGCCGCTGGCGCTGGCCGTTGAGCATGTTCTGCGCCTGGCCGGCACCCAGCAGGCCGGGGATCATCTGGCTCAGGCTGTCGGCAGCCACCCCGGCGATGGCCAGGCTGACTTCCGCGCCGGCTTCACGGGCCGGCAGCGCCTGGGCCAGGTGGCCGATAATCAATTGACGGGTATCGCTGGCCTGCATCTTCGGCAGGCCCTGGGCATTCTTCGCCAGTTGGTCGCGGCGGGTCGCCAGCAGTTCGGCGGCAACGATCTTGCGCCCCAGCGGCGACTGGAAAAACGCCAGGGCCGGTTTCGGATCGGCGAGATTCTGCCGCAACTGCGTCTGGGCGCGGCGGTCCATGGCCTGCGGCGCGAAGCGCTGGTTGCTGTTATTGACCAGGGCCTGATAGACCGCTGGTGGCAGGCTATTCTGGTAACGCTGCTGGGCGGCGGTAAGAGCATCGTTGAAATGCGCGCGTTGTTCCGGCCAGCCGGCGACCTTGTACAACTGGTCGTGGCCGTCTGCCCAGGCGGGCAACACACAGAACATCAACAGTGAAAAAAGCAAACGGCGCATAAGGACTCCTGTCGGCAGCCCACTATTCTCCGGGGCGAGGCGATGGTTGTCGAGAATTCGTATCAGGTTCAGTACGCAAACTGTCCGATCGAACGACGAACAGAGGCAGCGCCAGGCTGCTTGGTCAGAATTATCTCGCGGATCTGTCGGATTCATCTGGGTGTGGATACTATGCGCGCCATGCAAATACCCTCTGATCACCCCCTGCTGTTACGCATTGTCGATGACCTGGCCACCCGTGGCTGGTCGCAGCAGAACATCTTCCTGCCAGAAGCCCTGACCCTGGAGCTGGCGGCCGAGTGCCGCAAGCGCGCGGCCGAAGGCGAGCTGGCGCCAGCGGCGGTTGGCCGTGGCCCGGCGCAGGAGATTCGCGAGGGGATCCGTGGCGATCATATCCAGTGGCTCGAGCCCGGCCAGGCCGACTGCTGCGATACCTACCTGGGCTTGATGGACAGCCTGCGCGAGGCGCTGAACCGCGGGCTGTTCCTCGGCCTGGAAGACTTCGAAAGCCATTTCGCGCTGTACCCACCAGGAGCGTTCTACCTCAAGCACGTCGACCGTTTCCGCGACGATGACCGGCGCATGGTATCGGCGGTGATCTACCTCAACCAGGACTGGCTGCCGGAGCAGGGCGGGCAACTGCGCATGTACTTCGATGGCGAGAGCGAATACGACGTGGATCCCGCCGGCGGCCGGCTGGTGGTGTTCCTCTCCGGCGAGGTGCCCCACGAAGTCCTGCCCGCGACCCGGGAGCGCCTGTCCTTGACGGGCTGGTTCCGCCGTCGTGGCAACGAGCCGTTCTGATCATGCACAAGATCCTGGTCAGTCGCTGCCTGTTGGGCCATCGCGTGCGTTACGACGGGGCGGCCAGCGGGCCGTTCGATCAATTGGCGCGCTGGCAGGCCGAGGGCCGGGTGGTTGCGCTGTGCCCGGAAGTCGCCGGCGGCTTGCCGACGCCACGGGCGGCCGCGGAAATACCCGGCGGGCAGGGCGGTGAAGTGCTCGATGGCCTGGCGCGGGTCATCACCACCGAGGGCGAGGATGTCAGCGCCGAGTTCCTCAGCGGCGCCCGGCAGGCGCTGGAGTTGGTACGCGAGCATGGGATTCGCATCGCCGTGCTCAAGGCCAACAGCCCGTCCTGCGGCAACCTGCTGACCTATGACGGCAGCTTCAGCGGGGTCAAGGTCAGCGGCGAGGGCGTCACCGCCGCCTTGCTCAAGCGCGCCGGGGTGCAAGTGTTCAGCGAGCTGGAACTGGGCGAGGCCGCCGCAGCCCTGGCGGCGCTCTAGCCCCTGTAGCCGCTGCCGCAGGCTGCGAAAGGTCCGCAGGACCTCGGCGATATCAAGTTTTCCGCGGCTGCAGCCTTGCGGCAGCGACTACAACATCAAGGCTTGGGGGGCTTGCTCGCATCCATGCCGAACCATTTTTCCGACAACGCCATCAACCGGCCATCGGCCTTGATGCGCTGCAGCGCGCCATCGAGGCTCGCCTGGAACGCCGGGTTACCTTTCTGGAACGGGATCGCCAGGCTCAGGGTCGGCCCGACCTTGGCGCCTTCCTTCACCGGCAAGCGGCTGTCGCGAATGGCGTAGGGGATCAGCAGGCGGTCGCTGATGGCCGCGTCGAGCTGCTTGTCGGCCACATCCTTGATGGGTTGCTGGGCGTTCGGGTAGCTGCGCAGGTCGATGCCTTCAACGGTGCGTGCCTGCTCGGCGAACTGGCTGCCCTGGGCCACGCCGAGGGCCTGGCCCTGGAGCGCCTGCAGGCTGCCCAGCGCGCGCTCTTCTTCCTTGCGTACGATCAATTGTGCGCTGGAATAACTGTAAGGCTCGCTGAAGTCGAAACGATCCTTGAGTTCCGGGGTCATTGCTACGTGATTGATGGCGATGTCGTAGCGGCCGCTTTCGACGCCAGGTAGCAGGTCGGCAGCGTCGGCGACCACGAAGTCCGCCCGCACATCCAGTTCCCGGGCGAGCAGTTGGCCCAGCTCGACTTCGAAGCCGGTGAGTTTGCCGTCGTCCTTGAAGTTGAAGGGCGGGGTGTTGGCTTCCAGCGCGATACGCAGTTCCCCGCGATCGTTCACATCGTCGATCAGTTCGGCTTGAGCGTAAGTGCTCACAAGAGGTAGCAAAAGTATCAGGCCAGGCAGGAAACGCATGGTCACTCCTTGAATTTATATGTGCGATGCGCTGTTCAGGCTCGCTTTGCTATGGTGTTGATTGCCCTTCGACAACGATATGCCACGAAGTTGTCATAACCGTACCGATTTTGCGGAAAAACTGGAGAATAGAATGAAAACCTTTATATCTCGTGCTGCATTGGCCGGCCTGCTGCTGGGGGCCTCGATGCTGGCTTCTGCGGATATGCCTCGCACCAAGGCGCCGGAAGGTGCTTCTGTATTTATCGTCACCCCGGTCAATGGCGATACCGTGGCCAAGACCTTCAAGGTCAAGTTCGGCGTCAGCGACATTTCCCTGGCGCCCGCCGGCGACCAGACTCCGCACACCGGGCACCACCACCTGCTGGTCGACGTCGACAAGCTGCCAGCGGAAAACATGCCGATCCCGGCCGACGCCCAGCATATCCACTTCGGCAAGGCCCAGACCGAAACCGAGCTGACCCTGGCCCCGGGCAAGCACACCCTGCAACTGGAGCTGGGCGACAAGAACCACGTGCCGTTCGACCCGCCAATCGTTTCGGAAAAGATCACCATCACCGTCAAGTAAGCGCGGACGGTAAAAACTGCCTGTAAACGAAACTGCCTGTAAATAAAAAGGGAGGCCCCAGGGCCTCCCTTTTTATTGCCAGCGAGTGCTTAGAACAGCACGCGGCTGCGGATGGTGCCGTTGACGTGTTGCAGCTTCTCTTGCGCCAGCTCCGAGTATTCGGCGTCGACGTCGATCACCACGTAGCCAACCTTCTCGTTGGTCTGCAGGAACTGACCGGAGATGTTGATGCCGTTTTCGGCGAAGACCTTGTTGATCTCGCTCATCACACCCGGGATGTTCTCGTGGATGTGCAGCAGGCGGTGCTTGCCAGGGTGAGCCGGCAGGGCCACTTCCGGGAAGTTCACGGACGATACCGAAGTACCGTTGTCGCTGTACTTGACCAGCTTCTCCGCCACTTCCAGGCCGATGTTGGCCTGGGCTTCGGCGGTCGAGCCGCCGATGTGCGGGGTCAGGATCACGTTGTCCAGGCCGCGCAGCGGGCTTTCGAACTCTTCGTCGTTGGAGCGTGGCTCCACCGGGAACACGTCGATGGCGGCGCCGATCAGGTGCTTGTCCTTGATCGCTGCGGCCAGGTGGTCCAGTTCGACCACGGTGCCGCGGGCGGCGTTGATCAGGATGCCGCCTTTCTTGATGGCGCGGATTTCCTTCTCGCCGATCATCCACTGGGTGGCAGCGGTTTCCGGAACGTGCAGGGTGACGATGTCGGACATGCCCAGCAGCTCGTGCAGGTTGCCGACCTGGGTGGCGTTACCCAGTGGCAGCTTGGTCACGGTGTCGTAGAAGAACACCTGCATGCCCAGGCCTTCGGCCAGGACCGACAGTTGGGTGCCGATCGAGCCGTAGCCGACGATGCCCAGCTTCTTGCCACGGATCTCGAAGGAGTTGGCCGCGCTCTTGATCCAGCCGCCACGGTGGCAGGAGGCGTTCTTCTCTGGGATACCGCGCAGCAGCAGGATCGCTTCGGCCAGCACCAGTTCGGCTACGGAACGGGTGTTGGAGTACGGTGCGTTGAACACCGCGATACCGCGCTCGCGAGCCGCGTCGAGGTCGACCTGGTTGGTGCCGATGCAGAAGCAGCCAACAGCGACGAGCTTCTTCGCGTGATCGAAGATTTCTTCAGTCAGTTGGGTGCGGGAGCGAATGCCGATGAAGTGCGCATCGGCGATCTTTTCCTTCAGCTGGGCTTCCGGCAGAGAACCGGTGAGGTACTCGATACTGGTGTAGCCCGCGGCCTTGAGGACGTCGACAGCCGATTGGTGGACGCCTTCGAGAAGAAGGAACTTGATCTTGCTCTTATCGAGAGAAGTCTTGCTCATCTGCGTAAACCTGTGTCCCGGAGAAAAATGGCAGGAAATGGTCAACAGATGCTGACCCGGACGGCAGGAAAGCCGTCGCCGCAGAACGCCCTTCGGCACTATTCTGCGGGGGGTCGTATGCTAGCATACGGACCCCGCGAAACACTCGTTCCTGCGACGTGAAGCGTTCTCAGGATGACCATGAATTGTTCGAGAGTTCTGTCGATGACCAATCCTGCGCTGATTGATGAGCTGAAGACCCTGGTCGAGGCTGGCAAGGTCCTGACCGATGCCGACTCCCTGAATGCTTACGGCAAGGATTGGACCAAACACTTCGCCCCGGCGCCGAGCGCCATCGTCTTTCCCAAGACCATCGAGCAGGTCCAGGCCATCGTGCGCTGGGCCAACCGGCACCAGGTCGCGCTGGTGCCGTCCGGCGGTCGTACCGGCCTGTCGGCTGCCGCCGTGGCGGCCAATGGCGAAGTGGTGGTGTCTTTCGACTACATGAACCAGATCCTCGACCTGAACCTGACCGACCGCACCGCGGTCTGCCAGCCGGGCGTGGTGACCGAGCAGTTGCAGAACCGCGCCGAAGAAAGCGGCCTGTATTACCCGGTGGACTTCGCTTCCGCCGGTTCCAGCCAGATTGGCGGAAATATCGCCACCAATGCTGGCGGGATCAAGGTGATTCGCTACGGCATGACCCGCAACTGGGTGGCCGGCCTGAAAGTGGTCACCGGCAAGGGCGACCTGCTGGAGTTGAACAAGGACCTGGTCAAGAACGCCACCGGCTACGACCTGCGCCAGCTGTTCATCGGCGCCGAGGGCACCCTGGGCTTCGTGGTCGAGGCCACCATGCGCCTGGAGCGCGCGCCGAACAACCTCACGGCGATGGTGCTCGGTACGCCGGATTTCGACTCGATCATGCCGGTGCTGCATGCCTTCCAGGGCAAGCTCGACCTGACCGCCTTCGAATTTTTCTCCGACAAGGCCCTGGCCAAGATCCTCGGCCGCGGCGACGTCCCGGCGCCGTTCGAGACCGACTGCCCGTTCTATGTGCTGCTGGAGTTCGAAGCCAGCAACGAGGACGTGGCCAACGATGCCCTGGCCACCTTCGAGCATTGCGTGGAGCAGGGCTGGGTGCTGGACGGCGTGATGAGCCAGAGCGAGCAGCAACTGCAGAACCTGTGGAAGTTGCGCGAGTACATCTCCGAGACCATCTCGCACTGGACCCCGTACAAGAACGACATTTCGGTCACGGTGTCGAAGGTGCCGGCTTTCCTGAAGGATATTGACGCGATCGTCGCGAAAAACTACCCGGACTTCGAAGTGGTCTGGTATGGCCACATCGGCGACGGCAACCTGCACCTGAACATCCTCAAGCCGGACGACCTGAGCAAGGACGAGTTCTTCGCCAAGTGCGCCACCGTCAACAAGTGGGTGTTCGAGACTGTCGAGAAGTACAACGGCTCGATTTCCGCCGAGCACGGGGTGGGTATGACCAAGCGCGATTACCTGACCTACAGCCGTTCGCCGGTGGAAATCGACTACATGAAGGCGGTCAAGGCGGTGTTCGACCCGAACGGCATCATGAACCCGGGCAAGATTTTCGCTGTTTGACCTAAGGGTCACTCAAGCAGCGGTACCTGATGAACCAAACGAGCAGGAGTCGGTAATGAGCTATCAGCACCAGTATGTCGACGGTACCCGTATTCATTTCCCGGTCGGCAAGATCGTGTGCATCGGGCGCAACTATGCCGAGCACGCCAAGGAACTGGACAATCCGGTGCCGACCGAGCCGCTGCTGTTTATCAAGCCGGGCAGTTGCGTGGTGCCGTTGGAAGGCGGTTTTGCCATCCCCACCGAGCGTGGCTCCGTGCATTACGAGGCGGAAATCGCGGTATTGATCGGCAAGCCACTGTCGACCCAGCCCAGCCGCGAAGAAGTGCTGGATGCCATCTCCGGTTTCGCCCCGGCCCTGGACCTGACCCTGCGCGACAAGCAGGCCGAGCTCAAGGCCAAGGGCCTGCCCTGGGAAATCTCCAAGTGCTTCGACGGCGCCTGCGTGCTGGCGCCCTTTGTGGTCGGCAGTACGTTCCCGGACCTGACCGACATCAATATTCGCCTGACCATCAACGGCGAGGTCCGTCAGGACGGCAACAGCAGCATCATGCTCAACCCGATCGTACCGATGATCCAGTACATGGCCGGCTGCTTCTCCCTGCAGGCGGGCGACGTGATCCTGACCGGTACGCCGGTGGGCGTCGGTCCGCTGAACGTGGGCGACGAGCTGGTGCTGGAGCTGCCGGGCGTCAGCCGCTTCGAAAGTCGGGTTAGCTGATCCAGCGGTTTTCGACGCGAGGCTCGCCTGCAATGGGCGGGCCTCTTCAGCGAAAGGGCCGGCGCCTCGGGCATTTCCGAACTTTTGCCGTTTTTTTCACATCCGTTCTGGATAATTTTCCGATTACAGACGTCTGAGTCTGCCCCGATGTGCTATTACCCATAGCTGGTTTTCTGGAACGCGCTCCCATGTCCGTGCCTCACACCCCCGAGCTTCAAACTGTTCGCCGCCGCGGATTGTTCGCCATGCGCTGGTATTCCTGGCTGTTGCTGGCGGGCATCGTGAGCTATGGCGTCGCGATTGCCATGCACTGGGACGACCGTGGCCTGCTCTGGGTGCTGGAGCGTTTCGAAACCCCGGCCGAGCGCCAGGAAAGTGTCTGGCTGCCGGATTACCGCGCGGTCATCGACGCCAAGGTACTGCCGGGCATGGAGAAGGACGAGGCCTCCGACCTGGCCTACAACCCGCAGACCAAGACCCTGTTTGCGGTGATGGGCAAGAACCCGTTCCTGGTCGAGTTGAACCTGCAGGGCGATGTGCTGCGCAAGATGCCGCTGGTGGGCTGGAGCAACCCGGAAGGGGTGACGGTCATGGGGAACGGCCTGCTGGGGATTGTCGACGAGCGCGATCACCTGCTGACCATCGTCAAGGTAGATGCCAATACCCGCGAGCTGAATATTTCCGACTTCCCGAAATACGACCTGGGGCCTTCGCAGGACCAGAACAAGGCATTCGAAGCCGTGGCCTGGGATGCGCGCAAGCAGCAGTTGCTGCTGGGCGAGGAGCGTCCGCCGGCGCTGTTCACCTGGAACAGCGACGGCAGCCAGACCCTCAAGGGTGACAAGCAGAAACTGGAAAGCGATGAGCTGGACCTGCGCAACCTGTCCGCCCTGAGCATCGACCCTCGCACCGGTCATACCCTGGTGCTGTCCGCCGATTCGCACATGTTGCTGGAGCTGGACGAAACCGGCGAGCAAGTCAGCTTCATGACCTTGCTGGGCGGTTTCAATGGCCTCAAAGACACCATTCCGCGGGCCGAGGGCGTGGCCATGGATGAGCAGGGCAACCTGTACATGGTCAGCGAACCCAACCTGTTCTATCGCTTTGAGAAGCACTGATTCAGAGGTTTCTGGCGGCAAAAGGCCATGATCCGGCATACGCCCGCTGCGATTAAGTTTAAATTCATCCGGCTGTGATATTTCATCCGCCTGATTTGTATTTGAGCTTGCCAGCATGCGTCGACTCGCCTATCCCAAACCGCTGTTCCTCCTCCTGTGTTTTATCGTGCTGGTGCTGCTGGGCATTGCCGGGCAGCACCACCGCTACTTCGAGCGCCTGTGGTTCAACTGGCGGGTCATGTCGCAGCCGGCCAACACCGATGCCATTGGCCTTGATGGCTATCGGGTGACTCTCGAAGCACAAAAGATCGAAGGCCTGGATGACGTCTCGGCGCTGACCTACGATCCGGTGCGCAAAAGCCTGTTCACCGTGACCAACAAGAATGCCGAGCTGATCGAGCTGTCGCTCGACGGGCGCATTCTGCGGCGCATCGCCCTGACCGGGTTTGGCGACCCGGAAGCGGTCGAGTTCATCAGCGCCGACACCTACGTGATCACCGACGAGCGCCAGCAGCGGCTGATCAAGATCCATCTGGAGGAGGACACGGTGTTCCTCGACGCGGCGGACGCCGAGCAGATGACCCTGGGTGTGCACATGAGCGGCAACAAGGGCTTCGAGGGCCTGGCCTACGATTCGGTGGGCAAGCGCCTGTTCGTCGCCAAGGAACGCGACCCGATGCTGATCTACGAGGTCAAGGGTTTCCCGCATTACGACCCGGAGAAATCCTACGCGGTGCATGTGGTCAACAACCCCAAGCGCGATGCCGGGTTGTTCGTGCGTGACCTGTCCAGCCTGCAATACGACGAGCGCACCGGGCATCTGCTGGCGCTGTCGGATGAATCGTGGCTGGTGCTGGAGCTGGACGTGGATGGCCGGCCGCTGAGCACCATGTCGCTGCGCAAGGGCCGGCAAGGCTTGCAGGCCACGGTGCCGCAGGCCGAAGGCATTGCCATGGACGACGACGGCACCCTGTACCTGGTCAGCGAACCGAACCTGTTCTACGTCTTCAAGAAACCCGCCCCGTAGCCCTGTAGCCCTGTAGCCGCTGCCGAGCCCGCGAGGCTGCGCCCGGGCGCGCAGCGGCCGCAAACCAGACAACCCCAACCTCCCAGACCGTCCGCATACCCCGAACCTGCGAGGACTGCGTCGCAATACCGCCCACCTCGTACGCAGTCTCGCAGCCTCGCCAGCGGCTACCAACGCGCGTTCAAAACTGCCACTGCACACCGAGGGAGTAGCCGGTCTGGCTGCCTTCGGCGTGGCCGATCCGGCCGTTGACCTCGGCGTACAGCCCCAGCTGCGGGGTGATCGCCAGCTGGCTGCCGAGCTGGGCGCGGCCGAAGCTCTTGTCCACGCCGCCCAGGCGAGCCACGCGCACTTGACCATCGGCGCGGCTGGTCAGGTCCAGGTCGTCCAGGCGGCCATCCGCCAACTCCTTGACCCAGGCCAGGTCGCCATAGGGCAGCAGGCTCATGCCGTAAGGCAGGGCCACGGCGCCGCGAACACGCCAGCCGAGGCTGGCCTCCAGCGAATCGAATGATTGCTCCTCATAACTCAGCGCCGTGCGCAGGTCCTGCTTCTCGTGGAAGCGGTCGATGCGGTAGTGGGTGTAATCGAGGCCGGCGAAGGGGCCGCTCTTGATTGCACCGAAGTCCAGGTCGTAACCGCCGAGCATGCGGGCGCCCAGTGTCAGGGCGTCGGTATCGCCCGTCAGTTTCTGGTTCAGCAGCACCGGGCCGCCGTTGGCCTGGATCACCAGGTTGCGCTTGGACTCGAAGCGGGTGCGCCCGACGCTCAGGTCGCCGGCCAGCCATTGCGGGCCGCCATCATTGAGCAAGGCGTAGACCGCCGCCTGCCAGGTATCGCTGTCGAGCTTGCCGCGGTGCTCGAGTCTGTCGCGACCGTTCTGGTAGCTGAGGCTGGCGCCGACATTCAGGCTCGAATTGAGCTGGTAGTCGCCCAAGGCATGCACCCCCAGCCGACGCGCCTCGGGATTGGGCGCGCTGTCGAAACCGCTGTCGGGGCTGTATTCGCCGTCGATGCCGATCTCGCCATCGAAACTGCCGGCTTCCCGGCCCATCGCCTGCAAGGTCAGCCAGCGCCGGTCGTGCAGCCGGACCATGGCCTGATGCTGGCGTTGCAGATGATCCTGCTGGTTGCGCGCCACAGCGCCGCCGGAGGCGGTGGAGGCCAGCAGGTCGGCGTTGGTCAGCTCCAGGACCAGGCGGCTGAGCAGGCGCGAGTAATCGCGCAGGCGCTGGTCGATGCGTTCCTGGCCGAAGGCGTTGGTCAGCACCGCCTTATTGTCCTCGGCGGGATCGTGCCAGGTGGAGCCGCCGGGGATGGCCGGGTTGGTGGTCTGGGTGTAGCCGTCCAGGTCGCCGATTTCCCAGTTGGTGGCCTCGATGTAGAGAATCGGGATGTTCAGCCCTTCGAAGGCTTCGCCGTCGCTGCAGCAGCCGGTGCCCGCGGGGTATGCCGGGTCGAGGCCGGGGTTGGTGAACAGATTGATCTGCAGTTCCCTGGCGATCTGCAGGGTATGTTCGCGCAACGAGGCCAGGGCCGGGTTGGCGCTGCTGTTCTGTCCAGCGTGGGCATACATCATGTCGCCGGTGATCAGGCTGTCGAGGTTGATCATGGCCAGCATGTTGGCGCGCTGGCTGGTGCTGAGGGAATCGACGAACGCCCTGGAGCCGCGCAGGCCTTCTTCCTCGGCGCCGAAGCCGACCACCTGCAAGCCGTTTTCCAGCTGCAGCCCGCCGAGGTTGCGGGCGATTTCGGTCAGCACGCTGGCGCCGGAGCCGTTGTCGTCCAGGCCTTGCAGGGTCGGGCGGCCGAAATAGGTATCGAAGTGCGCGCCGACCACCACGTATTGCGGCTTGGTCCCGGCGGCGTAGGCCACCACGTTTTGCGAGCTGCGGCTGTTGCCGCCGGCGGTCCAGGAAAAGTCCTGGCGGCTGATGCCGTAGGCGCTGCCCATCTGGCTCTGCATCCAGTCGGCGGCACCGGCGAAGTTGGCGGTGCCACGGTAGCGGCCGGGGTAGTCGTTGATCAGTTTGTCGAGGGTGGTGGCGGCGTGTTCGCCGTATTCATAGGCGAAGGCCTGGGTGGACAGCAGAACGCTGGCGAGACTGACGGCAAGCGTGAGGGGCTTGAGCACGGTGATCTTCCTTGAGGGATGAAAAAACGGGGGCAGTTGCACAATGCGCGCCTCATTCCTTGGGCGACCTTGTATTGGCGCATTGCTTAAACCGAACGTCGCCTGGCGTTAATTTGTAACGGATTTGATACCGGAAGTCGTGGGCCGCACTGAGACCTGGTGCGCGAATCCGGATATTTCTGCGGCTAAATGCGGCGAAAAGTAGCGGTAGTGGCGAGGTTGGTGCGGGAGGGCAGGGC